>NZ_JAGYGD010000002.1:0-378028 GCF_019947275.1 Pseudomonas sp. GL-RE-29
CCTGCGGCAGCTCCTACAGGGGAAAGCAAAACCTGTAGGAGCCGGCTTGCTGGCGAGGGCGTCAGCGAGATTGCCATCGCGAGCAAGCTTGCTCCTACGAAAATCGGTGTGCCGCTCGATCCGGGCATGACGCAAAACCTGTAGGAGCCGGCTTGCTGGCGATAGCGTCAGCGAGATGCCTTCGCGAGCAAGCTTGCTCCTACGAGACGGTACGCCGCTCGATCCGGGCATGACGCAAAACCTGTAGGAGCCGGCTTGCTGGCGATAGCGGTTTCAAGGACGCCATCGCCAGCAAGCCGGCTCCTGCGAATTAGCGGTCGATCAACCGGCCTAGCCCATCGAGCAAACGCTGCAACGCGCCCTGATTGGCGCGCATCACTTTCAGACCCGCCTCCGCCATCCGCTGCGCATCCCGCGGCAATTCGAACAACCGCTGCACCGCCAACGCCAACCCTTCGGCATCTTCCACTTCCTGCAACGCTCCGGCACCGCGCAACTGCGCGGCGATTTCGAGGAAGTTGAACAGGTGCGGGCCACTCAGCACCGGTTTGGCCAAGGCCGCCGGTTCCAGCAAGTTATGACCGCCGTTCGGTACCAGGCTGCCGCCAACGAACGCACTGTCGGCCAAGGCATAAAGAAACAGCAACTCGCCCATGGTGTCGCCCAACAGCACTGAAGTCGCGGCAGTCACCGGTTCGCCGCTGGAGCGACGGACCGTGGCAAAGCCCTGCTGGCGACACAGGTCGAACATCGGATTGAAGCGCTCCGGATGGCGCGGCACCAGAATCAGCAGGGCATCGGGATGGCCTGCCAGCAACTGACGATGGGCCGCCAGCACCACCTCGTCTTCGCCCTCATGGGTACTGGCGGCGATCCACACCGGGCGCTCCTGCGCCTGCCATTGGCCACGCAGCTCGGCGGCACGCAGCAACAGTTGCGGGTCGATGGTCAGGTCGAACTTGATCGAGCCGGTGACTTCGACGGTTTCCGACCGAGCGCCCAAATCACGAAAACGCTGGGCCTCGGCTTCGGTCTGCACCGCGAACAGGCTCATCTCGGCGAGCATCGGCGCGGTCAGTTTGCGGAAACGGCCATAGCCCCTCGCCGAACGCTCGGACAGTCGCGCATTGGCCAGCGCCACGGGAATCCCGCGTTTGGCACATTGATGGATATGGTTGGGCCAGAGCTCGGTCTCCATGATCACCGCCAGTTTTGGCTGGACCCGGTCAAGAAAGCGCTTGGCAGCGCACGGCAAGTCGTAAGGCAAATAGCAGTGCTGGATGCGCGGTTCGTTGGCGAACAACGCCTGAATGCGCTCCGAACCGGTCGGCGTCATGCACGTCACCGTGATCGGCAGCTGTGGATAACGTTGCAGCAACGCGCGAATCATCGGAGCGGCGGCAATGCTTTCGCCTACGGATACCGCATGCACCCATATTCCACCGGGTTTCATCGTCGGCATGCCGTAGGAGAAACGCTCGCCAATGCGTTTGGCGTAGGCCGGCGCCTTGCGCGCCCGCAGCCACAGCCGAATCGCTACCAATGGCAGCCCCAGGTAAAACAGCGCGGTGTAGAGAGTTCTATTCATGGCGGCGGAGTTTATCGGGTTTTTCACCGATCGCCTGCAGATGCACGGCAAAACGTTCCGCCAGCCAGCGAGCCGCCGGACCGAGCGGTTCATCACGGCGCCAGACCAGTTCCACCACCAGCGCCGGCGGGGTCCATTCGCTGGCCAGTTCGACCATCAAATCCTGATACGCCGGGTACTGCACCACGTGACGCGGCAGCCAGGCCCAGCCGAGGCCGCGCACCAGCCATTCGGCCATCACGTAGAAACTGTCGGCGCGCCAGACCTGCGGGCTGGCCGCTTCGCTTCCGGGGTAGACACTGGACTGCGTGGACATCAGCAACTGACGATGCTGCGCCAGTTCCTGGCAGTTCACTTCAGGATTCGCCGCCAGCGGATGCCCGACGCCGCACACCGTGACCATCTCGACGCTCCCCAGCACACGCCGTTCAAGGGCTTCCGGAATCTGATCGTGATAAAACAGCAAACCCAAATCCGCCCGGCGCTCCACCAGTTTGCGCGCCACATCGCCCTGGGCGGCGCTGGTCAGTTGCACTTCAAGGCTGGGAAATTTTTCCGCCAACGCTTCAAAGCTTTCGATCACGGGTTGGTAAGGCATCGCCTCGTCCTGGGCCAGACGCAGGCGGGCTTCCTGGCCGCGCATCATCGCCAGCGCCCGGCCATTGAGACGCTCGCATTGGCGCAGCACTTCCCGTGCTTCTTCGAGCAAGGCATTGCCAGCCTCAGTGAGTTTCGGCTGGCGTCCGCTGCTGCGATCGAACAGGCTCACACCCAGGTCTTCCTCTAATAGCGCAATCGCACTACTGACCGCCGACTGGGCTTTGCGCTGCTCCCGAGCGACAGCAGAAAACGAACGCTGCTCCGCCACACCGACAAACAAGCGCAGTTGTTCAAGATTCCATTGCATCGGCAAACCCATCTTCAGAGCAGATAGGTAATGACTTTACCGCATCTGGAGAATCCCTAAAATGCCGAACTCAGCAAGCAACACTTCATACGAGGATTGACCCATGACCGCTTACTACTACCTGGCCATCGCCATCTGCGCCGAAGTGATTGCCACTGTTTCGATGAAAGCGGTCAAGGGCTTCAGCACGCCGTTGCCGTTGTTGCTGGTCATCGTCGGGTACGGCATTGCCTTCTGGATGCTCACGCTGGTGGTGCGCAGCGTACCCGTGGGTGTTGCCTACGCGGTGTGGGCCGGCATGGGCATCGTCATGGTCAGCGTGGCGGCGCTGTTTATCTATGGGCAAAAGCTGGATGTGCCGGCGATGTTGGGGATGGCGTTGATTGTGTTGGGTGTCGTGGTGATTCAGCTGTTCTCGAAAACTGCCGGACACTAACTGAAATAACAACATTTTGTGGCGAGGGAGCTTGCTCCCGCTGGGTGGCGAAGCCGCCCTAGGCCCTCAATCCGCATTTATCCTGGCACACCGAGGCAGCCGAATTTGCGACTGCTTCGCAGCCGAGCGGGAGCAAGCTCCCTCGCCACAGTGATCACACACCGCTATCGCTACAGGGGTATGCATTCCAATGTAGTAGCTGCCGAAGGCTGCGATCTTTTTTCCCGTCTCAGCTCTGTATACTGCGCCCTCGTCTTGAACACTGAGGTCGCCGCATGCCATCCGTAATTTCCACCGACGTTCTGATTGTCGGCGCTGGTGTCGCCGGCCTCTGGCTGAATGCGCGCCTGCGTCGCCAGGGTTTTTCGACCGTGCTGGTGGAAAGCGCCAGCCTCGGCGGCGGGCAGAGTGTGAAGTCCCAGGGCATCATCCACGGCGGCGCCAAGTACGCGCTGCATGGCGCCCTGACCGGCGCCTCGGAAGCCATCGCCGACATGCCGCGGCGCTGGCGTGAAGCCCTCGCTGGCGACGGGGAGTTGGACCTGTCCGGCGTACGCCTGTTGTCCGAAGCCCACTACTTGTGGTCCCCGGGCACGATCGCCGGCAACCTCACCAGTTTCTTTGCCAGCAAAGCCGTGCGCGGTCGTGTCGATCAGGTCAAGGGCGATCAACTGCCGCCCGCGCTGCAAGACAAGCGCTTCAAAGGCAAAGTCTATCGCCTCGCGGAACTGGTCATCGATGTGCCGAGCCTGGTTCAGCGCCTGGCCGATCTGGCGGGCGACGGCTTGCTCGCCGGCCAAAAAATCGAACCGTTGCTTGAAGGTGGCGTGTTGGTCGGCCTGAAGGTGGACGAGCGCGAGATCCGCGCTCAACGCATCGTCTTGAGCGCTGGCGCCGGGACAGCGGCGCTGCTCGAAGCGCTGGGCCTGAGCCAGCCCGCCATGCAGCGTCGGCCGCTGCACATGATCATCGCCAAAGGCCCGGGGCTCAAACCGCTGTACGCCCACTGCCTGGGCGGTGGGACCAAACCGCGCATCACCGTGACCACCCACCCGGCCGCTGATGGTCAGTGGGTCTGGTACATGGGCGGCGACATCGCCGAAGCCGAAGGCGTGGCCCGTGAACCTGCCGAGCAAATCGCCACCGCGCAGAAAGAACTCGGCCAGTTGCTGCCCTGGATCGACTTGAGCACGGCGCAATGGGCGACCTTGCGCGTGGACCGCGCCGAGCCGCTGCAATCAGGGCTAACCCGCCCTGACAATGCGTTTGTTGCCGAGGAAGGTCGCCTGCTGG
This sequence comes from Pseudomonas sp. GL-RE-29, assembly GCF_019947275.1. Taxonomy (NCBI): domain Bacteria; kingdom Pseudomonadati; phylum Pseudomonadota; class Gammaproteobacteria; order Pseudomonadales; family Pseudomonadaceae; genus Pseudomonas; species Pseudomonas sp. GL-RE-29. The sequence continues at coordinate 4,225 of NZ_JAGYGD010000002.1, forward strand.
TGGGCTGGCCAACCAAACTGGCGCTGGCACCAGACTTTGCCGACCGCGTAATTGCAAGCCTGGCCCGCGATGGCATTCAACCTGGTCCGCTCACACCGCTACCCGAATTGCCAAAGCCGCCCATGGGCGTCCCGGCCTGGGAGCAACTGCTGCCATGAGCATACCGACCCTGCACGACTTGCATCGCCCGCTGGGCAGCACCGGCCTGCTGGTGTCGCCGCTGGGCCTGGGCACGGTAAAACTCGGCCGCGATCAAGGGGTGAAATACCCCAACGGTTTCCAGATTCCCGATGATGACGAAGCGCGCATGCTGCTCAAACTGGCCCGCGACCTCGGCATCAATCTGATCGACACCGCGCCGGCCTATGGTCGCAGCGAAGAACGCCTCGGCCCGCTGTTGCGCGGTCAGCGCAAGGATTGGGTGATTGTCAGCAAGGTCGGTGAAGAATTTGCCGACGGCCTGTCGCGCCACGATTTCAGCTCCGCCCATACCCGATTCTCGGTGGAACGCAGCCTGCAACGTCTGGAAACGGATTTCATCGACCTGGTGCTGGTGCACTCCGACGGCAACGATTTGGCGATCCTCAACGACTGCGAGGTCTATGCGACGCTCGCCGAACTCAAGGCCGAAGGCAAGATTCGCGGCTTCGGCTTTTCCGGGAAAACCGTCGAAGGCGGTTTGAAGGCTCTGGAGCAAGGCGATTGCGCGATGGTCACCTACAATCTGAACGAGCAAACCGAAAAGGCCGTCATTGACTATGCTGCTGCTCACGGCAAAGCCATTCTGGTCAAAAAAGCCCTCGCCAGCGGTCACGTGTGCCTGAGTCCGGGCGTGGACCCGGTGCGCGCCAGTTTCGAGTTGTTGTTCGAACATCCGGGTGTGGCCAGTGCTATTGTCGGGACCATCAATCCGCTGCACCTCGCCCACAACGTCGCGACCGTTGCCCAGGTCCTACGTAGCAACTGACGCCGCCCACGCGGCCTTAAGCAGGAGCCGACATGCCGCGTACGCTCATAAGAAAGAACCCGAGCAACTTCAAGACCCTGCCGTTATTCGTCGAAGCGACTCCCGAAGGCCTGAGCTATCAGAGCGTCGGGAGACCGCTGAATTTCTCTCAGATCCTGCAACGTCGACGCCCGGTGACCGTCGCCGACTCGAACCGGTTTTCCCTTGAACTGGCCAACCTCGGCGTTTCGGTACGCCTGACGCTGCATTGGCAGAATCGCGATTACTGGGTGCTGGTGCGTCAACGCCGACAAGACCGCGGCGATGTCGTGCTCAAGCTGATTTCCGGCTACGTGCCGGCCCATGAGCTGAACCTGCCGCTGCACACGGCGATCCAGGAGATTGCCGAAGAATGCCTGCTGGAAACCCCGGAAGGCTGGCTCGGCGGGCGCTTCAACGACACTTGGTTGCCGGCGCCCTACTCGTCGGCGCTGCATTACCGCGAGGCGCTGCCGTTTCGCCTGTCCCCGCTGTCCGGCTCAGCACGGCCGGTGCGTTGCGCCAACCTGCAGTTGATCGAGCGCCCGCGCGCCTATGTGCACTTGCCGACCGCCTCGCTGCAATTGATCTACGACTTGCGCCTGGACGTGCCCAAGGAAGCAAAATCCTTGAGCCTGTTCCATGTCGATGAACGGCTGGAAGGTGATCAGCTCGTCGCTCGCCTCGATCGCAAGCGTCCCGACTTGTATCTGATGCCTTTGCAGGACGGCCATCCCATGGCCGAGCTCTACACCTTGAAGAAGGATCAGTTGTACCCGGCGAGCACGCGCGGCTTGTACCTGGCCGAAAGCTTTGCCCGGCAAGAAGGTTGGCTGGTGAGGGATGAGCGGATTCGCTGGAAGGATTGGGTCAGGCAGCAGGGGTTGACGCCGCCGGGGAAAGATTCGGGACTGGCGCGGTTGCGCGGGAAGGCGAAGATGCTGCTGAAGAAGATCGTGCCGCGAAAAGCAGCACGATAAGAATCAGTGGACGTTTGTGGCGAGGGAGCTTGCTCCCGCTCGACTGCGCAGCAGTCGTAAGACCATCGGACACAAACCCACCTGGATAACCGCGGTGTATGGCTTTAGGGCCGCTTCGCGACCCAGCGGGAGCAAGCTCCCTCGCCACAGTGATCGAACGTCACTCGGACTTGCGGATCTTCTCGACGATCGCGGTCGTGGAGCTGTTTTCCACCAACCCCAGGACTTTCACGGTGCCGCCGTAAGCGGTCACGATGTCGGCGCCGACCACTTGGTCGATCCCGTAGTCCCCACCCTTGACCAACACATCCGGCTTGACCTCGCGCAGCAGGTTTTCCGGGGTGCCTTCAGGGAAGCTGATCACCCAATCCACCGCGCCCAGACCCGCCAGCACAGCCATGCGCCGGTCGACGCTGTTGATCGGTCGACCCGGCCCTTTCAGGCGGCTGACCGAGGCATCGTCGTTGACCGCAACGATCAGGCGATCGCCTTGCGCCCGCGCCTGCTCCAGGTACGTCACGTGGCCGGCATGCAGGATGTCGAAGCAGCCGTTGGTGAACACGATCTTCTCTTTATGCGCACGGGCATCGTCGACCGCCAGCAGCAGCTGCTCGAGACCCAACACACCGCGCTCGGAACCCTCTTCACGCTGGATAGCACGACGCAGTTCCGGCGCGCTGATCGCCGCCGTACCGAGCTTGCCGACCACGATGCCCGCCGCCAGGTTGGCCAGGCCGACCGCATGCGGCAGTTCTTCGCCAGCGGCAATCGCCGCCGCCAGGGTGGAAATCACCGTGTCGCCGGCGCCGGTCACGTCGAACACTTCACGGGCGCGGGCCGGCAGGTGCAGCGCCGGATGATCCGGGCGCAGCAGTGTCATGCCGTGCTCGCCACGGGTGACCAGCAAGGCGCCGAGCTCGAGGTCGTGCATCAGCTGCGCGCCCTTGCTCACCAATTCGTGCTCATCGGCGCAACCGCCGACGATGGTTTCGAATTCGCTGAGGTTCGGCGTGATCAGGCTCGCACCACGGTAGATCGAAAAATCCTTGCCCTTGGGGTCGGCCAGCACCGGAATGCCACGGGCACGGGCGGCCTGGATCAACACCTGATGGTTTTTCAGTGCGCCTTTGCCGTAGTCGGACAGGACCAGCACCTTGATGCCTTCGAGCAATTCGTCGACCTGCGCGGACAACGCCAGGGCGTCGGTGGCGAACGGCTCTTCGAAGTCGATGCGCAGCAGTTGCTGGTGACGGCTCATCACCCGCAGCTTGACGATGGTCGGCTGGTGCGCGATGCGCTGGAACAACGCCCGCACGCCTGCACCCTTGAGGCTATTGACCAGGCTGTCGGCGGCTTCATCGTCGCCGGTCACACCGACCAGCGAAGCGGGCGCGCCGAGCGCAGCAATGTTCAACGCAACGTTGGCGGCACCGCCCGGGCGGTCCTCGATGTTCTCGACCTTGACTACCGGTACTGGCGCCTCAGGGGAAATCCGTGAGGTACCACCATGCCAGTAACGGTCGAGCATGACATCGCCGACCACCAAGACAGGGGCTTGATCGAATCGCGGCATGGACAACTTCATGGAGCAACCCACATACAAAATGAACAGGGGCGCGATATTAACACAGGGTGGGCACGGGCTTGTGCGACGGCTGCAACCGGATCGCTGAACAGGGGTTTCTGCTCATTTTTTGAGCAGAAACTCCGACAAACGCCTGCAGGCATCTGACGTTTCCAATACGTGGGTATCAATTTCGTACTCTGCATCAAGGGGTGCCTCGTAGGGACTGTCGATCCCCGTGAAGTCCTTGATACGTCCTTGACGCGCAGCCCGGTATAAACCCTTGGGGTCGCGCTGGGCGCAGACCGCAAACGGCGTACTCACATACACTTCGATGAAGTCGCCCTCGGCGAACAGCCGACGCGCCGCCTCGCGTTCGGCGCGGAACGGCGAGATCGCCGCGACAATCACAATCAGGCCCGCATCGACCATCAGGCGAGCTACCTCGGCCATGCGCCGGATGTTTTCCCGACGACTTTCCGCGTCCATCCCCAAATCGTTACAAAGGCCGGCGCGCAAGTTGTCGCCATCGAGCACAAAGGTGTGCAGGGCGAGTTGGTTGAGCTGCAACTCCAGGCCATTGGCCAACGTTGATTTACCCGCCCCGGACAACCCCGTCAGCCAGATGCAGCGCGGGCGCTGCGATTTGATTGCCGCACGGTCACGGTTCGAGAGCGCTAATGCATAGGGCTTGATTCGGGGAGCCGGGATCGGCAGCGCCTCATTCATAACCGAGCATCTCGTAATCGCGCTGATACACCCGACGAACCAGGCGCCGGGTACGGACCGAGCAGAAATCGCGAGCAAGCCCGAAACGCCGCTGTTGAGAATTATTGATGCGGGGCAACTGTACGCTGTACCCCAGTTGTTCGCATACCCAGCTGAAATCCCGCTCCAGATGCTCCTGATGGCCAATGAAGTCGAGTGCCAGGTGCCCTAGAGAATCGGTGAGGAAGTCTGTCTGTGCAGCGAAATGCAGTTGACGGTGAATGCTCTCGGGGTGCAGCCAACGGGCGACAAAATCGTCGAAGTCGCGGTATTGCTTCACCAGTTTCTGCGCTGAATGATCGCGCGGCCCCAGTTCGTTGCCTCGCAGATACGCGTAAGCCGAGTACGCCCTCTCCAAAGGATCGCGGACAAAGGCAAATTTGAAGCTATTGCCAAACTGTTGCGGGAATTGTTCTTCGTACCAGTACAACGGCAGGTGACCCGGTCTCCAGTTATCAAACAGCGCTTCGCAGACGCTGCTCCCGGCGCATTTGGGTACGTGGATAAACAGACAGGAACGCTGCGCGAAGGGCTGGGGGAAGCCCAGATTGGCCGACATCGACTTGTTCACCACCTGACGGTCCACGACCGACAGACGCCCCAGCAAGAACTGCCGTTGCGACTTGGGCAACAGTTTCCAGAGATAACGCTGCAACATAACCGGCACCCGCGCGAAAGGGATGGCCCTCTCGATTGAAGTCAAAATTCGTTCAGGAACCTTAACAAGCGCGATGCCGAGATTTATTCCGGTTTGGTCAAGAAACGTAAAGGTCTGGATACATATCGCCGGGCGCATTGCGCGCCCGGCGTGTACAAAGGCGAGTCACGCTCCCCCTTGTGCCGTAATCAGGCGATGTCTTGCGCCGGAGCGTCGAGGCCCATCGCATGCAGGCGCGAGTAGTAGCCATTTTGCGCCAGCAGTTGCGAGTGAGTGCCACGCTCGACGATTTGCCCCTGGTCCATCACCAGAATCAGGTCAGCCTTCTCGATGGTCGACAGGCGGTGAGCAATCACCAGAGTGGTACGGCCCTTCATGACGTGATCCAGCGCGGCCTGAATGTGGCGCTCGGATTCGGTATCGAGCGCCGAAGTCGCCTCGTCGAGAATCAGCAGTGGTGCATTCTTCAACAGCGCCCGGGCAATCGCCAGACGCTGGCGCTGTCCGCCGGACAGCAGCACACCGTTTTCACCGACCTGGGTGTCCAGGCCTTCCGGCATCTGCGCGATGAAGTCCATCGCGTAAGCATCCGCGGCAGCCTTTTCAATGTCGGCGCGAGGTGCGCCGGCCAGATCACCGTAGGCAATGTTGTTGGCAATGGTGTCGTTGAACAGGGTCACATGCTGCGTGACCTGAGCAACATGTCGACGCAAATTACGCAGGCGATAGTCTTCGATTTCGACGTCATCGAGCAGGATTTCACCGATGTCATGGTGATAGAAACGCGGAATCAGGCTCGCCAGGGTCGACTTGCCGCTGCCGGAACGGCCAACCAGCGCAATCATTTGCCCCGGCGCCGCACTGAAGCTGATGTTCTTCAACACCTCGCGTTCGGTCCCCGGATACGTGAAACTGAGGTTGCGCACTTCCAGATGACCGTTGACCCGATCACGCTCGACCGTGCCGTTATCCACTTCAGGCTCAACATCCAGTTGCTCGAAGATGCTCTCGGCACCGGCGACACCTTTCTGGATGGTCGAGCTGACTTCCGACAATTGCCGGATCGGCTTGGGCAGCAAGCCTGCGGCAGTGATGTAGGCCACCAGGTCACCGGCCGTGGCGTCGCCACGCAGGAACAGCACCAAGAACATCAGCACCGCCATGGCGGTGTAGATCACCAACTGCAGCATGGGGGTGTAGACCGCACCGGTCTTGGTCATGCGCAATTGTTTGTCGGTGTTGCCCTGGCTGGCGGCGGCAAAGCGCTGCTCTTCGTAACTCTCGCCACCGAAGCTGCGCACCACGCGATAGCCCTGAATGGTTTCGGAAGCCACGTGAGTGACATCGCCCATGGCCACCTGGATTTTCTTGCTCTGCTTGCGGAATTTCTTGCTGGTATTACCCACCATGAATGCAATCAGCGGCAGGATGGCCAGCATCACCAGGGTCAGTTTCCAGTTCATCCACAGCAGATAGGCGAACAGGAAAACCACGGTCAGGCCTTCGCGGATCACCACTTTGATGGCATCCGTGGCGGCACCCGTCACCATGGTCACGTTGAACGTGATGCGCGAAATCAGATGCCCGGAGTTGTGGGTATCGAAGTAGCGGTTGGGCAGCACCAGCAGTTTGTTGAACAACTCGATGCGCAAGTCATGCACCAGCCCCAACGAAACCTTCGCCAGATAATAGTTGCCGAGAAACGAACCCAGCCCCTGCCACGCAGCGATCAGGATGATCAGCAACGGCACGGCCATCAGTAACTGCAGATCCTTCAAATAAGGAACGTTGGGGAAGAGCACCGCTTCCGGGTTACTCAGGCCATCGACGAAATATTTGAGAATTCCCGCAAGCATCGGCTGAGTAGAGGCAAAGATCACGAAGCCCACGATACTCACCAGGAAAAGGCCGATGTAGGGTTTCACATACCCCAACAGCCGAAAATAGATTTTCAGGCTGGAATCCTGTCCCGCTTTGGGCGGTGCGTCACTCATCGTAGAGCTCACTGGTTAGGAAGAACGCGAAATTTTATCACAAGCGTCGGGCTTGGCCCGTGCCCATACCAAAACACTGGCCAGCCCTACGGGCAACCAGCTGATGAACCATTCAGCCCTCGGTGTCCCGGTCAAGCTTGCAGCATCGAATTGCATGGCCAGGGTCGAGAACAACCAGATGCCGATCATTCCCCGGCCATAGAGTGTTTCCCGTACCTTCCAGGCCTCGCGCAGCACCGCGAGCCAAAGCGCACACCACAACAACAACCCTGGCAGCCCGAGCACAATGGTTACATGGGTAAACAGGTTGTGGGCGTGATCAAAATACAATCCCGCTGTGAACACTTTGTAGTCAGCACCGAGACCCAACCCGCGCCACGGGTGTTCAGCGATCATCTGCAAACTGGCCATCAGGATCTGCGGACGGTACGACACCCCACGCGCCACGACCAAAGCCTCGAAAAACCAGAACGCCAACATTGCTACGATCAAAGCGGCCGCCGCGACAATGCGACTGCGTCGGTCACGGCACCAGATCGGCATGGCAAGTATTGTGATGAACATGGCCAGACCGGCACCACGACTCTGACTGAGGAGTACAAACACGCCAAGAAAAGCCAATGCAATCGCACAGACTATCTGCATCCAACCAGTGCGTGGCGCCCAGAGGATCATCCACACTGCTGCCAGACCAATGACATAGCCACCTAAAATCGGATGGGCCAATTCGCCCAGACCCTCAGCGCGCGCGATCAAGGCGTTGCCATCAACTGCATAAAACTTGGTCATGGCCACTACCGCGGTCAACGCCAACCCGATCCCACCCCACTGCATGACGCGAATCACTCGCTCTGGTCGACCGTTGGCAAAAACCGGAAAGAACAGCAGAAACACCAGGATGTATAGCAGGCGCTTGGTTTCGCGACCGATGTCCGGGGCGTTCGTCCATGAAAGGCTGATCAATGCCCAGATCACTAGGCCGAGCATCGGCAGGTAGATCCAGCGCTGCTCCTGGAGCATCACCTTTAGCCGGCTGCGCGTGGCCCAGGAGAATATAATTGCCGGCAACCAGAGCAATACCACCAAACCTTGCTGGTAAACCTTGTTGGAAGGCGCAATGGCGATGGCCAGCAAGAACCACAACAGACCTATCGCCATCCATGCTTGCGCCCAACGTGTTTCCTGCATCAAATTGCTCCTGAGAAAGTTCATCCGCACAACCCGGCGTGGTTAAAGCTGAATTTTTTCGGCATCATTGCCCGCCACAGCGCCCCGTTCTTCCAACAAGGCTTTCTACAATGCAATGTTCACGGCTTCCGCAAGCCGCTCTAAATCAAATGATTGACGGCGCCAAAATACTGGAGGCCGACAGCTACGGGCCGAAAGTCTACCTGTTGCAGGATGGGAATATTCTCAAACTGTTTCGTCGCAAGCGTTTTTTTTCATCCGCATTGATCCGCCCCTATTCGAAACGCTTCATCGACAATGCCTTCAAACTGCAAAAGCTCGGCGTACCTACCTTGCAGGTTCTGCAGTATTACCGACTGGAAGCACCAGGCATGACGGCCGTGCTTTACCAGCCGCTGCCAGGAGAGACCCTGCGTCAGATCTCCAGCAAGGAAGGGTTCAATTGGCCACAGGCGTTGCCAGAACTGGCCGGGTTGATTCGCAGTCTTCATCGATCGGGGATTTATTTTCGGTCGCTGCACCTGGGCAACATCGTGATCACCCCGGACAACCGAATGGGTCTCATTGATGTCGCGGACATGCGCTTCCTGCGCGGGCCGTTGCCGCGGCATTTGATCAAGCGCAATCTGCAGCATTTCGCCCGCTACATTGCCCGCGAGAAGCTGAACGACACCTTTCCGATGCAGGCTCTCGAGCAGGCAGTGCTGCCATCATGAAAGTAATGTTCGGGCGGCCTGGCTGAAGTCCAGCCAGGCTTGATCCGGTGCAAGAGCCTGGTATTGCTCTGCGGCGACCGTCTCGGCAGAAGCGCTGAATGCACGCACGATTGCATCCTTCCAGGCACTGACATCATTGGCCACGGCATACCTGCCAGTATCTGCCAACTGTTCACGAAACACGGGAAGCTCACTGGACAGCACCGGAACACCTGACATGACCGCTTCCTGCATGATCAATCCCAGGCCCTCTTCGAGCGACGGTATCGCAATCCAGTCGAATGCACGGTAGAGCCGCGCCGCGTCATTCAGATGACCCGGCAACAAGACTTTGCCGCGCAAGCCCAGTTCCTCAATCCGCGCTTCCAGGCCAGCACGGTTCGTGCCTTCACCAATAATCACCAATCGCAGATCGGGCCGCTCATGCGTTGCCGCAGAAAACGCGTCGAGCAGGCAGCGAAAACCTTTTTCGGAGACCAGGCGCCCTACTGCACCGAGCACCAGTCCCTCGTCCAGGGGCAGTCCCAATCGGATCCGAGCTTCCTTTCGCGGGAGCAGGGCGGAACGGAACGCGACAGGTTCGAACGCGCTGCGCAACGTCATGACCGGTACTTGCAGGCCCCTGCTCAGCGAGTCTGCGAGGGTGTTCGATACCGCAGCCAATGTCAGCCGGGATGCCGGGATCTGTTGGAAAAGCGATTGATCGCCAGAGTGCAGTCGTGGCGAGCCATGAAAAATCACCACCGCACGGATATGCGGCAATGTTTTAAGTATCGGCAACAACGCTCGCGCTACACCCAATCCATCCAGCATCACCAGATGTGCATCGCTGTCTACAAGCGCGCGCTTGAATCGGGCTCGCATCCAGGGCTTGGTCAGGCGCCAGAAATGTCGCCCTTTCAATCGGGCGGAAGACAGTCCCCACTCCCGCACCTCACCGACGTTCACCCTACATTCGGACGCCACCCCCTGAAGCAACCAGGTTTTGACCGGGGTAGAAGGCTCGGCCTGGGACAAAATCTGCTGATGCACCTTGTGAATGGAGGCAAACGGAGCGCCGCCGGCCCACATGACATTAAGAATATTCATAGGGCGAACAGCCAATGCATGGGTTGAAGATAAGCTGCTGTGTCGTTAGTTGATGAACCAGCCAATGCAGACTCCCAACAACAAAACCAAGGCGAACTTAATCTGTTCGCGCCGACTGCGGCGCGCCTTGCGCTGACGCTCGATAGGTGTTTGCACATGCAAGCCAAAACCGGTGTGCATGACAGCGTCCGCTTCGAGCGTCAGCGCCGTCAAATCCAGCTCTGCGTATCGAAGCGACAGAGCCTTCTCCCCACTGTAGCTGGTAAATGGCGCACACAATCGATAATCCTTGATTCGCCGCAGACCTGGGTTCAGCGAGAAGCCCTGCCATTCCGGTTTGTCAGAGATCAACGGGTAACAGGCCACTCCACCGACGATCTCACGCGCCCCCAGACGAATGTAAGGGCTGTGAACTCGCAGGTCATGATTATAGCTACGCAGCCACACCTGGAGGATTTCCGGGCGCGATTCGAGGATGGTCATGGAGTCTTCGACAAACCCGGGACGATAGAACTCCCAGTCATCCTCACAATGAAAGATGTACGCCGTGTTGACGTGCGAGTAGGCCAGATCAATCGATGCCAACTGGCCCAGTTTTGGCCGGTTGACGAACACCGTGCAGTGATCCTTCCAGCTTTCTGGAATGATCGCGTGCACACCTTCGTCACCCGCATCTTCAGTAATGAAAACTTCGCGAATGGCTGCGGTATTGAATCGATCGAAGCTCTCGAGGGTCATCTTGAGCAGATCGAGCCTGCCGCAGCTGGTGACCACCAATGTGATGTCACTTTCTTTTGAAAATCGCACTGGAATCCCAATCAGGTAAAAGTCGCCAGCAATATCAATGGCCGGCCAACGCTTGTCAAATGCCTAGTTTCAGGCGGATTTTTTCTAATAGTTTCAGAGGCGCACGAGCCCGCAATGGTGGCTCAAGCTCCTCGACGATACGCTGGCCTATGCGTGAAAAACTGAACTGGCTGACGGCCAGCTCGCGGCCATTGCGCGCGATACGCTGCGCCAGCTCCGGGTCGCCTCGCAACAACACCAGTTTTTCCTGAAGCTGCGCAATGCTCTGATAGAACACCACGTTGTGCATATCCTGCAAACCCAGCGCCTGGCTTTCCGCCGCGCCCTGGTCATAGGCCAGCAATACGCAACCGCAGGCCATGGCCTCGAAATTCTTGATCATGAACTCGCCCATGCCAACATCGGCACTGACGAAAAAGCGAATTCGGTTGAGCGTATCGCGGTACTCCTCACCGGACTTGGTGCGCGTCACCACCAGGTTTTCGACTCGCCCCAACTCGTCAAGCAGCGCCTTTCGACCGCTGTACGCGACACTGTTGGTGCTACCGACAAACGCCAGTTCGATATCCCGCTCGCGGCCCTGATCCTCCAGTTGCGTCTGGTCATAGCCCTTGGGAACGAACACCGCATCGAAACCTTCCCCGCGCAAGCGCTCGGTAACGACGAAACCGGAACTGATCACCCGCGCCCACGGCAAACGACGGTAGTGAGCGCTGAACTTTCCGGTGTACTTGCAGGGAATGTAATTCTGGTAAGCGTCGTGCTCGAGAATCACCAGGTTGGGAATCGTGCGAATGAATCCGACTTGACGGATCTCCTGCTTGAAGCGCAGGAAAAACACGATCCGGTCATAGCGCGAGACATCGACTTCACGCCGGAAATAGCGACGCAGGTTGCGCTGTTCATCACTGTTCAGCCAGCGCAAGTCACACTCACAATGCGCCGCCACGCCGTCGTACAAACGGTCAAGAATGGCTCGCTGATCTTTCTGCACCAGAAATAGAACTTTCATCGTCTTCCTTGCCGCAACGGCAAACCGAGCAACACCTGAAACCCTCTGCCTTCAAAGGCAGACGCATTCAGGTCCATGACACCTTACAAACGCCAGAACAATTCATGGCGACGCACAGCCTTGCGAAAAAATTCGTTTTCGCCATAAGGCGATCCGGAACGCCCTGCCAACAGGCGCTGTAACCCACGGCGCAAACGACGTTTGAATGGGGCTGGGGGCTGCAAGTCATGCATCATCCCCAATGCCATGGCCTTGTCACACTGCTGCGCCCGATCAAGCAAGAGGCAGTAGGGGCGGAGTGTCCGGGCCGCATCGAAAACCGGAGGAAGTGCCGTACCGTCTCCTGAGTTGCCCATTGGCCAGCGATCATTGTCGTGCAGGTGGTTGGCGTAACCCAGTAGCGTCGGTTGCCATTCCAGCCCTTTCAATGCTTCGAGTACGGCTTCTTGAGCACAAATATGATCGGGATGAGGATCGAGGGTCGGGTGTGGCAGCACGATCACTTCAGGTTGCGCCCGCAGCAGCAAGGCTCGCAGGTCCGCCAGCAGGTTGTTCCATGTCGGCGCGCCGTCGACATCTCCCGGCAGCGCAAAGGCATTCAACCGGCGAAACAGTCGGGTGTCGCTCAGATCCGCTTCCCGCGAGCCCATTGGCTGAGTCGGCGAGGCCTGCATCGCCGCCAGTTGCAAACAGAAATAACCCAGTTGCACGCAATGGGCTTCGGGTACCCCGGCCCAACGCGGCACGGCAATACTGTCCCAGGCCCGCAACCGGCCCTTCAAACGCGCCGCGTCGACCTTGCTCAGGTTCATCTGCTGATAGTGTTCGGCTTCGATCTCTCCGGCAGTGAGCGTGACGATCCAGGCCTCATCGGCCTGACTGTACAAACCGTAGGCCGCCAACTCCGCGTCATCGGCGTGCGGTGCAATCACCATCACCCGCTGACGGCGATAATCCGGATGTTCAAATGCCCACAACACAGGCTCACCAAGCAACTGGCAGAAGCGCCCGCGCAAGCGCAACTCGCCTCGTGACAACACTTGCGCCTGACCACTCAGATTGAAATACCGCAGCCCGTTCACACCCCGTTCGAAGGTCTGCCGGTCTGGATTCTCGCCACCCAATAATTCAACCACCGGATCGAAAAAGCGCCCCAACCAGGTGCTTTTTACCCGCAGCGCCAGAACAAGGGTAGCGTCATCAACCAGCATGACGCCTTCGTCCAGCCGCAAATGCTCACCGTTCAGATGGACCTTGGGCTGCGGGGTGTACGGCGGGAAGCTGTATTGGTAATCGTCTTGGGGGGAATAGAACAGGTGGTCGGCAAACCAGGCTTCGTGGGCGATCCAGCCTAGGACCGCGAGCATCAGCGGCAACCACCAGGCCACCAGCACGCCCACGACAATCAACAGCACGAGCGCGATCAACAGACCGATACGTTTATTGCGGCGATGGCGCTTGAGCAGTTGTTGTTTGCGACTCATGGGCTGACTCATACGGTGAAGACCGGCACGGGGTTGCACCAGCGATCCTTGTATTCCCGGTCAGCGCGACCAAAGGAAAAACGCAAGGGTTTGTCCAGCGCCCGGGCATGCTCCCAGGCGCTTTGGGTATTGAGAAAACTCAGCACGCTGCCAGGGCTGAATTCGCGGGTTTGCGGGTCGACCCCACCATTGATGTATTCGACGCTGATCCACTTCGGCGTCTCGACGCGGTACACCAGTTGAATCGCAATCGGCGCATCATTGAGGAAAATTACCGAGCCGATCAGCAACTCGCGCAACAACTCGATGACCTCGGCCATACGCTCGGCACCCGTGGCCGGGAAACCCCAGCGGCGCTGGAACAGGTCGCAGTAGATCGCCGCCAGTTCGGCACTGGCAAACTCGACAACCGGTCGCACCACCCCGCCCGCTTCTTCCAGCAACCGCAGTTCGCGGCGCTGGTTGTAACGAAACTTTTTCGAAAGTTCTTCAGGTGTGCGAGCCATGGCCAGTTGCTCGGCTTGCAGCTTGATACCGGTGAAACGGCTTTCATTCAGCGCCGACAGATAGCGGCCACGATGACGAAGCGGCGCCTGTGCATCATCGGCGGCTGGCAGGATGATCTCGGCATTGCCGAGGTCGAACAGGCCTTTTTTGCCGCGGCGTTTGAGCACATCTTTGGACAGTGCGAGATCGCGACCCCAGGTCGGGATCGCCGCTTTGACGTCGCCGCCTTGCTCCCAGGCCAGGTAGCGCACCGGAATGTCGGCCAGATGCGCCAGTCGCTCGACCACCAGCGGATGAGTCGCAACACTGCCGCCAAAACGTTGCCAGGCCTCGGCGTAGGTCGAGGCGTCGGTTACCGACCAGCCACGTTCGCGCCAGCCTTGAAATCGGTTGAGCATCAGCCCCTCGGTGCCAGTTCGATAACGTGTGGCAAATGCCAGAAGGCATCGCGTACCGCGCGGTCGGAGAAGCGTTCATGCAGGCGCTCGAGCATCAGCTCGGCGCATTGCTGACGTTGCTGCTCGTCCATCGCGGCCAGATGCTGCAGCCCTTGAGCCAGGTGCTCGGCATCGCCCAATGGGAACAGAATGCCAACGCCTTCGACCACTTCCTTCGCCCCGCCGCATGCGGTGGCGAGCAACGGCACGCCGGCGGCCATGGCTTCCAGTAGCACCATACCGAACGGTTCGTGATCGGAACTCAGGGCAAACACGTCGAAAGCACGGAAATAACGTCGGGCCTCGGGCACCTGACCAAGGAACAGCACGCGATCGCCGATTCCCAATTCACGGGCCTGGGCCTTGAGGTCTTGCTCAAGACGACCGCTACCCAGAATCACCAGTTGGCTGTTGGCCGGCAACCCAGGCAGCGCCGCAGCAAAACCATCCAGCAACGTCGCCTGATCCTTGTCCGGGTGCAGACGTCCGACGTTGCCGACAATCCAGGCATCCACCGACAGGCCGAGAATCTCCCGAGCCTCACTCGCCGACACCTGACTGTCCTGCAAGGCTTGCACATCGATGCGGTTATAGAGCGTGCGAATGCGTCCCGCCGGCCATTTAGGCAGGCATTGGCGCATGTCGTCGCGCACCGCATCGGACACCCCGAGCAGGCTCAGGCGCTTGCGAAAGATTTGCGCGAAGAGCTTGCGGCTGCCGCGTTTGTAATCGCCAAAGGCGTGATGTACGCCAATCACCGGCAACGAAGTGCCAAGCAAGGCGATGTAGATAGGCTTGAAACGGTGGGCGATACAGAAACTGAAGTTGCGCGAAGCGGCGATCTTGCGCAGATCGCCGATGGCGCCCAGCTTAAGGCCACGAATGGCTCTGGAGCTGTACTCCATGAACAACACTTCATCGGAAGCGCAGGCCGCAGCGACTTCGGCATCGGCAACCCCGGTCAGAAACACCGTGGTCACCCGATAGCCGGTCCCCGCGAACAGGCTGGCGTACTGCCGCGCGCAGTCCAGAAACGGCCCGTCATAGCCGTGGCAGAACTGCAGCACATGGCGTTCAGCCGAGCGTGTCATATGCGTTCGCGCCCTCTTTGACCACCAGAATGTCTTCCATGATCAGGTACTGTAGATCGGAACCGAAGAACATGTTCAGGGCATCGGTCGGCGAGCAGATCATCGGCTCGCCACGACGGTTGAGCGAAGTGTTCAGCGACACGCCGTTACCGGTCAGCACTTCCAGCGCTTTCATCATGTCGTAGTAGCGCGGGTTGTATTCACGCTTGAGCACCTGGGCCCGGGAAGTACCGTCTTCGTGGACGACTTCCGGCACGCGGGTTTTCCACTCTTCAGCCACTTCGAAGGTGAAGGTCATGAACGGCGCCGGGTGATCGATCTTGATCATCTGTGGTGCCACGGTGTCGAGCATCGACGGGCAGAAAGGCCTCCAGCGCTCGCGGAACTTGATCTGGTGGTTGATGCGATCCGCCACACCCGGCACGCTCGGGCAACCGATGATCGAACGACCACCCAGTGCACGCGGACCAAACTCCATGCGCCCCTGGAACCAGGCCACCGGATTGCCGTCGACCATGATCTTGGCGATCTGCTCCGGCATGTTGTCGAGCTTGCGCCACGTCGGCTTGTTCTCGTGACGGGCGCAGGCGGCGATCACGTCTTCGTTGCTGTACGAAGGGCCGAGGTAGACGTGTTCCATCTTCTCGACCGGTACGCCACGGGCGTGGGACACATAGGCTGCGGCGCCGACTGCGGTGCCGGCATCGCCGGACGCCGGCTGTACGAACAGCTCTTTGACGTCGTCGCGGGCGATGATTTTCTGGTTCAGCTTGACGTTCAACGCACAGCCACCGGCGTAGGCCAGTTTGCCGGTTTCCTTGAGCACGTCGCCCAGGTAGTAGTCGATCATCTGCAGCGAAATTTTTTCGAACAGCGCTTGAATGCTGGCAGCGTAGTGGATGTACGGCTCGTCGGCGATGTCGCCTTCGCGCTTCGGACCCAGCCACTCGATCAGCTTCGGCGAGAAGTAGTAACCCTTGCCCTTCTCTTTGTAGCGACGCAGGCCGATGACGTTGGCGTAGTCGGTGTTGATCACCAGTTCGCCGTTTTCAAACGAAGCCAGGCGCGAGAAATCATATTTGCTGGCGTCGCCGTACGGCGCCATGCCCATGACCTTGAACTCACCGTCGAGCATATCGAAACCGAGGAACTCGGTGATCGCGCCGTAGAGGCCGCCGAGGGAGTCGGGATCGAAGAATTCCTTGATCTTGTGAATCTTGCCGTTTTCGCCATAACCGAAGAAGGTCGTGGCGTACTCACCCTTGCCGTCGATCCCGAGGATCGCGGTTTTCTCTTTGAAACCGGAGCAGTGGTAGGCACTGGAGGCGTGAGCCAGGTGGTGTTCGACCGGCTCGATCTTGATCTTCTTCGGATCGAAACCCAGTTGCTCCAGGCACCAGACAATCTTGTTGCGATAGCGCTTGTAGCGACGGTTGCCCATCAGGATCGCGTCGAGTGCGCGGTCCGGGGCGTACCAGTAACGCTTGGCGTACTGCCAGCGGGCCTTGCCGAACAGGCTGATCGGTGCGAATGGAATCGCGACCACATCAACGTCGGAGGGCTTGATACCGGCCTGCTCGAGGCAGAACTTCGCCGATTCGTAGGGCATGCGGTTCTTTGCATGTTTATCGCGTACGAAGCGCTCTTCTTCCGCCGCCGCGACCAGCTTGCCGTCGATATACAGGGCTGCGGAAGGATCATGGCTAAGGGCGCCGGACAGGCCAAGAATCGTCAATGCCACAGGGGTCTAGCCTCTTTAGTCTGCATGCAGGCGCAATGCGCCTCGAAAATTAATGTGCCCTCGCAAGGGGCGAGAGACAGCTAAAGGGCGGGATTATAGCTTAAAAGCAGCTTCAAGCCTCTAGCTGCAAGCGGCAAGAGAAAGCAGTGGTGACGTTGGCATGGGTTATCCGCGCGCGGGCCGCCAGTAAATGCGGATATTGCCATCCACACCCTGCCGGTAAATTGTATAGGGCAAGACCGCGGTATCCAGCGCACCAGACAAGGCCAGATCCAGCAAAACGAGTGGGACGAGCATACCCGTGGGATCGGGCGGTGCATTCAATACGCAAAAATCGTAGGCCAGGCCGCTATAGACCCGAGGGATGGACTGACAATAGGTTTTTTGTCTTCGAAGCCCCTGGGCCGCGTCGGCATCGTCCTGCAAGACCGTCACGGCGGTCCCGCATCCCGTCAAAGCCAGTGAGATAACGCCTGATGCGACTGCCGTCTTGATCGTCAATGTTTGCCCTCCGAGTACGTCAGGCAAACTAGCATCGTGATCATTCAAGCCACAGTTCATGGCTTCCCAAGATTGCGTAGGACGGCTCTTAAGAAACTGTCCCTAATCTTCGCTGGCAGTTCGGGCCTCATCGCGGGCAAGCCCGCTCCCACAGGTTTTGTGGTTGCCAGAGATCGCAGGCATTCTCGGACACAGTGGGAGCGGGCTTGCCCGCGACAGGACCGAAGGTCCGATTCAGGCAGCGCTGGAAATGTCTTTAGGCAAACGCTGATCAATGACCTGATACAGCGCACTACTCTCCGGCCAATTACGCATGAATCGCGCCCGATCCCGCGCATACGCCGGGGCAAAGCTGCCGAGCGAACCGTGCTGACACATCGAATCCAGATCGATCAGCGCCCAGCGATCTTCCTGCCAGAACAGGTTGTGGCCCTTGAAGTCGCCGTGGCTGATGCGCTCTCGTATCAATTCGGCGAACAGGTGATCCAGCGCCAACAGCTCGGCCTCCGGAGCGTCGCCGCTTTCAATATACGGCGCAAAGCGCTCGATGATATCCGGCCCCGGCAGATGCTCGGTGATCAGGTAGGCCCGGCTGCGCAGCCAGAAAAAACGCTTCTCCAACAATGCCAGCGGCTTGGGCGTGGCGATGCCGAGGAACGCCAGCCGATTGCCTTCGCGCCAGGAATGCCAGGCACGGCTCGGGCGCCAGAAGCGCTTGAGCCAGTGGGCGAAACCCTTGATGTTGTAGCGTTTGATCACCAGCGTGCGGCCGTCCACCTCGACCTTGCCAACGCTCGCCGCGCCGCCGGTCTTGTACAGGTGCCCCTGATCTAGCAAGGCATCGGCCTGAGCCAATACCGGCAGCATCGCTGCTTCTTCCTCGCGACGGATCGCGCGCAAACCGAACGCGCCGCGCTGGACGCTGAACAGCGTGCACTCGCGACCCACTTTGATCAGATAGTCCCTGAGACGCCAGCTACGAACCTTGTCGATCTGCTTCTGCAAGGCTTCCATCGGCAAGGCGTGCTCGCCGTTGCTGAGCAGGTAATACACCAGCAACTCTTCAATGAAGGGCTCTATCGACTTCGGCAACTGGGCAAAAAACACCCCGAGGTTTTCCAGGACTTTCTGCAGTGACAGTGGCTGGCCAGGGGTTTCGCTGCGAATCCCGGCACCGTCGATCAAATACAGACGACCACGCTGGCGCAACAAGTTGTCCAGGTGCAGGTCCTCCTGCCACAGCCCTTTGCGGTGCATTTGACCGATGGCACCTAACGCCTCAGCCAATACCGCTCCCTGCCCGTCGGACAACACCGGTAAATTTTCGACCTGCTTCCAGGTATCACCCAGACTTTGCGCGCCCTCCAGAAACTCGAACAGCAGCCAGCCACCCTCGCCTTCCTTCAGGCCATCGGCCAACAGCTGCGGCGTGGTCAGGCCTTGAGCGGCGAGCAAGCGCACGCCATCCAGCTCACGCTGAAAATGCCGAGCGGCCTTGCTGCCAACCAGCAACTTGGCCAGCACCGGACGGCCGCGCCAGACACCGGCTCCGACATAGCGCTGCCCCGGCAACACCCGCAACAGGCTCAACAACTGCAATTCGGCGGGGCCGGCGGCATCGGCCAGGGAAAGACTCAACGGCAGGCTCGGTGTACGGCCGGCGTTTTTCAGTTCAGACAAACGCATCAGCGCTTCTCCTTATGGCCGCGGCGCGCGGTCAGTCGCTGCAGCCAGTTGTCGATCAACGAACTGTCCTGCGCCTGATCCAGATAAGCAGCCAACAAAATACGCAACTGCGCTTCGCTCCACTCCGGCGCTCGACGCAGCAATGGCTCCAGATCCTTCACCCGATCGCGCTGGCCAAGCAGCAATGGCCGGGTCTTTTCCAGGTCGATCAACTGGGCCTGGTAGCCGTCACCGCTGGCCTGGAGAAAAATGTGCTTGGGGTAAAAACAGCCGTGAACCTGACGCTTGCCGTGCAGACACTGCGCCAGTTGCCCGCAGGCCTGGAGAATGGCCGTGTGCTGCGTTTCGCTCAGGTCCGACCAGCGCTGCAACAACGAATCGAGGTCATCCCAACCGTCCAGGGCGCGAGTCAGCAGAATCGCGCGGACTTCACCTTTGACTTTGCGCTCACCGAAGAACACCGCTTTCAGCGCCGGGATGCCAAGCTTTTCATAGCGGCTGATGTTGCGAAACTCACGGGCAAAACTCGGCTCGCCGAAAGGCGCATGCAAGGTGTGCATCTGGTAGTTGCTCTGGCGCTTGAGGTAGTAGCCATGACCTTCCAGATCCAGTCGAAACACACTGCTCCAGCCACCGCGAACGGAGTTGGGCTCGTCCACCGCATCAAGCTCCCGGGCCCAGAGCGCATCGAAAGTGCCGAGGCCGTGGCGCTCAAGCAGCGCACGGTCTTCAGCGGCCAGGAAATCAGTCATTCGCGTCCCTCGAAAAATCTCACCACATGCCGGATCCGTTTTTTATCCGCGGCGTTGAGCCGGGTCCGTTGGCGGTATTGCAGGTAAAAGCGCAGGCGCTGGGTGGCCGACAAGTGATACTTGGCCACTTTATCGAGGCACGCCAGGTCTTTGGTGATGCGATATTTGAGCCAGAAACCACGCCAGAAATCACCGTTGGGGCAATCGATCAGAAAAAGTCGGGCCTGATCGTCGATCAGCAGGTTGCGCCACTTCAAATCATTATGGGTAAAACGATGGTCGTGCATGGTGCGGGTGTAGCCGGCCAATTGGCGACTGACGGTGTCAACCCAGGCGCGGTCCGCGAGCTTGGAGTCATGCCGGTCGGCCAATGCGGACAAGTCTTCGGTGTGCGGCAATTCGCGAGTGATCATCGCCCCGCGATCATACGCAGCGCCGCGTCGCTCCAGGCCCCAGGCGATGACTTCGGCGGTGGGAATGCCCCATTTGGCGAAGCGCTTGAGGTTTTGCCATTCCATTTTCACCCGAGGCTTGCCCAGGTAGCGACGCAAGCCTTTGCCCGCGCCCACATAGCGTTTCACGTAATAATTGACGCCATTGCGCTTCACGCGAATGACTTCGGACAGCGGATCCCGGGTCAGACGTTCGCCTTGAAGTGCAAACACCGCCTCAAGACTGCCGAAGTCTTCGGCCAGATCACGGTAAGCAGGCTCCAGATTCCAACCCGCCATCAGAGCGCGTCCCCGTATCGCTGTTTACGGTCGTAGAGTTTGTTGGCCTTGCCTTCAAGCCAGCTCAGCAGTGCCGCTTCCTCAGCCAGGATCTGGCGCAGCGGTTGCTGGAAGTAACCTTTGAGGAAACGCATTTTGTCGCGCTGGGTGAGGCCGATATCCAGGGCCGAAAAGTACAGCGCCGCCAGATCCTTGTTGCGCCAGCGCTGGGTAATCGCCGGACGGGTCTGGGCGCGGTGCAGGTCGATTACCGAGAGCTTGAAGTCTTCTGCGGTCACCGGTTTATCGGTATGCAGCAGGAAGTGGCAGATATAGCAGTCACGGTGGTTGACCCCGGCGCGGTGCATCATGCCGGTCATGCGCGCGACCTCGGCGATCAGCGCGCGCTTGAGTTTTGGCTCGGGCGGCTGTTTGACCCAATCGATGCTGAAATCTTCAAGACTGATGGTTGGCGCCAGTTCTTCAGTGACGATAAACGAATGCTGGTCGGCCGGGTTGCTGCCCTTTTCGCCGTAAGCGACGGCGGTCATGGTCGGCACACCGACTTCCTGCAAGCGCTGGATCGCCTTCCACTCCTGGCCCGCGCCGAGTACCGGCAGCTTGGCGGTGAGCAGGTTCTTGAAGATCTCGCCCCAGCCGATGCCACGGTGGATCTTCACGAAAAACCCGTTGCCGTTCACTTCAGTGCGCAGGGTGCGGCGAGCTTCAAGTTCGCGGTACACCTCGCCCTGCAAGCTCTCGACTTCGGCGAACGGGTCACGTCCGGCCCAGAGGCTCTTGAACGGTTCAGCCAGCATCAACTTCATTAAGCGTGCTCCGCCAGAATCACATCGGCCGCGTGCTGCGGCATGCTATAGAGGTCGGCCGTCTCGGCAAAGGCCACACCGTTGCGGCTCCAGGCCGCCCGCGCTTGAGCGTCGCTCAACATGCCGGTCAGGTACTGCGTCAGTTGCGCCTGATCGAACGGTTCGTCCAACACCAGACCAGCGTCGGCCTCGGCAATGTAATGGGCGTAACCGCACACCGCGCTCACCAGCACCGGCAACCCGGCTACCAGCGCTTCGAGCAACACGGTGCCGGTGTTTTCGTTGTACGCCGGGTGGATCAACAGATCGGCGCCCAGCAGGAAGCGCGGGATATCGCTGCGACCCTTGAGGAACGTCACGTTGTCGCCGAGCCCCAGCGTGGCGCTCTGCATCTGGAATAACTTGGGGTCATCCTGGCCAATTACAAACAGCCGGGTACGCTTCTTCAGATCAGCGGGCAGCGCGGCCAATGCCTTGAGGCTGCGATCCACACCCTTGGTCTTGAACCCGGAGCCGATCTGCACCAGCAGCAAGTCGTCATCCTTGAGATTGAATTCGGCGCGAAACCCGGCACGAATTTCATCGGCATCCGCCGGGCGGCGACGATCCTGGGCGATGCCCGGCGGCAGCAAGTGGAAGCGCTCCAGCGGCGTGTCGTAATGCTTGATAAATAGCGGTTGCTGGACTTCGGAAATCATCAGCACTTCGGTCTTGGCGTCCTTGGCGAACACCGCGCGCTCGTACTCGGCGAAGTGGCGATAGCGGCCCCAGCGACGGTACAGCGAATTGCGCAGATTCTGCGCCTTGTCTTCGAAGCAGCCGTCGGCGGCGTAGTAGACGTCCAGGCCTGGCATTTTGTTGAAGCCGATCAGGCGATCCACCGGACGCTTGGCCAGGTCCGCTTCCATCCATGCGCTGAGCTTTTCGTTACGACGGTGGTTGAAGAACGCCTTGACCGGCGCCACCAGCACTTCGAAACCGGGTGGCACGTCACCCTCCCAAATCAGCGTGTAGACGCGAATCTGATGGCCACGTTTTTGGCACTCCAGGGCAATGCGCATGAAATCGCGCTGCAAGCCGCCAAAGGGAAAATACTTGTACAGGACAAATGCCAATTGCATCAGCGCAGCTCCTCAGCCAGTAACAACGTGCTCAGTCGGCTCGCGACACGCTCGGGATTCAGACGCGTGAAGCACAGTGGCCACTCGCGTTTCAGGTCGAACCGGCGGGCATCTTCGGCCGTCGGTTGATAGGTGCATTTCTTTTGCATACAGGGCGCGCAAGGGAAGTCGCTGGCCAGGTGAATCTGCGACTTGCCGTAAGCGCCGGTCAGGCCCGGGTTGGTCGGGCCGAACAACGACAAGGTCGGCACGTCCAGCGCGGCAGCCAAGTGACCGAGGCCGGTGTCCACCGCCACGCAGGCTTGCGCGCCGGCCAGCACTTTACCGACGCCGGCCAGGTTCAGCTTGGGCAACACTTCGACATGCTTCATGTCTTTGGCGATGCGCTCGGCGCGTGCCTTCTCGATCGGGTTGCCCCACGGCAGTTTCACCCCGACACCGAGGTAACCGACCCGCTCGGCCAGCTCGCGCCAGTAGGTTTCCGGCCAGTGCTTGGTGTCCCACGTGGTGCCATGCAGGAACAGCACGTAAGGATTCTTGCGCGGCAATTCCACCAGACGCTCGACGCTCAGACCGTAATCGCCCAGGCCTTTGGGCAGGTCATAACCCAAGGCCACGGCAAACAGCTGACGCACTCGCTCTACCGCGTGCTGCCCACGGGCCACGGCCAAACGGCGGGAATAGAAACGTGCGGCAATCGGCTCGCGCGCGGAGTCCTTGTCGAGCCCGGCGACCGGGGCTTTGACATAGCGGGTGAGCAAGGCGCTTTTCAGCAGGCCCTGGGCATCGATGACCAAATCGTATTTCGTGGCGCGAATGCTTTGCTTGAAGCGCTTCCACTCACCGCTCTTGATCGTCTGCCAGATGTTCTTGCGCCAGCGACGGATCGCCACCGGAATCACCTTGCCCACGGCCGGGTGCCAGGTCGGAATTTCGGCGAAGCCCTCTTCCACCACCCAGTCGAATTTGATGCCGGGAATCGCCCGCGCCGCGTCGGTCAGCGCCGGCAACGCGTGAATCACGTCGCCCAGCGATGAAGTCTTGATCAGCAGTACCCGCAAACTATTTGACCTCGACCACAGTGCCCTGCAAACGCTGCAAGGCTTCGTTCACCGCTTGCGGCATGAGCTGGCGCAGGCAGTTGTAATGGCCGAAACGGCAGGTGCGGTCGAAGCATGGGCTGCATTCGATGCCCAGGCGCACGATCTCGACATGCTCGGCCAGCGGCGGCGTGAAACCCGGCGACGTCGAACCGTAGACCGCCACCAGCGGGCGATTCAGCGCGGCGGCGACGTGCATCAGGCCGGAGTCGTTGGAGACCACCGAATCGGCGCAGGACAACAGGTCGATCGCTTCGGCCAGCGAAGTACCGCCACTGAGGTTTACCGATTCCTCACGCAAACCGGGAATCAACCGCGAACGGATGTCTTCGCCCACGGCGTGATCGTTTTTCGAACCGAACAGCCAGACTTGCCAGCCCTCGCGAATCTTCGCTTCGGCGACTTTCGCGTAGTGCTCGGATGGCCAGCGTTTGGACTCGCCAAACTCGGCGCCGGGGCACAGCGCAAGCACCGGACGATCGAGGGTCAGGCCAAACTTGGCCAGCGCTGCCTCGCGGGTGACCGGGTCGATTTGCAGGCTTGGGCGCGGGTACGGCGTCGGCAGTTCAAAACCGGGCTCGTAGGCCAAAGCCATGAAGCGCTCAATCATCAACGGATAACGTTCTTTATCCAGCGTGCGCACGTCATTGAGCAGGCCGTAACGGAACTCGCCGCGCCAGCCGGTGCGCTTGGGAATGCCGGCAAAAAACGGCACCAAGGCTGACTTCAGGGAATTGGGCAGCAGGATCGCCTGGCTGTATTGGCCGGCCAGGGATTTGCCGATGCGCCGACGCGTCGCCAGCTCCAGCGCGCCGTGACCGAGCGGGAAGCTCAAGGCCTGGCGAACTTCGGGCATGCGCTCAAGAATCGGCCGGCTCCACTCGGGGGCCAGCACGTCGATTTCGCATTGCGGGTGGCGTTGTTTGAGACACTGAAACAGTGTCTGCGCCATCACCATGTCACCGACCCAACTGGGCCCAACGATCAGAATTTTCATGTAGTTTCCAAAAACGAACCGGGGAGGCTTATGCCTCCCCGCCTCGAGAATCCATCACCTGCGGGTTGAACCATCAGGTCATTTTGGACGAACCGGTTGGGGCTCGTCGGATCAATTTAATACACATTCATGTCAGTCAGCATAAACCCCTGTGGCGAGGGAGCTTGCTCCCGCTGGGCTGCGAAGCAACCCAAAACCCGCCACCGCACTCTCATCTGACAGACCGCAAAAGCTGATTGGGGAGCGCTTCGCACTCCAGCGGGAGCAAGCTCCCTCGCCACAACAGCCCGCCACACTTCAAGTCAGCTCAGCTTAGCCCCAGCTCACGCCAGATCCGCATGACCTGTCGCCGTTCGTCCGCGAACTGGTCGCCCGTGATTACCCCCGCATCTTTCTGCAAGGCCTGCCGGTGGGCGGCGGAGCGGTAAGCTTTATAGGCTTCACGCAACAGGCTGGCGTCCTCGACGGGCATCAACCCTGCCTTCTCCAGCTCTTCCAGAATGCGGATATTGTCCGTCCAGCGCAGCAGTGGCGGGTGCGTTTGCGACCACGCCAGGGCCGCGTATTGCACCATAAATTCAATATCGACGATACCACCGGCGTCCTGCTTGAGATCGAATGGCGCCGTGGCCTCGAAGGCATTTGCCCCGGTGCCGGCCGCGGTGCTCTTGGTGCCGAGGTTCTCGCGCATCTTGGCGCGCATCTCGCTGACCTCCTGGCGCAGGGTCGGCAAATCACGCGCCTTGCCCAGGATAGAAGCGCGAACCTGCTCGAACGCCTGGCCGACATCCGTGCTGCCCACCAGTACTCGCGCACGCACCAATGCCTGATGCTCCCAGGTCCAGGCTTCGTTCTCTTGATAGCGGGCAAATGCCCCCAGCGAACTCACCAGCAACCCCGACGCACCGGACGGTCGCAGGCGCATGTCCACTTCATAGAGCTGACCGGAGTTGGTCTGCGCCGTGAGCAAGTGAATGATCCGCTGCCCGAGTCGGGTGAAAAATTGCGCACCATCGATAGGTTTCGGCCCGTCGGTTTCCGCCTGCGGATCGCCGTCGTGGATGAACACCAGATCCAGGTCCGAACCATGCCCGAGTTCCAGACCGCCGACTTTCCCATAACCGACAATGATGAAGCCGGGATCGCACAGCGTGCCGTCAGTGCGCAACGGCGTGCCGTACTTGGCCACGGTCTGGCGCCAGGCCAGGGCCAGAACTTGCTCCAGAATCGCTTCGGCAAGCCAGGTCAGGTAATCGCTGACTTTCATCAGCGGCAGGCTGCCGGCGATTTCCGAAGCCGCGACGCGCAAACGGTGCGCCAGTTTGAAATGGCGCAGGGCTTCCATTTGCTGTTCGAGATCATCCTCGGGAATCCGCGTCAGGCGCTCGCGCAATTCGGCGGCCAGTTCCGGCGCCAGGGGCGGCTTGAACAGTCGACCTTCATTGAGCAGTTCGTCGAGCAGCAACGGGAAACGGGTGATTTGCTCGGCGATCCACGGGCTCGCCGCGCACAACGTCAGCAAGCGCCGCAGCGCGCCGGGGTTTTCGGTCAGCAACACCAGATACGCAGAACGGCGCGCCACGGCCTCAACCAGCGGCAGTACTCGTTCCAGCACCAGATCCGGATTGGCGTGCTCCACAGCCTGAGCCAGCAAACGTGGAATAAAGGCATCAAGACGCTCGCGCCCCAGACGTTGCATGGCGCGCAATTGCGGACTACCGCGCAGACCGGCCAAGGCTTTAAGGGCCTTGGTGGCATCGCTGAAACCGCCTTCCTGCAACTGCCGGCAAGCCGCCTCTTCATCCTGAGCCTCTTCCCACAGCGGCAGCCATTCACCGCCGACCACCACTTCGCTTTCGGCACCTTGCTCCTCGTCGGGATCGGCGATCACCTGAGCGAAGTGCCAGGCCACGCGGCCACGCCAGTACATCAGACGCTCATGGAAAGCAGCCCAATCGTCGAAGCCCAGCATAAAGGCAATGCGCGCCTGATCCTGTGCGCCATCCGGCAGCATCTGGGTCTGGCGGTCGGCAATCGCCTGGATCGCATGTTCGGTGTAGCGCAGGAATTCGTAACCTTCACGCAGTTCGCTGATCACCGCTGGTGGCAGGTAACCCTGACCTTCCAGCGTGCTCAGTACTTTCAATAACGGACGTTGTTGCAGGCTGAGGTCGCGACCGCCGTGAATCAGCTGGAACGCCTGGGCAATAAACTCTACTTCGCGGATGCCGCCGGAGCCGAGCTTGATGTTGTCGGCCATGCCCTTGCGCCGGACTTCCTGCTGAATCAGCTGCTTCATGGTGCGCAGCGCTTCGATGGCAGAAAAATCCAGGTAACGCCGGTAAACGAACGGACGCAGCATCTCTTGCAATTGCGCGCCAGCGACCTGATCGCCGGCCACCACCCGCGACTTGATCATCGCGTAGCGTTCCCAGTCGCGACCCTGATCCTGGTAATACTGCTCCAGCGCGTTGAAGCTCAAGACCAACGCGCCCGACGATCCATAGGGCCGCAGGCGCATGTCGACGCGGAACACAAAACCGTCGACGGTCATCGGGTCCAGCGCCTTGATCAAACGCTGGCCAAGACGAATGAAGAATTCCTGGTTATCCAGCGAGCGTTTAACGCCGACGGTTTCGCCGCCCTCGGGGTAGGCGAAAATCAGGTCGATGTCCGACGACAGATTCAGCTCAACGGCACCGAGCTTGCCCATGCCAAGCACAACCATCTGCTGCGGCTCGCCGCTGCGGCGGCCGGTCGGCACGCCGAACTGCTGGCAATGCCGCGCGTACAACCATTGATAGGCCTGATCGATGCTGGCATCGGCCATGTCCGAAAGGTCGCGGCAGGTTTGAACAAGATCGGCCTGGCGGGTCAGGTCGCGCCAGATGATCCGCACTTGGTGGCGAGCGCGTTGGCGGCGCAACGCTCGCCCGAGTTGATCATCGGTTTCGGCCACATTCGAGGCTGCCGCAATCTGCGCGCACAACTCGCCGGGCGCGAAGCTGCGGTCCAGTTCGCCGGACTGCACCAGTTCCAGCAGCATCAGCGGATCACGCACGGATTGTTCGGTTACAAAGTCGCTGGCCGCCGTGACGCGGGCAAATTGTGCCCAGCGTTCAGGCGTCCATGCGGGCAGTCCATGGTCGTCATCCAATGCCTCGACGGCGGTACGGAACGACTGCTCGGCGCGGGTGACAAACGGCAGGAGAATGGCGGGCAGTTCAACAAGCGAAGGGAGGCTCATGGTCTATCCTTGATCGGCGTATAGAAGGCGGCATGTAGTGATTTTGCAAAACTCACTACCTGATCGACTGTCGAACAAAGGTTAGAAATAGCTGAAAATTCTTTTTTATTGGCAGGCCGCATCAAGCTTTCACCTTTCTCGGTTGGAAAAATTCCAACCTTAACGATTATTCTCACAACGTAGTCGGAGGCCACAAGCCGCTCATCTGTAGTTTTACTACTCGTATATACATTCGGATAGCTGAAATGCCCGAAGATTTGTAGTAAAACTACACGCCGCCGGAACAACCTATCGGCAATCCAAGAATTCATAACGTCTGCCCACAAGGCCAGTCGCTAACTCAGGCAACCGATTCTGGTAGCCTTTCCGCCCTGGAGCAAGCCATGCAAGACCTCGATCCCGTCGAAACCCAGGAATGGCTGGACGCCCTGGAATCGGTTCTCGACAAAGAAGGCGAAGACCGTGCTCACTATCTGATGACCCGTATGGGTGAACTCGCAACCCGCAGCGGTTCGCAGTTGCCTTACGCCATCACCACGCCTTACCGCAACACGATCCCCGTAACCCACGAAGCACGCATGCCTGGCGACCTGTTCATGGAACGCCGCATTCGCTCGTTGGTGCGCTGGAACGCGATGGCCATGGTAATGCGTACGAACCTGAAAGATTCTGACCTGGGTGGTCACATCTCCAGCTTCGCTTCCAGTGCGACCCTGTATGACATCGGCTTCAACTACTTCTTCCAGGCCCCGACCGACGAACACGGCGGCGACCTGATCTACTTCCAGGGCCACACCTCGCCAGGCGTTTACGCCCGCGCATTCATGGAAGGCCGCATCACCGAAGACCAGATGAACAACTTCCGCCAGGAAGTCGACGGTCAGGGCCTGTCGTCCTACCCGCACCCTTGGCTGATGCCTGACTTCTGGCAGTTCCCGACGGTATCCATGGGTCTGGGCCCGATCCAGGCGATCTACCAGGCGCGCTTCATGAAGTACCTGGAAGCCCGTGGCTTCATTCCTGCCGGCAAGCAAAAAGTCTGGTGCTTCCTGGGCGACGGCGAGTGCGACGAGCCGGAATCCCTGGGCGCTATCTCCCTGGCTGGCCGCGAGAAGCTCGACAACCTGATCTTCGTCATCAACTGCAACCTGCAGCGCCTCGACGGCCCGGTTCGCGGCAACGGCAAGATCATCCAGGAACTCGAAGGCGTGTTCCGCGGTGCTCAGTGGAACGTGACCAAAGTCATCTGGGGCCGTTTCTGGGACCCACTGCTGGCCAAGGACGTCGACGGCATCCTGCAACGTCGCATGGACGAAGTCATCGACGGCGAGTACCAGAACTACAAAGCCAAAGACGGCGCGTTCGTCCGTGAACACTTCTTCAACTCGCCAGAACTCAAGGCGATGGTTGAAGACCTGTCCGACGACGAGATCTGGAAACTCAACCGTGGCGGCCACGACCCGTACAAGGTCTACGCGGCGTACCACGAAGCGGTCAACCACAAAGAACAACCTACCGTCATCCTGGCCAAGACCATCAAGGGTTATGGCACCGGTGCCGGCGAAGCGAAGAACACCGCGCACAATACCAAGAAAGTTGATGTTGAAAGCCTGAAGCTGTTCCGCGATCGTTTCGACATTCCGGTCAAGGACGAAGAGCTGGAGAACCTGCCGTTCTTCAAGCCAGAGCCAAACAGCGCCGAAGCCCGTTACCTGAGCGAGCGCCGCACTGCACTGGGCGGTTTCGTGCCACAGCGTCGCGCGCAGAGCTTCAGCGTACCGACCCCGGACCTGGACACCCTCAAGGCGATCCTCGACGGTTCCGGCGACCGTGAAATTTCCACCACCATGGCTTTCGTGCGCATCCTGGCGCAACTGGTCAAGGACAAGGAAATCGGCCCGCGCATCGTGCCGATCATTCCGGACGAAGCCCGTACCTTCGGCATGGAAGGCATGTTCCGTCAGTTGGGCATCTACTCGTCCGTCGGCCAGCTCTACGAGCCAGTCGATAAAGACCAGGTGATGTTCTACAAGGAAGACAAGAAGGGCCAGATCCTCGAAGAAGGCATCAACGAAGCAGGCGCCATGAGCTCCTTCATCGCTGCCGGTACTTCCTACTCCAGCCACAACCAGCCAATGCTGCCGTTCTACATCTTCTACTCGATGTTCGGCTTCCAGCGTATCGGTGACTTGGCCTGGGCCGCTGGTGACAGCCGTACCCGTGGCTTCCTGATCGGCGGCACCGCCGGCCGTACCACCCTGAACGGTGAAGGCCTGCAGCACGAAGACGGTCACAGCCACCTGCTGGCCGCCACCATCCCGAACTGCCGCACCTACGATCCAACCTACGGCTACGAGCTGGCGGTGATCATTCAGGACGGCATGAAGAAGATGACCGAAGAGCAACAGGACGTCTTCTACTACATCACCGTGATGAACGAGTCGTACCAGCAGCCAGCCATGCCGGCCGGTGCCGAAGAAGGCATCAAGAAAGGCATGTACCTGCTCGAGGAAGACAACCGCGAAGCGGCGCACCACGTTCAGCTGATGGGCTCCGGCACCATCCTGCGTGAAGTCCGTGAAGCCGCGAAGATCCTGCGTGAAGAGTTCAACGTCGGCGCCGACGTGTGGAGCGTTACCAGCTTCAACGAACTGCGTCGCGACGGCCTGGCCGTTGAGCGCACCAACCGTCTGCACCCTGGCCAGAAGCCTAAGCTGAGCTACGTCGAAGAGTGCCTGAACGGCCGTAAAGGTCCGGTCATCGCTTCTACCGACTACATGAAACTGTTCGCCGAGCAGATCCGTCAGTGGGTACCGTCCAAGGAATTCAAAGTCCTGGGCACCGACGGTTTCGGCCGCAGCGACAGCCGCAAGAAACTGCGTCATTTCTTCGAAGTCGACCGTCATTTCGTGGTGTTGGCAGCCCTGGAAGCACTGGCTGACCGTGGTGACATCGAACCTAAGGTTGTGGCCGAAGCCATCGCCAAGTTCGGTATCAACCCGGAAAAACTCAACCCACTGGACTGCTGAGGAGAGATTCTGTGAGCGAACTCATTCGCGTACCTGACATCGGCAGCGGTGAAGGTGAAGTAATTGAACTGTTTGTGAAGGTCGGCGACCGTATCGAAGCCGACCAGAGCATCCTGACGCTGGAATCGGACAAGGCGAGCATGGAAGTGCCCGCGCCGAAGGCCGGTATCGTCAAGAGCCTGAAAGTGAAGCTGGGCGATCGCCTGAAAGAAGGCGACGAACTGCTGGAGCTGGAAGTCGAAGGTGCCGCTGAGGCGGCCCCTGCGGCTGCCGCTGCGCCAGCTGCAAAAGCAGAAGCCAAACCGGCTGCTGCTCCTGCCGCCGCCGCTCCTGCTGCTGCGCCGGCTGCCGCTTCGGTTCAGCAAGTGCACGTGCCGGACATCGGCTCGTCGGGCAAGGCCCAGATCATCGAGATCCAGGTCAAGGTCGGCGATACCGTCTCGGCTGATCAATCTTTGATCACCCTGGAATCCGACAAGGCCAGCATGGAGATCCCGTCGCCTGCCGCTGGCGTGGTCAAGGCCATCAGCGTCAAGCTCAACGACGAAGTCGGCACTGGCGACCTGATTCTGGATCTGGAAGTGGCGGGTGCTGCGGCACCGGCTGCTGCCGCGGCTCCAGCTCAGGCTGCTGCCCCTGCCGCCGCTGCTCCTGCGCCAGCCGCTGCCGCTCCGGCTGCACCGGTAGCCGACAGCGTCCAGGACATCCACGTTCCGGACATCGGTTCGGCGGGCAAGGCCAAGATCATCGAAGTCCTGGTCAAGGCCGGCGACACCGTTGAAGCCGATCAGTCGCTGATCACCCTGGAATCCGACAAGGCGAGCATGGAAATTCCATCGCCAGCCGCTGGCGTGGTGGAAAGCGTTTCCGTCAAGCTGGATGACGAAGTCGGTACTGGCGACCTGATCCTCAAGCTGAAAGTCAAAGGCGCGGCGCCTGCTGCTGCCCCGGCACCTGCCGCCGCTGCGAGCGCTCCTGCGCCAGCCGCTGCTGCTCCGGCTGCCGCTGCACCTGCTGCCGCCGCCCCGGTTGCCGCTCCAGCCAAGCCTGGCGCCAAAGTTCACGCCGGCCCAGCCGTACGTCAACTGGCCCGTGAATTTGGTGTGGAGCTGAGCGCTGTTGGCGCCAGCGGTCCGCACGGTCGCATCCTGAAAGAAGACGTGCAGGTTTACGTCAAAGCCATGATGCAGAAGGCCAAGGAAGCTCCGGCCGCTGCTGCTGGCGCAACCGGTGGCGCGGGCATCCCGCCGATTCCGGTCGTCGACTTCAGCCGTTTTGGCGAAATCGAAGAAGTACCGATGACCCGCCTGATGCAAATCGGCGCGTCGAGCCTGCACCGCAGCTGGTTGAACATTCCGCACGTGACTCAGTTCGATTCGGCTGATATCACTGAGCTGGAGGCGTTCCGTGTTGCGCAGAAAGCCGTTGCAGAGAAGGCCGGCGTCAAGCTGACCATCCTGCCGCTGCTGCTCAAGTCGTGCGCACACCTGCTCAAGGAGCTGCCGGACTTCAACAGTTCGCTGGCACCAAGCGGCAAGGCGATCATTCGCAAGAAATACGTCAACATCGGCTTCGCCGTCGACACCCCGGATGGCCTGCTGGTACCGGTCATCAAGAACGTCGACCAGAAGAGCCTGCTGCAACTGGCGGCCGAAGCCGCTGCGCTGGCCGCCAAGGCCCGCGACAAGAAGCTCACGGCTGACGACATGCAAGGCGCCTGCTTCACCATTTCCAGCCTCGGCCACATTGGCGGCACCGGCTTCACGCCGATCGTCAACGCGCCGGAAGTGGCGATCCTCGGTGTTTCCAAGGCAACCATCCAGCCAGTCTGGGACGGCAAAGCCTTCCAGCCGAAGCTGATGCTGCCGCTGTCGCTGTCCTACGATCACCGTGTGATCAACGGCGCCGCTGCCGCACGCTTCACCCAGCGTCTGGGCAGCCTGCTGGCGGACATCCGCACCATCCTGCTGTAACACCGGCCGGCCCTCCTTCGCTGGAGGGCCTGTCGCGTTTCACGTTTCCGAGCGCCACGCTCGTACCTCAACCCCGCCAATTTGGCGGGGCTTTTTTTTGCTCTCACACAATCCCGGGAAACCTGTAGGGGCCGGCTTGCTGGCGATGGTCGAAAAAGCACCGCGTCTATCCAGACCCTACGCGTTACCGTTAACGATCATCGCCAGCAAGCCGGCTCCTACGGGAAGCCTTTCCTACATTTGTGGCTGATATCGCCCACAACTTAAATCCATTTCGGCTCGATATTTTTTAAGGCTCAATAACTAGTCTTGAATCTCGTCTACTTTAATAGCAGAAACCGAATGGACTCGAACTTAGTTAAACCCACTGTTGGCCCAATAATCGGTCACAGCACAACTAATCATGTACGCATATTCTTGCGCGGAGATAAACAAAAGGATGCTTCGGTATTCGCCGGCATCCGTTATAGACGACTTGGAGAAGAACGCTGGTCAAAAGGTCTTTTCGCAAAACTCGATAATCTTCGCGACATGTGCGAAGTCTTTACCCTCAATGATCTTGCTGCTGATACTGACCATGAATACCAGGCCGGCTGGTTCAGCCCGATGAATCCGGTACACACGGTGGAAACGGTTGAAGAACTGCCCCTGCAATGGCCGCGGCAGATCCATCGCTTCCGCACCCGCTCCAGTCAGCCCACCCTGCCCCGAGCCTACGTCGTAGGATCTTGCCGCTATCTGCGAATCACCGCCGGCATCGCATCCGCACCTCATCTGGGCGACAGGATTTTCGCCTCGATATCAAAGCTGGTGGAACACGCCAACCCGCCCATCAGTGCAATGTTAATGACCGGCGACCAGATCTATGTCGATGACCTGAACATCGTTGCGCCCGACCGGGAACTCAAGGAAATCCTTCACAAGTATCGCGTGGCTTTTACCCAACCAAACATTGCAAAACTAATGTCCGGACTGCCAACTTACATGATCCTTGACGATCATGAGATTGAAGATAATTGGCCAGCTAAACGAAATAAATCCGATGACCTTCTATATACCAATGCCATAAAGGCCTACGAGTTATATCAAGCCAGCCATAGCCCGGCACAGCAACTGTCCGGCAGCGGCCAAATAAACAAGAAGCTGGACAAGTACTGGTATCAATTTACTGAAGGCGATATTGAATGGTTTATCACTGACAGCAGAACCCGGCGCAATCTTTCGGAAGTCGACCGGCGCATTCTGGATGTCGAGCAGGAACAGGCTTTGTGCCAATGGCTGATCCACAGCCCGGCCCGGGTCAAATTCGTGGTCACCAGTGTCATGTTTTACCCCGACCGTAAACGCCTGGGCGATGACGCGTGGCAAGCTTTTCCTGAGCAACGCCTGCGATTACTGGAGACGATTCGTACACACCGCATCAAGAACGTCTTCTTCGTCTCCGGCGATGTCCACGGCTCCTTGACGAGCCGGCTGACCCACAGCGAAGACCCGGACTTCGAGGTTCACACCATCGTCTCGTCACCGCTGTGCAACAGCAAACTGCTGCCCTATGCCAAAGCGTCCATCTTCATTCTCGATCAACCATTGGCAAGAACCGCCGCGGGCGATTATTGCCACGAATTGACCAGCAACGTGATCAGCCAGGACAACTTTGCGCATCTCATTGTCGATGCAGACCGGATCGATGTGCGCTACCACGACCGGGATGGCCACTTTTTAGAGTCGGCCAGCATTTTGTTGCGTTAAAAGCAAAAGATCGCAGCCTTCGGCAGCTCCTGCATTGGGACGGGAGCTGCCGCAGGCTGCGATCTTTTCGGTTTAATTCAATCTTTTGATCGTTTGCTGGAGAAATCTTCACCGCTGCCGACATATTCTTATAGCACTTGGCCTTCATGTCTCTTGTCAGTCGGTGTCGCAATGATGCAACCTTGCCGCAGCCAACCGTAAAGAGGGCGAGAGCCCGGCGCGTTCAGCATATTCGAAGCGAGTTTCCCTCCATATGAAAAGCCAACCCGATGCCGCCAGCCGTATGGTGGCCGAGGTAGTAACGCAGTTGCCTGTGCCCTCGCGGCTCGGCATGCTGCGTTTCGAACGGCTTAATGAACCCAGCTGGGCCCTGCTGTTTCTCGACCCCAATTGCGAACGCCAATTCGGCCTGCCGGCCATGGAGCTGTGCGCTCTGGTCGGCTCGCCCTATGCGAGCCTGATGGAGCCCGAAGCTCGCTATCAGTTGCATGACGCGATCCAGCAACAATTGAGCGAAGGCTCGCACTACCTGATCCGCTACAC
This sequence comes from Pseudomonas sp. GL-RE-29, assembly GCF_019947275.1. NCBI lineage: Bacteria > Pseudomonadati > Pseudomonadota > Gammaproteobacteria > Pseudomonadales > Pseudomonadaceae > Pseudomonas > Pseudomonas sp. GL-RE-29. The sequence goes on from NZ_JAGYGD010000002.1 coordinate 39,481, forward strand.
CCTGCACACCGCCTCAGGCTCGCTGACCCTGCTGGAAATGGGCGAACCCTTCAAACAACATAATCGACACCTGCTGCGCGGTTACCTGCTGGTGATCGACGGTTTGTTCGAAGATGACCCACTGTTGCCCGCCCTCGATCTGGAAACCCAGAACTCGCGCCTGCAAATCGCCCTCGAACTCAACCAGCGAGCCCAGCAGGAACAATTGCTGCATCTGGACCGGGTGCGCGCCCAGCAGGACTTGATCCTGTTGCTGACCCGTCAACGCTACAGCAGCAACAACTCCCTGCAAGAAGCCGCCGAACTGATCACCCGCAGCGCCTGCGATATCTACCAGATTGACTGCGCCAGCCTGTGGAACCTCGAAGGGCCGATGCTGGTGCCGATCTCGGCCTATCACCGCGTCAGCCAGGAATACCTGCTGCCGCAGCCGATCGACGTCAGTGGCTTTCCGGATTACCTCGACGCCTTGCACACCGGCCGCGCCATCGACGCTCACAACGCCCTGCACGACCCGCGCACCCGGGAAATGGCCGAACACCTGCGCCCGCGCGATGTGAACGCCATGCTCGACGCCAGCATCCGGGTCGACGGCCAAGTGGTCGGGGTGCTGTGCCTGGAACAAATTGGTGCTACCCGCGCCTGGCAGTCGGACGAAATTGCCTTTGCCGGCGAACTGGCCGATCAGTTTGCCCAAGTCATCAGCAACCACAACCGCCGCACCGCCACCAGCGCCCTGCACCTGTTCCAGCGTGCGGTCGAGCAAAGCGCCAACGCCTTTTTGCTGGTCAATTGCGACGGCGTGGTCGAATACGTCAACCCGAGCTTCACCGCGATCACCCAATACAGCACCGAAGAAGTCCACGGCCAACGGCTGTCGGAACTGCCGGCGCTGGAAAACCTCAGCGAACTGTTATTCGACGCGCCTTCTGCGCTGGCCAAGAGCAACAGTTGGCAGGGCGAATTCAAGAGCCGCCGCAAGAACCTCGAACCCTACTGGGGTCAGTTGTCGATTTCCAAGGTCTACGGCGACAACCGTGAACTGACCCACTACATCGGCATTTACGAAGACATTACCCAGAACAAACTCGCGCAACAGCGCATCGAACGCCTGGCCTACACCGATAACCTGACCAACCTGGGCAACCGGCCGGCGTTTATCCGCAACCTCGATGAGCGCTTTGCCCGCGACAGCGATGCGCCGATCAGCCTGTTGCTGGTGGACATCGACAACTTCAAGCGGATCAACGACAGCCTCGGCCACCAGACCGGCGACAAGCTGCTGATCAGTCTGGCCCGCCGCCTGCGCAACAGCCTGATTCCGAGCGGCAGCCTGGCGCGGTTCGCCAGTAACGAATTCGCCGTATTGCTGGACAACAGCGACCTCTCTGTCGGCCAGCAAGTGGCCAATCAATTGCTGGCGACCCTCGACAAACCGATGTTCGTCGACAACCAATTGATCAGCGTCACCGGCTCCGTGGGCCTGGCCTGCGCGCCGCTGCACGGGCGCGACCCGCAAACCCTGATGCGTAACGCCGGGTTGGCGCTGCACAAGGCCAAGGCCAACGGCAAACACCAGGTGCAGGTGTTCACCGAAGCGCTGAATGCCGAGGCCAGTTACAAGCTGTTCGTCGAGAACAACCTGCGCCGCGCCCTGACCCAGAACGAGCTGGACGTGTTCTACCAGCCCAAACTGTGCCTGCGTAGTGGTCGTCTGCTGGGTATGGAAGCGCTGCTGCGCTGGGATCATCCGGAAAAAGGCATGATCCGCCCGGACCAGTTCATCAGCGTCGCCGAAGAAACCGGGCTGATCATTCCGATCGGCAAATGGATCGCCCGCCAGGCCTGCCGCATGAGCAAAGCGCTGACTGCCGCGGGACTGGGCAATCTTCAAGTGGCGATCAACCTGTCGCCCAAACAGTTCTCCGACCCGGACTTGGTGGCGTCCATCGCCAACATCCTCAAGGAAGAAGCACTGCCGGCGAACCTGCTGGAACTGGAGCTGACCGAAGGCCTGCTGCTGGAGGCCACCGAAGACACCCACTTGCAACTCGACCAGCTCAAGCGCCTGGGCCTGACCCTGGCCATGGACGACTTCGGCACCGGTTACTCGTCGCTCAGTTACCTGAAAAAATTCCCCATCGACATCATCAAGATCGATCGAAGCTTTATTCACGAAATCCCGGACAACCAGGACGACATGGAAATCACCTCCGCAGTGATCGCCATGGCCCACAACCTGAAAATCAAGGTCGTGGCTGAAGGCATCGAAACCGCCGATCAATTGGCCTTCCTGCGCCGTCACCGCTGCGATGTCGGCCAGGGTTACCTGTTCGACCGGCCGATCCCGGGTTCCGAGCTGATCGAAAAGCTCAAACGCTACCCGCGCGGTCCAATCGCCTGACAGCGAATCAACACTCAGGCAAACTGCACCTCTAATTATTTCAACCTGACTGAGAGGACTGATGATGGTTCTGCGCTCGGAAATCCTGGTGAACAAAAACGTGCTTCCTACCAAAGAACAAGCTCTGCCTGGCCGCGAAACTCCTATGACCGTGCCGGAAAAACACTTCGTCCACGACGCCCCGCTACTGGGCCCGTTCGCGATGGATGTGGACTTCGCGATCTTCGGCCTTGGCTGTTTCTGGGGCGCGGAACGCCGGTTCTGGCAGCGTGAAGGCGTGGTCAGTACGGCCGTGGGTTACGCTGGCGGTTACACGCCAAACCCGACCTATGAAGAAGTCTGCTCGGGCCTGACCGGCCATAGCGAAGTCGTGCTCGTGGTCTACGAGCCGGCAAAAGTCAGCTACGAAGAGCTGCTGAAGATGTTCTGGGAGCTGCACAACCCGACCCAGGGCATGCGCCAGGGCAACGACATCGGCACTCAGTATCGCTCGGTGATCTACGCCACCAACCCGGCTCAGTTGGCAGCCGCCAAGCACAGCGAGCAAGTGTTCCAGGGTGAGTTGACCAAGGCTGGGAAAGGCACGATCACCACTGAAATCGACGAAGCCCCGACATTCTTCTTTGCCGAGACCTATCACCAGCAATACCTGGCCAAGAATCCTGAAGGTTATTGCGGGATTGGTGGTACAGGCGTGACCTGCCCGATTTAATCGCTAAAAGCAAAAGATCGCAGCCTTCGGCAGCTCCTACAGTGTTTTGCGTACACCTGTAGGAGCTGCCGAAGGCTGCGATCTTTTGATCTTGCTGTTCTTACTTGCCGCTTGCCGCTTAAAACTCGCAGCTGCTATTCAGCAATCAACCAATCCATCCGCCACCCGCCCTGCGTCTGCCCAAGTTTCTCGGACAGCCACGGCAGCAACTCGCGCAATTCTTCCTCAAGCCCCCACGGCGGATTGGCAATCGCCAGACCGGAGCCGTTCAGGCTGTCGGGCGTATCCAGCGGATGCACCAGCAACTCCACACGCAACAGCTTCGGCGCACCGGTGCCGGCCAGATCCTGATAGAAACGACGCAACGCGCGCTGGTCCTTAACCGGGTACCAGATCGCCGCCACGGTTTGGCGCATCCGGCCAATCGCTTCTTTCAACGACGCCGCGCAACGCTGCATCTCATCGAGCTTCTCGAACGGTGGATCGATCAACATCACCGCACGCTTCTCCTGCACCGGCAACATCGCACGCGGCACATGCCAGCCTTCGCCCAAATGCACCTTGACCCGACGATCACCGGCCATGTTGTCCTTGAGCAGCACGCCGTCTTCCGGGTGCTTTTCGTTGAGCATCACGCGATCCTGCGGACGGGTCAGGCGCCGCGCCAACTCCGGCGAGCCCGGGTAGTAGCGCAACTGGCCATCCGGGTTCATCTCGTGCAACACCTGCATGTAATCAGCGGCCAGGATCGGCAGATCCGGCTGATCCCACAAACGCGCAATGCCTTCCAGGTACTCGCCGGTACGGCTAGCCTGATCACCCTGCAGGTCATACAGACCAATGCCAGCGTGGGTATCGAGATAGGCAAACGGCTGCTCCTTGCGCGACATCAGGGCGATGAGGCGGGTCAAGGTCAGGTGTTTGAACACATCGGCGTGATTGCCGGCATGGAAGGCGTGACGATAATTCATGGCTGCTCCTGCGAAGGCCGGGAAGTTTACCTTTTACCGGCCGGCAAGTCAGGGCCTCACAGCCGAGCGGCCACCCACCCACTGTAGGAGCTGCCGAAGGCTGCGATCTTTTGACCTTGCTCCTGTGGCGAGGGAGCTTGCTCCCGCTGGGTTGCGAAGCAGCCCCAAACCCTGCAAACCGGCCTCCGCATGACACACCTCACTCCCCGGTTTACGACTGCTGCGCAGCCGAGCGGGAGCAAGCTCCCTCGCCATAAAAGCGCCTCTGCACTACGCCGAAGGCCGAGCCCGCAATCGCCGGCCAAGCACATCCAGCACATCACAGCCATCGCGCAACGGAATCGCGCAGAGCAAGGCAAAGTCGCTGAGGATGAACGACTCGCACTCAACCGTACCGCGCATGGACAGGTTTTCCAGTACCTGGGTGACGGCTTGAATGCGGTAGCTCGCAGCGTCATACAGGACATCGAGCGGCGCTTGGGTATCGACGAACAGGGTGGGCATGTCGTTGCAGTTGCTGGTGAGGGCCATGAAGCGGTTTTCGGGATGGGGGACTGGTTTTACGTAGGGTGGATCGGGATGGAGCTTTGTCATTTTTCAGCTTCCTAACGTATGGACTGGAGCCGTCACCCTTCACTTCCACGCAATGGGTGGTGGCTGTACGCAGGTGTGGAAGACCGGGACGTTAGGCACCCAGCGCACTCGAAAGCGCCCCGCGCACAACCACCATAAAACACAGACGACGCCGAACTGGTGGCACTTGCGCGCCTAACGATAGAAGGGCTTCCACACCCTGTCACTGAATTTGCAGTGACAGCCAAAGACTATCCCTCCAATCCCTCACCCACCAGTTCACGCAATCCACTACAACTTGAAGGAAATCTCCGAGGACCTTGCCCAGAAATGTCCTAGGACCTACTGCATTTCCTCCACCAAGTACGCTAACAATTCATCTTTAGGCAGCGCCAACTCAGGCTGAGATAGAAAATTCGCAACCTTGCTGCGCAGTACATTTTCAGAAAACGCCTCGAAAACACTCGGCTGCTCTTCACTCAGCCACTGCATCAAATTGCCGATACGGGTTGCAGCATCCTCGGCCCCGAGCTTTTGCAGCAGGGATTCAGACACCTGCCACCATGGAAACGCCTTCGCGCCCGTCTCTGCGCCGCCTTCGATATCAAGGGGCTGACCATTGATCAAACACCGTCCAATCACCGGCAGCAGTTCAGCTGAATCCAACTCGCAACACCGAAGAATCGGCAGTAAATGACGCCCATCCCAGAAACGGAAAAACACCGGATTGCCATCGGGCAGGAGTACTTGCGTGAGGCTGCGCAGATGCTCGGCCAACACTTCAAGGCTCACCGATGACACAGCCAGCCACCCCCAATCGTCAAATTCAGTGGCCGCCACCCACTCCAGAAACTCACTGTCCGCGGCGACAATTGCGACATAGGGCATCACCGGTTTCCACTCGGCGTAAGCCGTACCAGCCCATATCGGGCTCGGCGCTTGCGCGGCAATCGAACACTGCCAGGCCTTGAGCGGTTCAGCGGCGCTCGCACTGCTGAAGACGGCGAAGAGTTGCTCCGATGGTTTCAGTGGCCGGGACGCCAGCCAAGCAAGGGGAGACAAGCGTTCAGGCTGCACAATAACCGTCCTTGCAGCGCTCGCATTGTTCGCAGAACGGCGCGTTGTTTTTCAGGTTGAGAATTTGAGCCGCGCTTAGCAAGGCTATTGGTGACGCCAGCGTTTTCTCCAAAGTGCCCACTGCGCTTGTCACCGTCATGGCCGCCATCGGCGCCCCACCGACCTCGATCGGTACACTGCTGAAAATCCCGCCAGGGCCAATGTTGATCCACTGCCCACCCGCCTGAATGGTCGCGCTCGCCCCGCCGTCGATCACCACTTGCTGGCCGGCGCTGACGTGAAACTGCTGACTGGCGTTGAGCGCCTGACTGGTAACGCGGATATAGCGGTCGCCGCTGACATGCAGATGATCGTTCTGTTTTAGCTCAGCCAGACGATCACCCCGCGTCTCGTTGCGGTCGACGCCACCGACGACCACGCTACGCTGGCTATCCACCTGGACATGCATGTCATGTCGCACCCACTGGTTCCAATTGCGCTGGGCACGCAGGTAGATTTCTTCAGCGCCCCGGCGATCCTCGATGCGCAATTCGTTGTAGCCTCGCACGCCATCAGGCTCAGCCGGGCTGGTCTGGCTGCGTAACACGCTGCTGGTTTTGTTGGCGGGCAAATCCAGTGCTACAGCGTTGGCTCCATTGGGTAAACACCCCACCACCAACGGTTTGTCTGCATCGCCATCAACGAACCCCACCAGCACTTCCATGCCAACGCGCGGCGTCAACACAGCGCCATAGCCGTCGTGAGCCCAACTGCTTGCCACCCGCAACCAGCAACTGGAGCGATCATTGCGTTCGCCGTCGCGGTCCCAGGCCAGCTGAACCTTCACCCGACCGAATTCGTCGCAATGGATTTCGCTGTCTTTCGGCCCGGTGACCACGGCGGATTGATAGCCGGCGACCGGTGGTTTCTTGATGAGCGGTGGACGAAAGAAAACATCCCACGGCGTCGCCAGAAATGTATTGCGATAGCCTTGGAAATTATCCGAGTTATCGCTGCCCGCCGACTCTTCAAGCACTTGCGGTTGTCGGCCATGGTGTTCGATTTCAGTGAGTAGCCACAGGTCATTCCACTCCTGACGGGGGTGTTCCTCGAGTGACAGGAAATGCCCGCAAATCAGCGTCGATTGATCACCCTCACCTTGGGCCTGGCGGTAATCCGCGCGATGGCGCTCCAGTGTGCGCTGAGCCAGGTCCGCACCGATTTCGCGATCATTGAATTGCCCCGGAAATCCGTAGTCCTCCAGTGCCGGCAGCTGCTCGGTGTCGCGACTGCTTTGCATTTGAAGGCGCGGTTTATGGAAGTCGTAGTCACGGCGGGTAACGGCGGTCGTCCTGGTTTCCAGGCGTACGTTAAAGCGCTCAATGACAGGTTCATCTCCAGCCATGCCACTGCCGGGCCGGTAGGAAGTTGGTTCGGGAAGGCGCGGAAAAACCGTCTGGTCATCGCCGAACACTAGCAGGTGCCCATCAAGGCTGTGTTGGAAGTGGTAGTGAATGCCGATCTCGGCACACAACCGCTGAATGAACGCCAGATCGCTTTCCGCGTATTGCACGCAGTACTCGCGTTCCGGGTAGTCGCCGCCCAGCTGAAACGCGAAGGCATCGCCGAGGATGCCGTGGTCCTTGAAGATTTGGGTGATGATCGCCGGCACACTTTTGTGCTGGAAGATGCGCTGGTTCAGACGCTGGGCGAGATAAGCGAGACGCGGCACCAGGCTGATCTGGTAATGCGTCAGACGCTTGCCGGAATCACCCTGACCCACCCGAAAAATCTGACCATGGATTCCGCTACCTTGCGCATCAAAACTCAGAAACGCCTGACGATGCAAAAGGCTTTCGAGCTCGATGTCCGGCCGCTCGCTGACCAGTTGCAGATCAAAACGGTACGGTTGACTGATAGCTTCCTTGCCCTTGAACTCAAGCACTTGGAGCTCACTCTGAACGCCGTCGACGGTCAGCGTGAAACGCGGTTGATTAGCAGAAGCGAACATCCGGTATGTCTCTGCAGAATGGAGTCGGGCGATTCTGCATGAGTGGCAAGAGGTCCAGGCCGATGCACAGGAAATTCAGATTTACCCTACTTCAACTGAAGCAATACCCTTCAGAAAACGGTTTTTCCGGCTACAGACAACCCCACAAGAACACCACGGAACCCTGTAGGAGCGAGCCTGCTCGCGATAGCGTCGGCCCAGTCGACATCAATATTGAAGGGGCTACCGCCATCGCGAGCAGGCTCGCCCCCACAAGGATTGTGAGTTTCGAAGACACAAAAAAACGGCCCGCCTCCAAAAGGAAGCGGGCCGTTTTCATTCAAGCATTGGCTCAGCGCACGCGCTCAACCCATCACTTGTTCAGGCGGAAATCAGCCTCGGCAGCGGCAAAGCGCTGCAACATGCCGGCAGTCGGATTGCCCAGTTTGCTGACGATGTAGATCGCCAGGCTGGCGAAGATGAAACCAGGGATGATTTCGTACAGGCCCAGCAATTCGAAGTGCTTCCACACGATCACGGTGATCGCGCCCACCAGGATCCCGGCCAGTGCGCCGTTTCGGGTCATGTCTTTCCAGATCACGGAGATCAGGACAACCGGACCGAACGCGGCACCGAAACCAGCCCAGGCGTAGCTCACCAGACCCAGTACACGGTTTTCCGGGTTGGCCGCCATCGCGATGGCGATCAGGGCAACCAGCAGCACCATGGCGCGGCCGACCCAGACCAGCTCAACCTGGGAAGCGGATTTACGCAGGAAGGTCTTGTAGAAGTCTTCGGTCAGGGCGCTCGAGCACACCAGCAGTTGGCAGCTCAGGGTGCTCATGACGGCAGCCAGAATGGCCGACAGCAGGACACCGGCGACCCATGGGTTGAACAGGATTTTCGCCAGCTCGATGAACACGCGCTCGTGGTTTTCGGTCACAGCACCGGCTACTTCAGGGTGAGCCGAGAAGTAAGCGATACCGAAGAAGCCTACTGCCACGGTGCCGCCCAGGCACAGAATCATCCAGGTCATGGAGATGCGACGGGCGTTGGCGATCGATTTAACCGAGTCGGCTGCCATGAAACGCGCCAGGATGTGCGGCTGACCGAAGTAGCCCAGACCCCAGCCCATCAGCGAGATGATGCCGATGAAAGTGGTGCCCTTGAGCATGTCGAAGTTGCTTGGATCTTGCGCTTCGATAGCCAGGAACGTGGTGTCGACGCCACCGGTGGCCAGCAGCACGATGATCGGCGTCAGCAACAGGGCGAAGATCATCAGGGTCGCTTGTACGGTGTCCGTCCAGCTCACTGCCAGGAAACCGCCAACAAAGGTGTAGGCAATCGTCGCAGCAGCACCGGCCCACAGCGCAGTCTCGTAGGACATGCCGAAGGTGCTTTCGAACAGACGGGCGCCGGCGACGATGCCGGAAGCGCAGTAGATGGTGAAGAACACCAGGATCACGACGGCGGAAATGATCCGCAGCAGGCCACTTTTGTCTTCGAAACGGCTGGAGAAGTAATCCGGCAGGGTCAGGGCATCACCGTTGTGCTCGGTCTGCACGCGCAGACGGCCGGCGACGAACAGCCAGTTCAGGTAGGCACCGACGATCAGGCCGATGGCGATCCAGCTTTCAGACAGACCAGACATGTAGATGGCGCCCGGCAGGCCCATCAACAACCAGCCACTCATATCGGAAGCACCGGCAGACAGCGCGGTCACGACGCTGCCCAGGCTACGGCCGCCCAGAATATAGTCAGAAAGGTTGTTGGTGGAGCGATAGGCCATGAAGCCGATCAGCACCATTGCTGCGATGTAGATCACGAACGTGATCAGGGTTGGGTTGCTTACGCTCATTTAAGTGACGCCCTGGCTTTGTTTTTATGTAGCGGCGGCTGGTGAACCGCTCGCAAACGATGACGTTTGACAGACGATTCGGGATCCCGCGCATTTATGAATTCCCTGTAGGGGCTGCCGAAGGTTGCGATCTTTTGACGTTGATGTTTGAAAGCAAGATCAAAGGATCGCAGCCTGCGTCAGCTCCTACAGGTATTGCGTGATGCAGCTGGGTTGCACCTTGGGCGCGAATCCTATTCAACAAAGCAAATGAGGTGCAACCCATTTCTTGAGAATTAGTTGCACCCGGTCAGATTTGCAGCGAAACCGGTTGTTTTTGCTCCCTTTTAGCGCAGTCCAACCTCATTTCTAGAAGTAAAAGCACCATGCATGCGCAGGACGTTCGTACCAGAATTTATTTCCTGACGAGCTGCGTAATATTCCGGCAAAAAAAGGGTTGCACCCGGTTGCACCTCTTTCAACGCACGGCTAATCTTGCCGCCAGCTGATGCCACGCGATCGTGGCAAACATGAGGATAAAAACATGGCTACCACCACCCTTGGGGTCAAACTTGACGACCCGACCCGCGAACGCCTCAAGGCTGCCGCGACTTCGATTGATCGCACGCCGCACTGGCTGATCAAGCAGGCAATTTTCAATTACCTGGAAAAACTCGAGGGTGGTGCAACCCTGACCGAGCTGAACGGTTTGACCAAGGATTCCGACGACGCCGTCGATGCGCCTCTGGATCACGCCCACCAGTGCTTCCTCGAATTCGCCGAAAGCATCCTGCCGCAATCGGTACTGCGCGCTTCGATCACCGCCGCTTACCGTCGCCCGGAGCCGGAAGTGGTGCCGATGCTGATCGAGCAAGCGCGTCTGCCCGCCCCGATGGCCGAAGCCACCAACAAGCTCGCTGCCTCGATTGCCGAAAAACTGCGCAATCAGAAGAGTGCCGGCGGTCGTGCAGGCATTGTTCAAGGCCTGTTGCAGGAATTTTCCCTGTCGTCCCAGGAAGGCGTGGCGCTGATGTGCCTGGCCGAAGCGCTGCTGCGCATCCCGGACAAAGGCACCCGTGACGCGCTGATCCGCGACAAGATCAGCACCGGCAACTGGCACCCGCACCTGGGCAACAGCCCTTCGCTGTTCGTCAACGCCGCGACCTGGGGCCTGCTGCTGACCGGCAAACTGGTGTCCACTCATAACGAAGCCGGCCTGACCTCGTCCCTGAGCCGCATCATCGGCAAGAGCGGCGAGCCGATGATCCGCAAGGGCGTCGACATGGCCATGCGCCTGATGGGCGAGCAGTTCGTCACCGGCGAAACCATCGCCGAAGCCCTGGCCAATGCGAGTAAATTCGAAGCCAAGGGCTTCCGCTATTCCTACGACATGCTCGGCGAAGCTGCGCTGACCGAACACGACGCGCAGAAGTACCTCGCTTCGTACGAACAAGCGATCCACTCGATCGGCAAAGCGTCCCACGGTCGTGGGATTTATGAAGGCCCGGGTATCTCCATCAAGCTGTCCGCACTGCACCCGCGCTACAGCCGCGCCCAGTACGAGCGCGTGATGGATGAGCTGTATCCGCGCCTGCTGTCGCTGACCCTGCTGGCCAAGCAATACGACATCGGCCTGAACATCGACGCCGAAGAAGCCGACCGCCTCGAACTGTCGCTGGATCTGCTGGAGCGCCTGTGCTTCGAGCCGCAACTGACCGGCTGGAACGGCATCGGTTTCGTGATCCAGGCTTACCAGAAGCGTTGCCCATACGTGATCGACTACGTGATCGACCTGGCTCGCCGCAGCCGTCATCGCCTGATGATCCGCCTGGTGAAAGGCGCGTACTGGGACAGCGAAATCAAGCGCGCCCAGGTCGAAGGCCTGGAAGGCTACCCGGTCTACACCCGCAAGGTGTACACCGACGTTTCCTACATCGCTTGCGCCCGCAAGCTGCTGTCGGTGCCGGAAGTCATCTACCCGCAGTTCGCCACGCACAACGCCCACACCCTGTCGGCCATTTATCACATCGCCGGTCAGAACTATTACCCGGGCCAGTACGAATTCCAGTGCCTGCACGGCATGGGTGAACCGCTGTACGAGCAAGTTGTAGGTAAAGTTTCCGAAGGCAAGCTGAACCGTCCATGCCGCGTGTACGCACCGGTCGGCACCCATGAAACCCTGCTGGCGTACCTGGTACGTCGCCTGCTGGAAAACGGCGCGAACACCTCGTTCGTCAACCGCATTGCCGACCAGTCGATTTCGATTCAGGAACTGGTAGCCGATCCGGTAGCCAGCATCGAGCAGATGGCGACCGTGGAAGGTGGCTTCGGCCTGCCGCACCCGCGTATTCCGCTGCCGCGTGACCTGTACGGTTCGGAACGCGCCAACTCCAGCGGCATCGACATGGCCAACGAACATCGCCTGGCTTCCCTGTCCTGCGCCTTGCTGGCAACCGCTCACAACCACTGGAAAGCCGCGCCGATGCTCGGCTGCGCTTCCAGCACTGAAACCCCTGCACCTGTGCTGAACCCGTCCGATCTGCGTGACGTGGTCGGCCATGTACAGGAAGCCACCGTCGAAGACGTCGACAATGCCATCCAGTGCGCGCTGAACGCCGCACCGATCTGGCAGGCCACTCCGCCCGCCGAACGCGCCGCGATCCTGGAACGTGCCGCCGATTTGATGGAAGGCGAGATCCAGCCGCTGATGGGCCTGCTGGCCCGCGAAGCCGGCAAGACCTTCGCCAACGCCATCGCCGAAGTGCGTGAAGCCGTGGACTTCCTGCGTTATTACGCGGTGCAGGCACGCAACGATTTCACCAACGACGCCCACCGTCCGCTGGGCCCAGTGGTGTGCATCAGCCCGTGGAACTTCCCGCTGGCAATCTTCAGCGGTCAAGTCGCCGCCGCACTGGCTGCCGGTAACCCGGTACTGGCCAAACCTGCCGAGCAGACTCCACTGGTCGCGGCTCAGGCCGTGCGCCTGCTGCTCGAAGCCGGGATTCCGGAAGGCGTGCTGCAACTGCTGCCGGGCCGTGGCGAAACCGTTGGCGCCGGCCTGGTGGGCGACGATCGCGTCAAAGGCGTGATGTTCACTGGTTCCACCGAAGTCGCTCGCTTGCTGCAACGCAACATCGCCGGTCGCCTGGATGCCCAGGGCCGTCCGATTCCGCTGATCGCCGAAACCGGCGGCCAGAACGCGATGATCGTCGACTCTTCGGCGCTGACTGAACAAGTGGTGATCGACGTGGTTTCGTCGGCGTTCGACAGCGCTGGTCAGCGTTGCTCGGCCCTGCGCGTGCTGTGCTTGCAGGAAGATTCCGCCGACCGTGTCATCGAAATGCTCAAGGGCGCCATGGCTGAAAGCCGTCTCGGCAACCCGGAGCGTTTGTCCGTGGACATCGGCCCGGTCATCGACGCCGAAGCCAAGTCCGGCATCGAGAAGCACATCCAGGCCATGCGCGACAAAGGTCGCAGCGTGTACCAGGTGGCCATCGCCGATGCCGAAGAAGTCAAACGCGGCACCTTCGTGATGCCGACCCTGATTGAACTGGAAAGCTTCGACGAACTGCAACGTGAAATCTTCGGCCCGGTGCTGCACGTGGTTCGCTACAAGCGCAAAGACATCGACCAACTGATCGCTCAGATCAACGCTTCCGGCTACGGCCTGACGCTGGGCGTGCACACCCGTATCGACGAGACAATCGCCAAGGTGATCGACAACGTCAATGCCGGTAACGTCTATGTAAACCGCAACATCGTGGGTGCTGTGGTCGGCGTGCAACCGTTCGGCGGCGAAGGTCTGTCGGGTACTGGCCCGAAGGCCGGTGGTCCGCTGTACCTGTACCGGCTGCTGTCGACACGTCCTACCGATGCAATCGAACAATCCTTCGCTCGCGGCGACGCCATCGCAGCGCCGGACGTTCGTCTGCGTGAAGCCATGAGCAAACCGCTAACCGCCCTGAAAACCTGGGCCGACAGCAACAAGCTCACCGACCTGAGCACCCTGTGTGTGCAGTTCGCCGTGCAATCGCAAAGCGGGATCACCCGCGTACTCGCTGGCCCGACCGGCGAGCGCAACAGCTATGCGATCCTGCCGCGTGAGCACGTGCTGTGCCTGGCGGAAGTCGAAGGCGATTTGCTGACGCAACTGGCGGCGGTATTGGCTGTCGGCGGCTCGGCGGTATGGCCGGAAGCTGACCTGACCAAGGCACTGTTCGCACGTCTGCCGAAGGACATTCAGGGGCGCATCAAGCTGGTTTCCGACTGGAACAAGGACGAAGTGGTGTTTGATGCAGTTCTGCATCACGGCCATTCCGATCAGCTGCGTGCGGTTTGCCAGCAAGTGGCCAAGCGTGCCGGCGCGATTGTTGGGGTTCACGGGCTGTCCCAAGGTGAGACCAACATTGCGCTGGAGCGTTTGGTAATTGAGCGGGCGTTGAGTGTTAACACGGCTGCGGCGGGTGGTAATGCCAGCTTGATGACCATCGGCTAAAACCGATAACCGGGCACTGCATAGGTGCCCGGTTCAGCAAAAAACCTGTGGGAGCTGGCTTGCCAGCGATAGCGATGTGTCAGTCACCCTCGATAGTGACTGATCTGACGCCATCGCTGGCAAGCCAGCTCCCACAGTTGTTTTGGGGTGTTTGCTAAGTCGGCGCCCGGCTCCAACATCACGCTCATCAATCATCCTGTTCAGCCTTTATTCCCACGCCTAGACTCGGCCCATCCCAATAAAAGGTAGGCCGCCATGTCCGAGACGTTGCTCAGTTCCCGCAATCTGGCTTTCGAGCTGTATGAAGTCCTCGATGCCGAGGGCCTGACCCAGCGTGAGCGTTTTGCCGAGCACAACCGCGAAACCTTCGATGCCGCCCTCGGCACCGCCCGTAACATCGCGGAAAAATTCTTCGCCCCGCACAACCGCAAGGGTGACGAGAACGAACCGCGCTATGAAGACGGTCAGGCGATTCTGATTCCGGAAGTGAAACCGGCGGTGGATGCCTTCCTCGAAGCCGGTTTCCTCAACGCGGCGCGCAGTTTCGAAGCCGGCGGCATGCAACTTCCTACACTGCTGTCCCAGGCTTGCTTTGCGCATTTCCAATCGGCCAACGCCGCGTCGACTTCGTACCCGTTCCTGACCATGGGCGCGGCAAACCTGATCGAGAGCTTCGGCACCGACCAGCAGAAACGCCGGTTCCTGCAACCGATGATCGACGGACGCTTCTTCGGCACCATGGCCCTGACCGAGCCGCACGCCGGTTCATCGCTGTCGGATATTCGTACACGCGCCGAGCCGGCGTCTGACGGCACTTATCGCCTCAAGGGCAACAAGATCTTCATCTCCGGCGGCGATCACCCGCTGTCGGAAAACATCGTGCACATGGTGCTGGCCAAGTTGCCAGATGCGCCGGCCGGGGTGAAGGGTATTTCGCTGTTCATCGTGCCCAAATTCCTGGTCAACGATGACGGCAGCCTCGGCAAGCGTAACGACGTATTGCTCGCAGGCCTGTTCCACAAGATGGGTTGGCGCGGCACCACGTCGACAGCGCTTAACTTCGGCGATAACGGTGAGTGTGTCGGCTATTTGGTGGGCAAGCCGCATCATGGCTTGAGCTACATGTTCCAGATGATGAACGAGGCGCGGATCGGCGTCGGCATGGGCGCGGTGATGCTCGGCTACGCCGGTTACTTGTATTCGCTGGAGTACGCCCGCGAACGTCCGCAAGGTCGCGTGCCAGACAGCAAGGACCCGAACACTGCGCCGGTGGCAATCATTCAGCACGCCGACGTCAAACGCATGCTGCTGACCCAGAAAGCTTACGTCGAAGGTTCGTTCGACCTCGGTTTGTACGCCGCACGACTGTTCGATGACACCACCACGCTAGAGACTGAAGCCGAACGCAAGCAGGCTCATGAGCTGCTGGATCTGCTGACGCCCATCGTCAAATCCTGGCCGTCGGAGTTTTGCCTGAAGGCCAACGAACTGGCGATCCAGATTCTCGGCGGTCACGGCTACACCCGCGAATATCCGGTGGAGCAGTACTACCGCGACAACCGCCTGAACCCGATCCACGAAGGCACCCACGGCATTCAATCGCTAGATTTGCTGGGGCGCAAACTGGCGCAGAACGGCGGTGCCGGGCTCAAGCAACTTATCCGCCTGATCGCCGACACTGGCGAGCGAGCACAGGCGTTTGATTCATTGACGCCGCTGCGTGAACCGCTGGAAAAACTGGTCGCCCGCTTGCAAGCCGTGACCATCGGCCTGCTGACCGATCTGGGCCAAGGCAAGGTCAACAGCAGCCTGGCAAACTCGGCGCTGTACTTGAAGGTGTTCGGCCACACCGTCATTGGCTGGCGCTGGCTGGAACAGGCGATTCGCGCCGAGGAAGGTTTGGCCAAGGGCAATGCGGCGGATGTGAGCTTTTATAAAGGCAAGTTGCAGGCGGCGCGGTATTTCCTGACCTGGGAAGTACCGGGTTGTCACCATGAACTGGCGATACTTGAGGCTCGGGATGATGTTTGCCTGGGTATGCAGGATGAGTGGTTCTGACGACTCGCAAGTTTTTGTGGCGAGGGAGCTTGCTCCCGCTCGCCTGCGAAGCAGCCGCAAATACAGGCAACTCGGTGCATCACATATACCCGGGTTGCCGGATTTGGGAGCGCTTCGCACTCCAGCGGGAGCAAGCTCCCTCGCCACAAAGTTGTCTCTTAACTCAGCTTGAACCCACCCATCTGCCGCGCCAGATCATCCGCCAACCGCTGCAACGTCTGGCAATCCTCACGACAAGCCCTGACCTCCCCCGCCGTCGCCCGGGCCAAATCGGAAATCCCCTGCACGTTGCGGTTGATCTCTTCAGTCACCGCCGACTGCTCTTCCGTCGCCGTCGCCACCTGATGGTTCATGTCGCTGATGCGCTCGACCTGTCCGGTAATCGCCGTCAACGAAGCCCCCGTACGCTGGCTCGACTCGACACCGGTGCCGGTCGCCGCTTGCCCGGAATGCATCGATGACACCGCATTTTCCGCGCCTTGCTTGAGACTGCCGATCATTTGCTGAATCTCATCGGTGGACGATTGCGTGCGCCGCGCAAGGGTCCGCACTTCATCAGCCACCACCGCAAAACCGCGCCCCATGTCGCCAGCCCGCGCCGCTTCAATGGCCGCGTTGAGCGCCAGCAAGTTGGTCTGCTCGGAAATCCCGCGAATCACCGCCAACACCTGATCGATGGACGCGACCTGATTCGCCAACTCACCCACCGCGCCCGCCGCGAGGCCGATTTCATCGGACATGCTTTCTATATGGCGGATCGAACCGCCGACCACTTCCCGCGCCTGCATCGCCTCGTCCCGCGCATTTTGCGAAGCGACCGCCGCGTTGCCGGCGTTTTGCGCGATTTCCTGCACGGTCAGGCCCATTTCATGGACAGCCGTGGCAACCATGTCGGTCATTTCCTGCTGGCGTCCCGAGCGTTCGGCGGTGTTGTCCACCACCCGCGCCACTTGACCAACTGCCGTGCGCAAGCGTTCGCTGGTGGTCAGCACTTCACCGATCATGTCGCGCTGACTGTCGAGGAACCGATTGAAACCCCGCGCCAGATCACCCAATTCATCGGCGCGGCTGGCATCCAGACGATGGGTCAAATCCCCACCACCGCTACCGATAGCGACCAGCGCTGCTGTTACCTGCCGAATCGGTCGCACCAGCCCACGGGCCAGCAACACCACCAGCAACAGGCACACCAGCGCCACCGCCAGGCCGATGCCGCTGCTCATCCACATGGCGCGGCGGGCCTCGGCGTAGATTTGCGACTGCGGCACTTCGGCCACCAGGGTCCAGCCGAGATCGCGCAGTGGCAGACTCAACGCGAGAAAGTCTTCGCCGTCACGTTGGAAGCCACTGTTGGTGGCATTTTTTTGACCCATGACCGCTTGTGCCGCCGGGTCACCAATCTGTTCAGCCAAGGTGCGTTTGCCGCTGAATTGCGCCTCAGGATGAACCTGGATCAAACCGTCAGAACGCACGAGATAGACCTTGCCGCGCTCCCCGAAGCTGAAGTTGTGAATCAGCTCCGACAGCTCTTTCATGCTCAGGCCAAGCCCGGCGACGCCCACGACTTTGCCGGCCTTCTCGACTTTAAGGTCGATGAAAAGCGCCAATTCTCCGGTGGCCGTGTCGTTGTCGATATTGAGGGTGCGCGGCTGGTTGCTGTCGAGAAACGCATAGAACCAGGCGTCCTTGGGATTGGAGCGACTGAGGGTGCGGTCCAGACCTTTCTCGGTGTAGTAATGATTGGATGCGGTGCCGACGATCAGCGCGGTAAAGGCTTTGTGTTCGGCGCGGATGCCTTCGAGGTAAGTGGTGAACGTAGCGCTCTGGGCACTGTTTTCACCCTCGGCCAGCCAGTCGCGCACCATGCTGTTGCTGGCGATGTCCTTGGCGGCGGTGAGTGGTTGAACGAGGATGCGCTCGATGTCGTTGCGCATCGCTTCGATGCTCGACGGCAGCGCTTGTTCGACCAGATAGCTCTGGGCGAGGCGGTTGACCACGAGGGTATAAATGCCAACCACGATCAGGATACTGACCAGCAGGGCGGTGCCCATGCTCAGGATCAACTGCCACTGAATACTGCGTCGCCAGAACTGCATGGAGCACCCCCAAAGAATAAGAGGCTGAAACACTGCAACAGCCGTGCCGATTGTATACAACGCAACCGACAATTTATTCTTTGGTTGTGCGCAAAGCCGATCAGGCCTGATTGATCGTCTTGGAGATCACTTCAACCGTGGCGCTGACTTGCTCTTGGTAACGGTCGAGTTCGAGCTTGTGTTGCTTCTGCATTTCGATCTGCTGGGAGCACAGATTCATCGCGGCCAGTACCAGCAGGCGATCACCGATCAGCGTCGGGTACTTCCGTTTGGTGTCGGCCAGGGCAGCTTTCAACATTAATGCAGCGTCCAGCAGGGTTTGTTCTTCCCCGGCCGGCGCCTTGATCGAATAGTCCTCTCCGAGGATCGAGACGACTTTTACCCCTGCGGCGTTGTAACTCATGCGCTGACAGGGCCAGCGCTGACGCGCTCAACCAGGGCCTGAATGCGTGCGGCGGTAGCGCCTTGCTTCTCTTCCTGTTCCATCAGGCTCAGTTGCAGGCTTTCGTTTTCATCCTTGGCCTGGGCCAGTTCGGCGCTCAGGGTCTGGTTGGTGCTGACCAAAGTCTGGTTCTGTTGCACCAGGTCGCTGACCAGTTGTTCCAATTGGCTTAGGGATGTTTCCAACATTTTGATTTTCCAGGCATTTTCAAAGGGCGCGTACGATAAAGAAAAGTCACCACGGATGCCAGGGTTATCCAGGCGCAAAGCCTTGATTTTCCTGAGGGGTGACCTCCCTCGCGAACTTTAAAGACTGTGATTGGCGATTCTGGTTCCTGCACTTCGTCGCCACAGTGTTTGTGCGGCAAAACCGCGCAGGGGCTCAAGACTTTAGTCGTACGACCGATAAGGCATTCATACGTCAGCCTCGGCACCGCTCAGGTGCGCTCTTTTCGGTAATCCCAATGTCCCTTCGTAATATGAATATCGCCCCGCGAGCGTTCCTCGGCTTTGCCCTGATTGGCGGCTTGATGCTGCTGCTGGGCGTGTTTGCCCTGAACCAGATGAGCAAGATCCGCGACGCCGCTGAAGACATCACCGTGACCAGCGTGCCGAGCATCAAGAGCCTCGACGAGTTCACCCAACTGACCCTGCGTTTGCGAGTGCTGTCCTACCGCTTGCTGGTGAATCGCGAACCAGACGTGCAGCAGAAAACCATGGAGCTGCTGGATATGCGCAACCAGCAGATTCGCAGCGCCCAGGCCACCTACGAAAAACTGATCAGCAGCCCGCAGGAACGCGCGGCCTACGACCAATACGTGCAGTTGCTCGGGCAGTACCGCCAAATCGAAGACCGCATGAAGACCCTGTCGCGCAACAATCAGGTCGACGAACTGCGCAGCCTGCTCAACGCCGATCTGCTGAGCAACTCCGAAGCGGTCAACGCGGTATTGAACAAGCTGCTGGAGATCAACACCCAGCAGACCCTCGACACCAACCAGCAAGCCGCCGACCAATATGAATCGGCCTTTAACCTGGTAATCACCCTGCTGGTCATCGCCACCGGCCTGACCATGCTGTTCGCCTGGTTGCTGACCAACAGCATCACCAAGCCCATCGCCAACGCCCTGGACGCCGCTGAACAGATCGCCGAAGGCAACCTGACGCGTCCGATCACCGTCGATGGCGAAGACGAGGCCGGTCGCCTGTTGCTGGCGATGTCGAAGATGCAGGAAAAACTGCGTGACACCCTGCAACGAATTTCCGGCTCGGCCACGCAACTGGCGTCGGCTGCGGAAGAGCTCAACAGCGTCACCGACGAAAGCGCCCGTGGCCTGACCCAGCAGAACAACGAAATCGAGCAAGCCGCCACTGCGGTCAATGAAATGACCAGCGCCGTGGAAGAAGTCGCGCGCAACGCCGTCAGCACGTCCGAAGCGTCGAAAAACGCCACCACTTCCGCCGGTGACGGTCGCGATCTGGTGCAGGAAACCGTCAGCGCCATCGAACGCATGAGCGCTGATGTGCAGAGCACTGCGTCCTTGATTGGCGACCTGGCCAATGAGTCCCGCGATATCGGCAAGGTACTGGATGTGATTCGTGGCCTGGCCGATCAGACCAACCTGCTGGCCTTGAACGCGGCCATTGAAGCGGCGCGGGCCGGTGAAGCCGGGCGCGGCTTTGCCGTGGTGGCGGACGAGGTTCGCGCGTTGGCGCATCGCACCCAGCAGTCGACCAGCGAAATCGAACGCATGATCGGCAGCATCCAGAGCGGTACCGAGCACGCCGTGGATTCGATGCGCAACAGCACCGAGCGCGCCGAGTCGACGCTGAACATCGCCCGTGGCGCCGGGATGTCGCTGGACACGATCAACAGTGCGATTGTCGAAATCAACGAACGCAACCTGGTGATCGCCAGCGCCGCCGAAGAACAGGCGCAAGTGGCCCGGGAAGTGGACCGCAATCTGGTGAACATTCGTGATTTGTCGGTGCAATCGGCGACCGGTGCCAACCAGACGAGTGCGGCGAGTAGCGAGTTGTCGCGTCTGGCGGTGGACCTGAACACGATGGTTGGCCGGTTTAGCCTGTAACTGGACCCCACAACCCCTGTGGCGAGGGAGCTTGCTCCCGCTCGACTGCGCAGCAGTCGCAATCGATCTTGCAAAATCTGTCTGAAACAACTCGGGGGGTCGCTACGCGGCCCAACGGGAGCAAGCTCCCTCGCCACAGGTTTCGCGCGCGGCGCGTCAAACCGTCAAAAGCTTTTTGACAGCATCACATTTCAACAGGTTAGAATCGCTGGCACGCAGACTGCATGGTCAGTTTGTGCCCGCCTTTCAGCTTTCTGGAGTACTGCCTTTGAATGCGACGACCATCAACAGCCTGTTCTTGATCGGCGCGTTGCTGGTAGGTGCGAGCATTCTGGTGAGTTCACTATCGTCCCGCCTCGGTATCCCGATTCTGGTGATTATCCTGGCCGTGGGCATGGCCGCTGGCGTCGACGGCGGCGGCATTATCTTCGACAACTACCCCACGGCTTATCTGGTCGGCAACCTTGCATTGGCGGTGATCCTGCTCGATGGCGGGTTGCGCACCCGGGTGTCGAGTTTCCGTGTCGCATTATGGCCCGCGCTGTCGCTGGCGACGGTCGGGGTGCTGATTACCACCGGGCTGACCGGCATGGCCGCCGCCTGGCTGTTCGACCTCAATATGATTCAAGGCCTGCTGATCGGCGCCATCGTCGGTTCCACCGATGCCGCGGCAGTATTCTCGCTGCTGGGCGGCAAAGGCCTGAACGAACGGGTGACCGCCAGCCTCGAAATCGAATCCGGCAGCAACGACCCGATGGCGGTGTTTCTCACCGTGACCCTCATCGATATGCTCGCCAGCGGCCAGACCGGCCTGCACTGGAGCCTTCTGACGCACCTGCTGCGCGAGTTCGGCATCGGTGGTGTGATTGGTCTGGGCGGCGGCTGGCTGATGTTGCAACTGGTCAACCGCATCAACCTGGCCACCGGCCTCTATCCAATCCTGGTCATCGCCGGCGGTCTGGTGGTGTTCGCGCTGACCAACGCCCTGCACGGCAGCGGTTTCCTGGCGGTTTACTTGTGCGGTCTGGTGATCGGCAACCGCCCGGTGCGCAGCCGCCACGGCATTCTGCACATGCTCGACGGCATGGCCTGGCTGGCACAGATCGGCATGTTCCTGGTGCTGGGCCTGCTCGTCACGCCCCACGACTTGCTGCCGATTGCCCTGCCGGCCCTCGCCCTAGCGCTGTGGATGATCCTGTTCGCCCGGCCGCTGTCGGTGGTGGTCGGACTGTTACCGTTCAAGGCGTTCCACGGACGCGAAAAGGCCTTCATTTCCTGGGTCGGCTTGCGTGGCGCGGTCCCGATCATTCTGGCGGTGTTCCCGCTGATGGCTGGCCTGCCGAACGCCCAACTCTACTTCAACCTCGCCTTCTTTATCGTGCTGGTGTCGCTGCTGGTGCAGGGCACGAGCCTGCCGTGGGTGGCGAAGCTTTTGAAAGTGACCGTTCCGCCAGAGCCTGCGCCGATCTCTCGTTCCGCCCTTGAAGTACATGTCACCAGCGAGTGGGAGTTGTTCGTTTATCGCCTCGGCGCCGAAAAATGGTGCATCGGCTCCCCCCTGCGCGAGCTGAAAATGCCCGAAGGCACCCGCATCGCGGCGCTGTTTCGTGGCCAGCAACTGCTCCATCCGTCGGGTAGTACGGTGCTGGAAGTCGATGATTTACTGTGTGTAATCGGCCATGAACACAACCTTGCAGCCCTCGGAAAACTCTTCAGCCAGGCGCCGCAACGGGGCCTCGATTTGCGCTTCTTCGGCGACTTCGTACTCGAAGGAGACGCCCAGCTGGCCGCGGTTGCTGCCCTGTACGGGTTGAAGGTCGAAGGCATCGATCCGGAGATGTCCCTGGGCAAGTTCATTGCCCAGAAAGTGGGCGGTGCGCCAGTAGTTGGCGACCAGGTGGAATGGAACAACACCATCTGGACCGTCGCGGTCATGGACGGGAACAGAATCGGCAAAGTGGGCGTCAGATTCCCCGAAGGAAGTCGCCCGGGTCCGGGCTTGTTCCTCTAAACTCCACTCTTCGCCTCGTATTTGATCGGTCTCTATGTCAAGCCTGCGCACCTTTTTCGTCATGGTCCTTTTGGGCCTGAGTCTCTCTGTCGGTACGTTACAAGCCGCCGAACCACCCACCCGCGAATCCGTGCAGGCGAGCCTGGACAAGATCGCCGACCGCAAACTGCCGGAGGCCGATCAAAAGGCCCTGCAATCGGTCCTGCAAAGCACGCTGACTCAGCTCAGCAACCAGAGCGATTACGAGCAGAAACTGGTCGCCCTCAAGCAACAACTGGCGACTGCGCCCAAACAGACCATCGAAAACCAGCGTGAGCTGACCCGTCTCAAGGCCAGCAGCGTAGTACCGGTGGCGCAACGCTTTGCCAAGGAGTCGATTCAGCAGCTCGAGCAAATGCTCACCGAGCGTTCGACCCAGCAAAGCGATCTGCAAAAGGCCTTGGGCGACGCCAATAGCTTGATCATTACCGCCCAGACTCGCCCCGAACGCGCCCAGGCGGAAATTTCCGCCAGCCAGACGCGCATCCAACAGATCAACAACATCCTCAAGGCCGGCAAAGACGCCGGCAAGACCTTGAGTGCCGAGCAACGCGACCAGCTGAATGCCGAGCTCATGGCCCTGAACGCCCTGATCCCGCTGCGCCGCCAGGAATTGGCCGGCAACAACCAGCTGCAAGACCTGGGCAACAGCCAGCATGACCTGCTATCGGAAAAGTCCGATCGCCTGGATCAGGAAATTCAAGAGCTGCAAAACCTGATCAATGAGAAGCGCCTCGCGCAGTCTCAAGAAACGGTGACCCAGCAATCGATCGAAGCGCAGAAGGCCGGCGGCAGCAGCCTGTTGGCTACCGAAAGCACGGCCAACCTGAAGCTTTCGGATTACTTGCTCAAAAGTACCGACCGCCTCAACGTGGTCACCCAGAAAAACCTGCAAACCAAGCAACAACTGGACAGCCTGACCCAGAGCGATTCCGCCCTGGATGAACAGATCAACGTCCTCAAGGGCAGCCTGCTGCTCTCCAAGATTCTCTACAAGCAGAAACAGGCCTTGCCGCGACTGCGGGTCGACCGCGACCTGGCGGACCAGATCGCCGACATTCGTCTGTATCAATTCGAAGTCAGCCAGCAACGCGAACTGCTCAGCAACCCGGCCACCTACGTCGACAACCTGCTGGCGGCTCAACCGCCGGAACAGGTCACCCCGCAGCTGCGCAAAAGCCTGCTGGAACTGGCCACGACCCGCGCCGATCTGCTGGAACGCCTGAACCGCGAACTAAGCGCGGTACTCAACGAATCCATCACCCTGCAACTGAACCAGAAGCAACTGCTCAGCACTGCGCAAAGCCTGCGGGCGACCCTCGATGAGCAGATGTTCTGGATTCCCAGCAACAAGCCACTGGATCTGGAGTGGATGCATGCGGTGCCGGAACGCCTGAAACGTCAGGTCGATACCCTGCCCTGGGCCTCGAGCCTGAGTGAATTGGTCGACGGCCTGACCCAGCGCCCCCTGTTGTTCCTGCCGCTGGCATTACTGATTGGCGCACTGTTGTGGCGACGCAAGCAGCTGTATGCGCGCCTGAACAAGGTTCACCAGGACATCGGCCACTTCAAGCGTGACAGCCAGTTGCACACACCGCAGGCCATTTTGATCAACATTCTGCTGGCGATGCCGGTGTCGCTGGGCCTCGCCCTATGTGCCCTGGCCCTGCAAATCGACGCCCGCGGGCAAAACGCGAGCATGGGTGCAGCATTGCTGCAAATGGCCGGGGCCTGGCTGGTGTTCTACACCGCGTACCGGATTCTGGCGCCGGGCGGCGTGGCGGAATTGCATTTCCGCTGGGAAAAACCCCAGGTCGAATTCCTCCGCGGCTGGGTCCGTCGCCTTGGCATGGTGGTGATGGCTCTGGTTACCGTGGTGGCGGTTGCGGAACTGCAACCGGCGGCACTGGCCGATGACGTGCTCGGCATGCCCGTGGTGCTGATCTGCTACGCCTTGATGACCTGGTTGCTCAGCCGCTTGCTGATCAGCAGCCCGACCCACGAAAACGCCTCGCTGTTCCGCAAGGTTCTGGGCATTCTGTTCACCGCGCTGCCCATCGCGTTGTTCGTGGCCGTGTGCTTCGGCTACTACTACACCGCGCTCAAACTCAGCGACCGGTTGATTAACACCCTTTACCTGCTGATGTTCTGGCTGGTGATCGAAGCGACTTTCGTGCGCGGCCTGAGCGTCGCGGCACGGCGCCTGGCTTACCAACGCGCCCTGGCCAAACGTCAGGCGGCGAAAGAGGCCGGCGACGGCGAAGCGGTCATCGAAGAACCGACGCTGGACATCGAGAAGGTTAACGAGCAATCCCTGCGCCTGATCCGCCTGGCGCTGCTGGGCGGCTTCATCGCCGCGCTGTACTGGGTCTGGTCGGACTTGATTTCGGTGTTCTCGTACCTGGACAACATCACCCTCTACGAATACACCAGCGGCACCGGCGCCAACATGAGCATGGTGCCGATCAGCATCGGCGACATGCTCGGCGCGCTGATCATCATCGGCATCACCTTTGCCCTGGCGCGCAACCTGCCCGGTCTGCTGGAAGTGTTCGTGCTGTCAAAGCTGAACCTCGCCCAAGGCAGCGCCTATGCCACCACCACGTTGCTGTCGTATGTGATCGCCGGCATCGGTTTTGTCTCGACCTTATCCACGCTCGGCGTGAGTTGGGACAAGCTGCAATGGCTGGTCGCAGCGCTCTCGGTCGGCCTCGGCTTCGGCATGCAGGAGATCTTCGCCAACTTCATCTCCGGCATCATGATCCTGTTCGAACGCCCGGTGCGGATCGGCGACACCATCACCATCGGCAACCTGTCGGGCACGGTGAGCAAGATCCGCATCCGCGCAACGACCATCACCGACTTCGACCGCAAGGACATCATCGTCCCGAACAAGACGTTCATTACCGGGCAACTGATCAACTGGTCCCTGACCGACACCATCACACGGGTGACGCTCAAGCTCGGGGTCGATTACGGCTCGGACCTGGACCTGGTGAAAGAACTGCTGCTGAAAGCTGCGCGGGAAAACCCACGGGTACTCAAAGAACCCGAGCCGCACGTGTATTTCCTGAATTTTGGCGAAAGCACCCTCGACCACGAGTTGCGCATGCACGTGCGCGACCTCGGCGACCGAAACCCGGTGCTCGATGAGGTCAACCGCTTCATCAATCGCGAGTTCAAGAAGCAGCACATCAACATCTCGTTCCGGCAGATGGAGGTCTACCTCAAGAATCTCCACGGCCAGGAATACAAGATGGTGCCGATCGAGCCGGAAGCGAAAACCATCGTGCCGCTGGTCGACGGCAAGCCGGTGCAAGAGCCGCCGCCCGCCAAACTCGACTAACCGGTCTTTCCCCAGCAGAATGCTCGGACATTCTGCTGGAGCCGGCCCTTGAAAGCCCTCGACGAACTGACCTTCGATAATCGCTTCGACCGCCTGGGCGATGCGTTTTCCGCCCACGTGCTGCCCGAGCCCATCGACAACCCGCGCCTCGTAGTCGCCAGCCCCGCCGCCATGGCGTTGCTGGATCTCGACCCGACTGTGGCCGAAACGCCGGAGTTCGCCGAGTTATTCAGCGGCCACAAGCTCTGGGCCGATGCGATTCCCCGGGCGATGGTCTATTCCGGCCATCAGTTCGGCTCGTACAACCCGCAACTGGGCGACGGTCGCGGCCTGTTGCTGGGCGAGGTGTACAACGAGGCGGGCGAGCACTGGGACCTGCACCTCAAGGGCGCCGGCCAGACACCGTTTTCACGCATGGGCGATGGCCGCGCGGTGTTGCGCTCGTCGATCCGCGAATTCCTCGCCTCCGAAGCGCTGCATGCCCTGAACATCCCGACCACCCGGGCGCTGTGCGTGATCGGTTCCGACACGCCGGTGTGGCGCGAGAAACAGGAACGCGCAGCCATGGTGCTGCGCCTGGCGCCGAGCCACGTGCGCTTCGGGCATTTCGAATATTTCTACTACACCAAACGCCCGGAGAAGCAGAAAGAACTGGGCGAACACGTGCTGGCCATGCACTTTCCCGAGTGCCTGGAGCAACCAGAACCGTATCTGGCGATGTTCCGCGAAATCGTCGAGCGCAACGCCGAACTGATTGCCAAGTGGCAAGCCTACGGCTTCTGCCACGGCGTGATGAACACCGACAACATGTCGATCCTCGGCATCACCTTCGACTTCGGCCCGTTCGCCTTCCTCGACGATTTTGACGCCAACTTCATCTGCAACCACTCCGACGATCAGGGCCGCTATTCCTTCAGCAACCAAGTGCCCATCGGTCAGTGGAACCTCAGCGCATTGGCTCAAGCGCTGACACCGTTCATCAGCGTCGAGGCCCTGCGCGAGACCCTCGGCCTATACCTGCCGCTGTTCCAGGCCCATTACCTGGACCTGATGCGCCGCCGCCTCGGCCTCACCACCGCCGAAGACGACGATCAAAAGCTTCTGGAACAACTGCTGCGACTGATGCAAAACAGCGGCGTCGATTACAGCCTGTTCTTCCGTCGCCTGGGTGAAGAATCACCGGCAGCAGCCGTCACCCGCTTGCGCAACGATTTCGTCGACCTCAAGGGCTTCGATGCCTGGGGTGAGCTGTACGTTGCCCGAGTTGCCCGGGAAGGCGAACTGGATCAGGAACAACGCCGCCAACGCATGCACACGGTCAACCCGCTGTACATCCTGCGTAATTACCTGGCGCAAAAAGCGATCGATGCGGCGGAAAATGGCGACTATTCGGAAGTTCGACGACTGCACGCCGTGCTGAGCAAGCCGTTCGAGGAGCAACCGGGGATGGAAAGCTATGCCGAACGGCCGCCGGAGTGGGGCAAGCATTTGGAGATCAGTTGTTCTTCCTGAACCCCCATCAGATAAAGGTTTCCACCGACACACCAAAGCGCTCGGCCAACCAGCGGATCTGCCGCAGGTTGAGCTGACGCTTGCCACTCAGAATCTCGGATACGACCGATTGGGTGCCGACACCTGGCAGGTCACTCTGCGTGAGGCCGTGTTCGCGCATCAAGTAGCCGAGGACGTCGGCACCGCTAGGCTTCGGCATTGGGTGATGCTTGTTATCCCATTCCTCAATCCAGTCACCGATGATATCCACCAGGCTCATCAGCGGATGGGTCTCATCATCGCCAGTCATCTCGAGCAACTCGTCGAGCGCCCGTACCAGCATGTCATAGTCGTCTTCGTTTTTTGGTTTGCGCAACACAGGGGCGACGAACTCCCAATGTTCGGCCGCTCTTTTGATCAGAACACTCATACTCTTCCCTCCTTCCATTTGCCGCGGTCGTATTCGCGGTGATCCAGCAAATGCTTGATATAAAGCTTTTGGGACCGATACCTGACGAAAGCGATCAGTCGCAATTTGTTGCCACCGATATCGAAAACGTGAAATTCGCCCACCTTGTCGATAGCAGGGAATAAGGCCTTCATCGTCGCGAAATCCGCCGGCGTACTTCCTTTAGCCAATTGATACCAGTGATCCAAAGCGTTGGCTGCCTGTGGCCATTTTTCCTTTGCTTCACGTATTCGTTTTTCGGTGATGACATGCATGCAACATCCTTATCGCATTCTGCTATGGGGAGTTAATCACAGATCAAAAATATCGCAATATGCGATAATCCCAAACAGACCAATGGTCTCGCCAGGTACGTTTCAGCCTAGTTTTATCGACTGGCATCGCACGATTGAAAATATGAGCAAACGTCTCCAAATAGGAGTGATCGGCTTCTTAACAGGATCAACCCATGACCGACCCTCTCCTCATCCCCTGCCCCCACTGCAACGGCCTCAACCGCATCCCCGCCGAGCGCCTGGGAGACCATCCCAAATGCGGCCGCTGCAAGGCTGAGGTTTTGCTGAACAAGCCTTTTGAATTGAAGCAAGGCGATTACGCCAGCCAGATCAAGGGCGACCTGCCGCTACTGGTAGATGTGTGGGCGGACTGGTGCGGGCCGTGCAAGTCGTTTGCGCCGGTGTTCGAGCAGGCGGCGGGGCAATTGGCGGGCAAGTGTCGGCTGGCCAAGTTGGACAGCGAGGCGAACCAGCAGTTGTCGGCGCAGTTGGGGATTCGCTCGATTCCAAGCCTGATTCTGTTCAAGAACGGTCGGGAGGTTGCGCGCCAGAGCGGGGCGCTCCCGTTGCCGCAGCTGATGAGCTGGTTGCGTAGTCAGGGAATCTGAAGATACACGGAACCAATGTGGGAGCGAGCCTGCTCGCGATGGCGGCGGATCAGTCAACAGAGATGTTGAATGTAAAGCCCTCATCGCGAGCAGGCTCGCTCCCACAGTGTTTATGTGCGATTAGCAAAGATCAGCTTTTTTCCAGCAAGTTATGTAACTCGACAAACTGCTGTGTCAGCTTGTGCCGCGGATCGAGATGGATCAGCGGTGTGTTGGCCTGATGGGATTCGCGCATGCGCACCGAACTGCCCAAATACACCGGCAGTACCGGCAAGCCCTCGGCAATCAGCTCGTCAAGGATCTGCTGGGGCAGACTGGCACGTGCCTGGAACTGGTTGACCACGATGCCTTCGACCTCCAACCCTTCGTTGTGATCATCTTTCAGTTCTTCTATTTCCGCCAATAACCCGTAAAGCGCCTGACGCGAAAAACTGTCGCAATCGAAGGGAATCAGCACACGATCAGCGGCGATCAACGCTGATACTGCGTAGAAATTTAGCGCTGGCGGCGTATCCAGATAGATCCGGTCGTAATCCTCATCAAGCTCTTCGAGCAACTTACGCAGCTTGTTGATCTTGTGCTTGGCCTCAAGCTTGGGCTGCAGGTCGGCCAGCTCGGCGGTGGCGGTGATGACGTGAAGGTTGTCGAACGGGGTTTCGTAGATATCGACCTGGTTTTTCTTGGAGAAAGGCCCGGAAGACAAGGTCTGCTTGAAGAAATCGGCAATCCCCATCGGAATGTCGTTACCGGTGAGTCCCGTCAGGTACTGAGTGGAATTGGCCTGGGCATCGAGATCCACCAACAAGGTGCGATAACCCTCGCTGGCGCTGACCGCCGCCAGATTGCAGGCAATACTGGACTTGCCCACGCCACCTTTCTGATTGAACACCACGCGCCGCATGTCAAAACCTCCGTGTATCAAAGAATGACCGAGTGTAGTGGCCCTCGGTGTTGCTTATCTACCTCCCCGGCAGAAGGACTGCTCGGTCATTGGTCATCTCAAGTAAAAAAAGCACCATGGCCCGAGTCTGAACCGACAAACGGGCGCGTAGTAACCAGAATAATTGTCAAATATTCAGTTTTTTTGAACCATTCGGGACATAACACTGAGCAAAATGTAACCACTATTTGCTACACGTCCGCCGCACCCGGATAATGCGCGCCACTCGGCGCAATCGCCACGTAGGTGAGTCGTGGTTGTCGGCCACTCATCGCGTCAACGATGCCTGCAAGGGCGGGATGAATGTCTGTGATCAATTTCAACATCGCCCAGTGGCGCGCATGGGCCCCAGGGCTCGAAAGCGTGGACGATTGGCAAGCCTGGAGCCGACAACCGGTTGTGCTGCCGGGCAGCGATGCCGCCCCGGATGTCTCGTTTCTGCCGGCCATGCAGCGCCGGCGACTCAGCCGTCTGGCGCGGATGGCGTTCTGCGTCGGCTGGCCATTGGCCGAGGGTCGCCAGGACTTGCCGTTGGTCTTCGTATCCCGTCACGGCGAAACCCCGCGCACGTTCGACATTCTCAGCGAACTGGCGGTTGATCAGCCGCTGTCGCCCACCCAGTTCAGCCTCTCGGTGCACAACGCGATCATCGGCCTCTGGTCGATCCTGCGCGGCGAAACCAGCGAAATGACTGCCCTCGCGGCGGCCGGCGATGGTCTGGAACACGGCATGCTGGAGGCTGCAGCCCTGTTGAACGAAGGCGCGCCCGCGGTATTGCTTGTGGTCACTGAAGAACAACCGCCCGAGGCTTACTCGACCTGGATCGACGATGTGCCGTTCCCCTATGCCGTCGGTCTGTTGATAACCCCCGGCAATGACTGGCAGCTGTCCCTGAACAGCCCCACGGATGCGTTGTCCAAATCCCGCTGGCCCCACGCGCTGAATCTGTTGCAAATCCTGCTAGGCCAGCAAACCACCTGCCAACATGCCTGGAAAAATCGTGTATGGACCTGGCAACGCAACCCATGACTGAAAAGCACCGCGACGCCTATTACTGGCGCCTGCTGGCCACTGCCGCGAGCTTCGCACTGTTCGGGTTGGGCGGTCTGTGCCTGCGTCTGTTGGTTTTCCCGTTGCTGAGCTGCCTGCCGGGCGATGCCCAGACGCACCGGTTACGCGCGCGGCACACGGTCAGTCGCTGTTTCTGGTTTTTCATCCGTTTCATGGCCCGCGCCGGGGTACTGACCTACGACATCCAGGGCGCAGAAAAACTCGGGAGACCGGGGCAGATGATCATGGCCAATCACCCGTCGTTGATCGACGTGGTGTTCCTGATCGGCCTGGTGCGCCACGCCAATTGCGTGGTCAAGCAAAGCCTCTGGGAAAACCCCTTCACCCGCAGTCCGCTGCGCCGCACCGAATACATCAGTAACGACGGCAGCATGGACATGCTCGATGCCGCCGCCGACGCGCTGAAAAACGGCCAGACCCTGATCATCTTTCCCGAAGGCACCCGCACCCAACCGGGCCAGGCGCCGGCCTTTCATCGGGGGGGTGCGGCGATTGCCCTGCGGGGTGCGAAAATCCTGACTCCGGTGATCATCAAGGTCAGCCCGACCACATTGTCCAAGGCCGAGCCCTGGTATCGGATCCCAAAGCGCCGCGTGCACTTCAGTTTCCGGGTCGGGGCCGATATAGATCCACAGGCCTTCGCCGCGCTGGGCCCTGCGCCGCAGGCTTCGCGCAAGCTCAACGATTATCTACATTCTTACTTTATTAAGGAGCTCGCCGAAGATGAGCGATCTGCACCGTGATATCAAAATGCTTATCATCGATGCCCTCGGCCTCGAAGACATCAGCGCCGAAGACATCGGCGACGACCAGACTTTGTTCGGCGAAGGCCTGGGCCTGGACTCGGTAGACGCCCTGGAACTCGGCCTGGCCATCCAGAAAAAATACGGCATCAAAATCGACGCCGACGCCAAGGACACGCGCAATCACTTCAGTAACGTGGCGAGCCTTGCGGCGTTCGTCACTGCAAAACAGGCAGCTTGAGACCGGACCATGCAAACTCGTGACGACATTTTCAACACCTTGCGCGATGCCTTGGTCGAGCTGTTCGAACTGGACCCCGAGCGCGTGAGCCTCGATTCGAACCTGTACCAGGACCTGGAAATCGACAGCATCGATGCGGTCGACCTGATCGATCACATCAAACGTCAGACCGGCAAGAAAATCGCGGCCGAGGAATTCAAATCGGTGCGTACCGTCAGCGACGTGGTCGAGGCGGTCTACCGTCTGGTTCAACCGGCCGCATGAGCCGACTGATCGGCCTCGGCCTGCTGCTGGCGGGCTTGCTGTACCCCTTTGCGGTTTATTTCGGCATGCAGCATTTCGCGCCGTGGCAGTTCGGCCTGCTGCTGGGCAGCCTGTGGCTGGCCCGCGCACTGACCGGCAAGCGCCGTCCAGGCAGCCTGTGGATGGCCATTGTGGCCATCGTCTTCTGCCTTTTACTGGCGCTGTTCGACAGCCCGGTGCTGTTGCGCTGGTATCCGGTACTGATCAGCGGATTCATGCTGGGCCTGTTCGGACTGAGCCTGGTTTACGGCCCGCCAATGGTCGAACGCCTGGCCCGTCTGCGTGAACCGCACCTGCCGGCCAAGGGCATTCGCTATACCCGCCAGGTGACCATCGCCTGGAGCGTATTTTTTCTTTGCAACGGTTTGTGCGCCGCCGCCCTGACGCTGTGGGCGCCGCTGAGCTGGTGGATGTTGTACACCGGCCTGATTTCCTACGGATTGATAGGCCTGATGTTTGCCATTGAATGGCTGATACGACAACGGGTACGAGGCCACCCATGAATTGGATAAAACTTGAGCACCTGCTGCTCAAGGCGCAAGCGGCACGTGCCGTAACGGCCGAACCGCTGCTCAACCACGCACAACTGTACGAACAGGCCCTGAGCCTGGCCGCCGGCCTGCAAGCCCAAGGTGTGCAGCGCATCGCCGTGCATCTTGAAGACGCTGCCGACCTGGCGATTGCCTTGCTCGGTGCCTGGCGTGCCGGGGTCAGCGTGTTGCTGCCGGCCGACCTGCAACCCCAGACCCGCCAACGCTGGTCAGGCGAAGTGGATTTGTGGCTGACCGATCAGGCCGATGACGCGCACCTGCGCGATTTCAACCATCCGCCACTCAGCGCTGCGGCACTCGACCTGGATCGCTGTTCGCTGAGCCTGTGCACCTCCGGGTCCAGCGGTGAACCCAAGCGCATCGACAAAACCCTGCGCCAATTGGTCAATGAAGTCGAAGCCCTGGAACAACTGTGGGGCGCCGAACTGGGCCCGGCATGCATCATCGGCAGCGTCGCGACCCAACACATTTATGGCCTGCTGTTCCGCGTGCTGTGGCCGCTGTGCGCCGGTCGCCCGTTCGTGCGCAAGCAACTGGCCTTCCCGGAAGATTTGCAGCGCGCCAGCCGCGAACATCCGGCGTTCGCCTGGGTTGCCAGCCCGGCGCTGCTCAAGCGTATGGGTGATAACCTCGATTGGCCGGCGCTGAGTGCGGTGCGTCGGGTGTTTTCTTCCGGTGGCGCGCTGCCGGCCGAAGCTGCGCAAAGTCTGCATCATCGTCTGCAGCAATGGCCGACGGAAATCTTCGGCAGCTCCGAAACCGGTGGCATTGCCTGGCGTCAGGGTCATGACCTGTGGCAGCCCTTCGCCGATGTAGCACTGAGCCAGGACGATGACGGCGCGCTGCTGATCGCCTCGCCCTACTTGCCGGCCGGCCATGTCGAACACACCGCCGATGCTGCGCGAATCGCCGCCGATGGCCGATTCGAACTGCTCGGGCGGCTGGACCGGATCGTCAAACTGGAAGAAAAACGTATCTCGCTGCCGATGCTTGAAAAGGCGCTGATGGCCCATGAGTGGGTCGCCGAAGCGCGCCTCGGCGTCGTTCAGGAAAACCGTGCATCGCTCGGGGCTTTGCTGGTGCTGACCGAAGCGGGATTGCACGCCTTGCGCAACCAGGGTCGACGCACCCTGACCGAAGAACTGCGCCAACACCTGAGCCAGCATTGCGAAGCCCTGGCCTTGCCACGGCGCTGGCGTTTGCTGCGACAACTGCCGCTGAACACTCAGGGCAAACTGCCCCAGGCCGACGTCGAAGCCCTGCTGCTGGCCCCACGCCCCAAGGCGCCGGAAGTGCTGGAGCAAGTCGTAGTCGACGGCGAATGGAGCCTGCAACTGGCGGTGCCGCCGGATCTGGCCTACTTCAGCGGCCATTTTCCTCGGGCACCGGTGTTGCCCGGTGTGGTGCAAGTGGAGTGGGCGCTGAACCTGGGTCAGCAACTGATGAACCTGCCGGAAAAGTTCGCTGGCATGGAAGTGCTGAAATTCCAGCAGCTGGTGCGTCCGGGCGATGAAGTTCAGTTACACCTGCGCTTCGATCCGGCACGCGGCAAGCTGTATTTCGCCTACCGCAACGAAACCGCCACCTGTTCCAGCGGACGGATTTTGCTGGAGGCGGCGCATGCGTAACCAACGGAGCTTCCTGACTCAGGACTACCCTTTGTGGCGAGGGAGCTTGCTCCCGCTGGGCTGCGAAGCGGCCCCGATTTTGGCGAGCGCTTCGCACTCGAGCGGGAGCAGGCTCCCTCGCCACAAGGTTTGCGGTCATGCATAACCCCTGCGCAGTCATCCCGGTCTACAACCACGAAACCGCCATCACCACGGTCGTCGAGGCGCTGCTCGCCAGCGATCTACCGTGCATTCTGGTAGACGACGCGAGCAGTCCATCGTGCGCAAAAGTGCTCGATCAACTGGCCCGGCGTGACAACATTCACCTGATCCGCCTCGCCGCCAATCAGGGCAAGGGCGCAGCGGTAATGACCGGTCTGCGTGAAGCCTCACGCCTGGGTTTCAGCCACGCTTTGCAGGTAGATGCCGACGGCCAGCACGACCTGCAAGACGTCAAACGTTTCATAGAGCACTCTCGCGCCCATCCCGAGGCGGTGATCTGCGGCTATCCGCAATATGACGACAGCGTGCCAAAGGGGCGTTTGTACGCGCGCTACCTGACCCACGTCATGGTCTGGATCAACACTTTGTCGTTGCAGATACGCGATTCCATGTGCGGCTTTCGGGTCTACCCATTGCCACCGACGCTGACGCTGATCGACTCGGCGAAGATCGGCAAACGCATGGATTTCGACTCGGACATTCTGGTGCGCCTGGCCTGGCGCAATCAGCCGATGCAATGGCTGCAAACCCGAGTCCATTACCCGCTGGACGGTGTTTCGCATTTCCGCATGTTCCACGACAACGTACTGATTTCGAGCATGCACACCCGGCTGTTCTTCGGCATGTTGTTGCGCTCGCCCGTGATCCTCTGGCGACGGTGGCGAGCATGAGCACTGAAAAACAACACTGGGCCGACCGCGAAGAGCGCGGCAGTTTCTGGCTGATGAAATTCACTGCGGTCGCCGCCAAAGTACTTGGCCGTCGACTGCTGAGCCCGTTGCTGTACGGCATCGTCCTGTATTTTTTCCTGTTCGGTCGCAGCGCCCGTCACAGCGCCTGGCAATATCAGCAACGCCTGGCCGACTGGAGCGGTCGTGACGACTTGCGCCCGAGCCATTGGCGGGTGTTTGGCCAGTTCATGGCCTTCGCCGATTCCATGCTCGACAAGCTCGACGTGTGGAATGGCAAGCTGAGCATCGAGCAGATCGAAATCATCGACCCGGCACTGTTGCGCAACCAATTGCGCGGAACTCGCGGGCAGATGCTGGTGGGCGCGCATCTGGGTAATCTCGAAGTGTGCCGCGCCCTCGCGGAGATCGGCGAAAGGGTCACCATGAACGTGCTGGTGCACACCAAACACGCCGAGCAGTTCAACCGCTTGCTCGGCGAGGCCGGCGCGACCAATTTGCGCCTGATTCAGGTCAGCGAGCTGGACCCGGTGATCATGCTGCAACTGCACGAGCGCCTGGAGCGTGGCGAGTGGCTGGCGATTGCCGGTGACCGCGTACCGCTGCATGGCGGGCGCAGCGTAACCGTGGACTTCCTCGGCCACCCGGCGAAATTCCCGCAAGGGCCGTGGTTGTTGGCCGGGTTGCTGAAATGCCCGATCAACCTGTTGATGTGCCTGAAGAAGCCCGACGGCGATTATCGGCTGACGATCGAGCCGTTCGCCGAAGCGATCATCTGGAAGCGCAGCGACCGCGAGCAGGTCATTCATCAGTGGGCCTCCCGCTATGCCGCGCGCCTGAGTCACTATTGCCTCGACGCGCCTCAACAATGGTTCAACTTTTACCCTTTCTGGAAGACCGATGACGACGCCAACGCTTGAGCCGGTAACTTTCGGCGAACTCCCTTTGCGCATCGAAGACGTGCTGGCCCTGGCCAACCGTCAGGCGCCGACGCAGTTGCAAGGCGATTCCGAGTTTCGCCGGCGCATCGCCAAGGGCGCGCAGTTCCTCGATTCCCTGCTGGACAAGGAAGGCGTGATCTACGGCGTGACCACCGGTTACGGCGATTCCTGCGTGGTGGCGGTGCCGCTGCATCACGTCGAGGCGCTGCCGCGTCATCTGTATACCTTCCATGGCTGCGGACTGGGCAAGCTGCTCGACGCCCAAGCCACCCGCGCAGTGCTGGCGGCGCGTTTGCAGTCCCTGTGCCACGGTGTATCCGGGGTGCGCGTGGAACTGCTGGAGCGCCTGCAAGCGTTTCTCGAACACGACATCCTGCCGCTGATTCCGGAAGAAGGCTCGGTGGGCGCCAGCGGTGATTTGACGCCGCTGTCCTATGTCGCGGCGACCCTGTCCGGCGAGCGCGAAGTGATGTTCCGCGGCGAACGCCGTCAGGCCGCCGATGTGCATCGCGAACTCGGTTGGCAGCCACTGGTGCTGCGCCCGAAAGAGGCGCTGGCGTTGATGAACGGCACCGCCGTCATGACCGGCCTCGCTTGCCTGGCCTACGCCCGCGCCGATTACCTGCTGCAACTGGCGACGCGTATCACCGCGCTGAACGTGGTCGCGCTGCAAGGCAACCCCGAGCATTTCGACGAGCGCCTGTTCGCCGCCAAGCCGCATCCGGGGCAGATGCAGGTGGCCGCATGGCTGCGCAAAGACCTGGCGATCGACGCGCCGACCGCGCCGCTTCATCGCCTGCAAGACCGCTATTCCCTGCGTTGCGCGCCCCACGTCCTCGGCGTATTGGCCGACAGCCTGAATTGGCTGCGTTCGTTCATAGAAATCGAGCTCAACAGCGCCAACGACAACCCGATCATCGACGCCGAAGCCGAGCGCGTACTGCACGGCGGACACTTCTACGGCGGCCACATCGCGTTCGCCATGGACAGTCTGAAAAACCTCGTGGCCAACGTCGCCGACTTGTTGGATCGGCAACTCGCGCTGCTGGTGGACGAACGCTACAACCACGGTTTGCCAAGCAACCTGTCCGGCGCCAGCGCCGAGCGCGCCATGCTCAATCACGGCTTCAAGGCCGTGCAGATCGGCACCAGCGCATGGACCGCCGAAGCGCTGAAAAACACCATGCCGGCCAGCGTGTTCTCGCGTTCCACCGAATGCCATAACCAGGACAAGGTGAGCATGGGCACCATCGCCGCCCGCGATGCGATTCGTGTGCTGGAGCTGACCGAACAGGTCGCCGCCGCCACTCTGCTCGCCGCCAATCAGGGCGTGTGGCTGCGCGGTCAGGCCGAAGATGCGCGGCCATTGCCGCCATCCCTCGCCGCCATGCACGAAGAACTGGCCAAGGACTTCCCACCGGTCATCGAAGACCGCGCATTGGAAGGCGAATTGCGCCTGTGCCTGCAACGTATCGCTGAACAACACTGGAGGCTGCATGCGTAGCAAGGGAGTGCTTCACACCGATACGGAAATCCTCGTGCCGTTCTTTGACGTCGACAGCATGCACGTCGTCTGGCACGGCCATTACATCAAGTACCTGGAAGTCGCCCGTTGCGCGTTGCTGGACAAGATTGGCCACAACTACAGCGCCATGTCCGAATCGGGCTACGCCTGGCCAGTGATCGACCTGCAACTGCGCTACGTACGCGCTGCGGTGTTCGGTCAGAAGCTGAATGTGCGGGCCAACCTGGTGGAATGGGAGAACCGTCTGAAGATCAACTACCTGATCAGCGATGTGGAAACCGGCGAACGCCTGACCCGCGCCGTTTCCGTGCAGGTCGCCGTCGACATGAACAACCGCGAAATGCAGCTGGCCTCGCCAAAGGTGTTCACCGATGCTGTCGAAAGGATGCTGGCATGAACCCACAAATCGATGGCCGCCGAACTCCTTGTGGCGAGCGAGCTTGCTCGCGCTTGAGTGCGCAGCACTCACACCTGCCGTATTGGGGCCGCTTCGCAGCCCAGCGCGAGCAAGCTCGCTCGCCACGTGTGTTCCAGTGCCTTGCTGCGCTGGTGCTTCTTGGTTTGTCGTCGCTCACTCACGCCTTCGATCTGCAACAACTGAGCGATCAACTGGCCAAACCCGACGTGATCCACGGCAGCTTCATCCAGGAAAAACACCTGCGCGCCCTGCCCCAGCCGCTGACCAGCAAAGGCACGTTCGTCCTGGCAAAAAACCACGGTTTGCTGTGGTTGCTGAAAACACCGTTGCAGCAGGATTACCGCATCACCGCCAAAGGCATTGCCCGGCGCGACGCCAATGGTTGGCAGATGTTGCCGGGCAAGAGCGCCGGGGCC
Organism: Pseudomonas sp. GL-RE-29; assembly: GCF_019947275.1. NCBI lineage: Bacteria > Pseudomonadati > Pseudomonadota > Gammaproteobacteria > Pseudomonadales > Pseudomonadaceae > Pseudomonas > Pseudomonas sp. GL-RE-29. The sequence goes on from NZ_JAGYGD010000002.1 coordinate 78,110, forward strand.
GAGCAGAACCGCTTGTTCCTCGCCGTGTTGCAAGGCGACAGCAGCGGTCTGCAACGGGATTTCGAGCTATCGCTGAATGGCGATGCGCAGAACTGGAAGCTGACACTGCTGCCGCGTTCGATGCTGCTCAAGCAAGTGTTCAACCAGATCAACATCACCGGCGGCGAGCTGGTGCACAGCATCGAACTGCTGGAAACCCAGGGCGACAGCACTTTGCTGCGCATGCAAGACAGCACCAGCACCCAACCGTTGAGCGACGCGGAGCAACATGACTTTGCCGAGTGAACGCATGCTGCCACGGCTGTTCCTGATCCTGCTGCTGGCGGTGCTCGCGCTCGCCGGTTGGCAATGGCGTGACGGCGCCCCGCTATCGGCCAACCTGATGGAACTGGTGCCCGGCACCGCGCCGGATGCCCTGGAACTGCGCGCTGAACAACGCATGCAAGAACCGTTGAACCGCGAAATGCTGGTGCTGGTCGGTCACGCTGATCGCCAGCAAGCCGTCGCCATGGCACAAAAACTCGGCGATCAGTGGCAAGCCAGCGGCCTGTTCGAAAAGGTCCAGTGGAACCTGCAAGCCGACTTGCCCGCCCTGCGCACGCAACTGCTGCAAGGCCGATTGGCGATGCTTTCGGCGGACGATCGCCAGCAGTTGATCGAACACCCCGACGCCTTTATCCAGCAACGGGTGCAGGCGTTGTTCGATCCCTTCACCGGCTTCAGCCTGGTACCGAGCCAGGACGACTGGCTGGGCCTGACCGGGCGTATCCAGAACAGCCAGCCGCAACACGGTTCGGTGCAACTGGACATCGGCAGCGGCGCCTTGATCGCTGACGCCGACGGCAAAAGCTGGGTGCTGCTGCGCGCACGAACCACGGGCAATGCCTTCGACATGAACCTGCCGCTGCAAGTGGCAGACCTGCTCCAGCACAGCCGCGAACAAGCCGCCCAGTCCGACGTGCAATTGCTCGCCGCCAGCGGCTTGCTGTACGCGGCCAACGGTCAACGGCAAGCCACCCGCGAGATGACCTGGGTTGGCGGCGGCGCCACGGTGGGGATTTTGCTCCTCTTGCTGCTGGCCTTCCGCCGCTGGCGCGTGTTGCTGGCCTTCGTTCCGGTGTTGGTGGGCATGCTGTTCGGTGCAGTGACTTGCGTGGCGCTGTTCGGCCACATGCACGTGATGACGCTGGTGCTCGGTTCGAGCCTGATCGGCGTCGCCGTCGATTACCCGCTGCATTACCTGTCCAAGAGCTGGAGCCTGAAACCCTGGCACAGCTGGCCGGCCCTGCGCCTGACGTTGCCGGGGCTGACGCTGAGCCTGATCACCAGCGCCATCGGCTACCTCGCCTTGGCCTGGACGCCCTTCCCGGCGCTGACCCAGATCGCGGTGTTCTCCGCCGCCGGTTTGCTCGGTGCTTACCTGTCTGCCGTGTGCCTGCTGCCGGCGTTGCTCAAGGGTGTGGATTTGCGACCTGCGAAGTGGCCGTTGCGGGTTTCCGAGTTTTTGCTGGGTCGCCGCGAAGCGCTGCTCAAACACCTGAGCACGCCGGTGTTGCTGGCGCTGCTGATTGCGTTTTGCGCCGGTGGCCTGTTGCAGCTCCAGGCTAAAAATGACATCCGCCAGTGGGTCGGCGCACCGCAGCAATTGACCGATGAAGCGCAGACCATCGCGCGGATTACCGGCTATCAACCCACCAGCCAGTTCTTCCTGGTGCAGGCGGCCGATCAACAACAATTGCTCGAACGCCTGAGCGCCCTGAGCGACCGCTTGGATCAACTGGTCAACCTGGAAAAACTCCAAGGCTACCTGTCGCTCAATCAACTGGTCAGCCCGCCCAGCGAACAGCAGCAAGCGCGTGAAGCGTTGAGCAAACTGCCGCAGTTCTGGCAACCGTTGCTCGATGTCGGTGTGCCGGTCGAGGCGCTGCAAACCGAGTTGGCGAAGTTGCAAGCGTTGCCCGCCGAAGACATCGACGCGGCGCTGACCGGCCCCTTGTCCGAGCCTTACCGGACGCTGTGGCTTGGGCCGACCGAGAATGGCGTAGCGGCGATGGTCAGCCTGCAAGGCTTGAACAATCCGTCCCTGTTGCGGGTCCAGGCCGAGGACTTGCAGGGCGTAGTGCTGGTGGATCGCTTGGGTGAGTTGAACGAGGTCTTCGCCGCCACGCAGATCAGCGCCGCCGAATTGAAACTCGCCTCATGCGTGCTGATCGTTTTGGTATTGATCCTGCCGTTCGGTTTCGGTGGTGCGCTGCGCATCGTGTCCCTGCCACTGCTCGCGGCGCTGTGCAGCCTCGCAAGCCTCGGTTGGCTGGGCCAGCCGTTGACTCTGTTCAGCCTGTTCGGCCTGCTGCTGGTGACGGCGATCAGCGTCGACTACGCGATCCTCATGCGCGAACAGGTCGGCGGCGCCGCCGTCAGCCTGTTGGGCACCTTGCTGGCGGCGTTGACCACCTGGCTATCGTTCGGTCTGCTGGCGGTGTCGAGCACACCGGCGGTGAGCAACTTCGGGCTGTCAGTCAGCCTGGGCCTGATCTTCAGTTTCATGCTCGCGCCCTGGGCGGGGCGACATCTGCATGCAGCCCACGTCGCGGAGCCAGCAGCGTGATGGTCGTGCTGTTTTGGGCGATGGCCCTGGCGCTGTTTGCCGTGGCGACTCGCGCCGGGCGCCACCTTGGCTTGATCCCGATCGTCAGTCAGTTACTGTTCGCAACGGTCGGCCTTCCGCTGTTGATGTACTTCTGGATCGAACCCCATTGGCAATTGAGCGGCGCCGCGCTGGTGTCGCCGATCTGGCTGAAAAACCTCTACAGCCTGAGTTTCGCGCTGCTGCTCGGTTACATCCTCAGCGATGTGATCGACCTGCAACTGGATCGCCAGAGCCTGAAAATTGCCCTGCCGAGCTTCTGCGTTCCGTTCACCTGTGGCATTGCCACGGCGATCTGGCTGTTGCCGCCGCAACCGTGGATCAGTTCGCTGGCAATCGGGCTGTTGTTCGCCATTACCGCGATTCCGGTGTTGTACCTGTACCTGCGACACATCGACTACCCGCCCGCCGCTACCCGGCGACTGGTGCAAACCGCCATCCTCATCGACCTGACGTGCTGGACCCTGTTCGCCATCGCCCAAGGCACGCTGCACCTGAGCAGTCTGCTACTACCGCTGGCCGGCGCCTGCCTGCCGGTGCTGTTGCGTTTGCTGGGTCTGCGTCAGGCGTGGCTGTACAGCGGCTGTTTTTTCGCGCTACTGGTGGTCGCCGAACATTACAAACTGAACGCGCTGATTTTCGGCATCGGTTATCTGTTGCTCATGGCCGCGTTGAAAGCGCCGCTGATATTGCCGTTCCCGGTGCGCTGGATGATTCGCTTGCAAACGTACATCGCTATCCCGCTGATCCTCACGTTCGGCATCGTGCAGATCAACGTGCACAGCGCGATGGACAGCCTCGGCTGGGTGCAACTTGCGGCGCTGCTACTGTTACCGATAATCAGCAAACTGCTGGGCAACTGGCTCGGCCTCGGCTGGGCCGGCGCCTCGTTCCACGGCGCCAGCCGCTGGCGGGAAAGTGTGCTGTTGAACATTCGTGGCTTGAGCGAGATCGTCTTTCTCAACCTGCTGCTGCAACAACAACTCATCAGCCCGCCGCTGTACTTTGCGCTGATGCTGATGGGCTTGATCGCCACACTGCTGCCGGCACTGGCCGGTATGCACCGGATTCCCCTGAAAGCTGCCGCCCCGGCAAGGAGCCCCCATGCCAACCGTTGAAATCGAACGTCGTCAGATCGTGGTTATTGGTGCAGGCCCGTCAGGCGCCATCGCCGCTGCACTACTCAAGCGCAAGGGTCACGACGTATTGGTGATCGAGCGACAGCATTTCCCACGGTTCTCCATCGGCGAAAGCCTGCTGTCGCACTGCCTGGATTTCGTCGAAGAAGCGGGCATGCTCGATGCCGTCAACGCCGCCGGTTTCCAGTTGAAAACCGGCGCCGCGTTCGCATGGGGTGAGCGCTATAGCGCTTTTGATTTCGGTGACACGTTCACCCACGGCAAGCCGACGACATTCCAGGTGCAACGGGCCGATTTCGACAAGCTGCTGGCCGATCAGGCCGCGTTGCAAGGCGTGGAAATCCGCTACGGCGAAACCATCGTCAGCGTTGATATCAATCAGTCCAAACCGCAGCTTGGCGTACGCCGTGAGGATGGCAGCGAGTACCGCATCGAGGCCGGGTTCATGCTCGACGCCAGCGGTTACGGCCGAGTCCTGCCGCGCTTGCTCGACCTTGAGGCACCGTCGAATTTCCCGGTGCGCCAAGCCGTGTTCACCCACGTCGAAGATCACATCGATCACCCGGATTTCGACCGTACCAAGATCCTCATCACCACTCATCCGACGAAGCGTGATGTGTGGTTCTGGACCATCCCGTTCAGCAACGGGCGCTGCTCGATCGGCGTGGTCGCCGCACAGGAACATTTCGACGGTCGCACCGACAATCTGGACGATTGCCTGCGTGGGTTCATCCATGAAACCCCGAGCCTGGCCGGTGTGCTGGGCAACGCCGTGTGGGACACCCCGGCGCGTACCATCGGCGGTTACTCGGCTAACGTCAAAACCCTGCACGGGCCGGGCTTCGCCTTGCTCGGCAATGCCGCGGAATTCCTCGACCCGGTATTTTCCTCCGGCGTGACCATCGCCATGCGCTCGGCGAGCATGGCCGCCGCCGTGCTGCACCGCCAGTTGCAAGGCGAACCGGTCGACTGGCAGAGCGAGTTTGCCGCACCGCTCAAACGCGGGGTCGACACGTTCCGCTGCTACGTCGAAGGTTGGTACAACGGGACCTTCCAGGACGTGATTTACCATGAAGGCGGCTCACCGGAGATCCGCCGCATGATCAGCTCGATTCTTGCCGGCTATGCCTGGGACGAACGCAACCCGTTCGTCAGCGAAGCCAAGCGCCGTCTGAAAATGATTTCGGAACTCTGCGCAAAGGATGGAACATGAGCCACCTGAGCAACACCTGCGCTCGTTTCCTGCTGCTTGGTTGCATCCTGCTGCTGAGTGCTTGCGCCAGCCAGGCACCGCTGCCCGAGAAAACCCCGGACCTGCCGTTGCCGATGCAGCTGCACATCCAGCGTCTGCAAGCGGAACAACGTCAGGACTGGGTGCTGGTGATCCAGCGTGAAGGCCCGGCCATACGCTGGTCCATGATGGACCTGCTGGGCATTCCGCAGGCACGCCAGAAACTGGCTGACGGATCGTGGCACGCCGATGGCTTGCTGCCGCCCAACCCGGAAGCCCGGGAGTTGTTCGCGGCGCTGCTGTTTGCGCTGACCCCGAAAGATGAGTTGCAGGGCAACTATCCCGGCGCTTGGCAACATGGCGCACAACGCTCCTTGCCGGAGCGCTGGGATGTCCGTTATTCACAACCGATGAGCTTTGAATTGAACCTGCCCAAAGGCCCGAAATATCTAGTCACGCCCTTGAGTGGTGATGCGCCATGACGGCCTATCTGAACGCCCTCGGGGTGATCTGCTCCCTGGGCCGCAACAAGGACGAAGTTGCCCGCCATCTGTTTGCCGGCGATTGCTCTGGCATGCGCAGCGAAGCTGGCTGGGTGCCGGAGCGCTCGTTGCCGGTGGGCGCGGTCCGTGGCGAACTGGTGGCAATTCCCGCTGAGCTGGCCCGTCAACACACACGCAACAATCAACTGCTGCTGGAAGCCGCGCTGCAAATTCGCCAGGACATCGATCAAGCGATCCAGACCTACGGTCGCGACCGCATCGGTATCGTGCTGGGCACCAGCACTTCGGGCATCGAAGAAGCCAGCCAGGGCCTGACCCATTACATCCGCGAGCAACAGTTCCCGCCGCAATACGACTATCAGCAACAGGAACTCGGTGCGCCGGCGACTTTTCTCGCCGACTGGCTGCAATTGAGCGGGCCGGCCTATGTGATTTCAACGGCTTGCACGTCCAGCGCCCGCGCGCTGATGAGCGCCCAGCGTCTGCTGGATCTGGGTGTTTGCGACGCGGTGCTGTGCGGCGGCGTCGACAGTCTGTGCAAGCTGACCCTCAACGGTTTTTCGGCGCTGGAAGCGGTATCCGAACAGCGCTGCAATCCGTTCTCGGTCAACCGTAACGGCATCAACATCGGCGAAGCGGCGGCACTGTTCCTGATGACTAAACGTGCAGGAGAAAAACCGTCGGTTGCCCTGCTCGGCAGCGGCGCCAGTTCCGATGCGCACCATATTTCAGCCCCGGAACCCAGCGGCCGTGGCGCCCTGCAAGCCATGCGCAAGGCCCTGAGCCGGGCGAGCCTGCAACCGCAACAAATCGCCTACCTGAACCTGCACGGCACCGCCACGCAACACAACGACGCCATGGAAAGCCAGGCCGTAGCGACACTGTTCCCGGCCGGCGTGCCCTGCTCGTCGACCAAACCCATGACCGGCCACACCCTCGGCGCGGCCGGCGCGCTGGAAGCAGCGTTCTGCTGGCTGAGCCTGAACACGGACAATCGCGAGCATGCCCTGCCGCCGCATGTCTGGGATGGCCAACCGGATCCCGATCTGCCTGCCCTGAAATGGGTGACCCCGGCCGATCGCCTGGCGTCCACTGGTCCCCGCTACTTGATGAGCAATTCCTTTGCCTTCGGTGGCAACAACGTCAGCCTGATTATCGGAGACGCCCCATGATTGACTGGCCGCTCGCCGAACTGCTGCCCCACGCTGGCGACATGATCCTCATCGAACAGATCCTCGCGTTCGATGAAGAACAGATTCACACACGCCTCACCGTCAAGCCCGATGGCCTGTTCAACCTTCCTGACGGCAGCTTGCCGGCCTGGGTCGGTATCGAGTTGATGGCGCAGAGCGTGGCGGCCTACGCCGGTTGCCATGCGCGCCAGCGCGGCGATGCGGTGGCACTCGGCTTCCTGCTCGGCAGCCGTAAGTTCGAATGCAATGTCGAAAGTTTTCCGGCCGGCACCGAGTTGACCATCCACGGCCTCCGCTCGCTGGAAGACGATAACGGCATGGGCGTATTCGAATGCCACATCAATGCGCCCGGCATTCACGCCACCGCGCGGTTGAATGTGTATCGCCCGCCCCAGCCCACTCAATATCTCCATGAACCCGAAGGAGTCCAGTAATGACTGAATCCGTACTGGTCACCGGTTCCAGCCGTGGTATCGGCCGCGCCATCGCCCTGCGCCTGGCCCAGGCCGGGCATGACATCGTGTTGCATTGCCGCAGCGGCCTGGCCGATGCGCAGGCAGTGCTGGCCGAAATCGAAGCCTTGGGGCGCAACGCGCGCATCCTGCAATTCGACGTATCTGACCGCGCCAGTTGCAAAGCCATTCTCGAAGCCGACGTGGAAACCCATGGTGCCTATTACGGCGTGGTGCTCAACGCCGGCCTGACGCGTGACGGTGCTTTTCCGGCGCTGAGCGAGGATGATTGGGATGTAGTGATGCGCACCAACCTCGACGGCTTCTACAACGTGCTGCACCCGGTGATGATGCCGATGATTCGTCGTCGCGCCGCTGGGCGGATTGTCTGCATCACCTCGGTGTCCGGGTTGATCGGTAACCGTGGCCAGGTCAACTACAGTGCCTCGAAGGCTGGGTTGATCGGCGCGGCGAAGGCGTTGGCGATCGAGCTGGGCAAGCGCAAAATCACCGTCAACTGTGTCGCACCCGGCCTGATCGACACCGCCATGCTCGACGAGAATGTGCCCGTGGAAGAACTGATGAAAATGATCCCCGCACAACGCATGGGCACCCCGGAAGATGTGGCCGGCGCGGTGAATTTCCTGATGTCGGCGGAAGCGTCGTACATCACCCGGCAGGTTCTGGCCGTCAATGGAGGCCTGTGCTGATGAAACGCGTGGTTGTCACCGGCATGGCCGGCATTACTTCCCTGGGCAACGATTGGGACACCATCGCCGGCCACTTCGCGGCCAACCGCAGCGGCATCCGGCGGATGGACGAGTGGGATCGCTTCACCGAACTCAACACTCGCCTGGCCGGACCGATTGATGACTTCAAGGTGCCGAGCCACTGGACCCGCAAGCAACTGCGCAGCATGGGCCGGGTTTCGCGGCTTGCCGTGGGTGCGGCGGAGATGGCGTTGGCCGACGCCGGGTTGCTGGGCGATGAATCGATCAAGGACGGACGCATGGGCGTCGCCTGCGGCTCGTCTACCGGTAGCACCGACGAGATCAAGGCGTTCGGCAACATGCTGCTCAACTCGGTGGCCGAGGGCCTGAACGCCAATTCCTACGTGCGCATGATGCCGCACACCACGGCGGCGAACATCAGCATCTTCTTCGGCCTCACTGGCCGCCTGATCCCGACCTCCAGCGCCTGCACCAGCGGCAGCCAGGGCATCGGCTACGCCTACGAGGCCATCAAGTTCGGTCGCCTGCCGCTGATGCTCGCCGGCGGCGCCGAAGAACTGTGCCCGACCGAAGCCATGGTCTTCGATGCGCTGTACGCCACCAGCCTGAAAAACAACGCCCCGCAATCCACCCCACGCCCGTACGACAAGGGCCGCGACGGTCTGGTGATCGGTGAAGGCGGCGGCATGCTGGTGCTGGAAGAGCTGGAACACGCGCTCGCTCGCGGTGCGCACATCCACGCCGAGATCGTCGGTTTCGGCAGCAACGCCGACGGCCAGCACACCACTCGCCCCGAGCAAGTCACCATGCGTCGAGCCATGGAACTGGCGCTGGAAGATGCCGGGCTCAAACCGTCGGACATCGGCTACGTCAACGGCCACGGCACCGCGACCGAACAGGGCGACATCGCCGAAACCATGGCCACCAGCAGCTTGTTCGGCGAACACATGCCCATCAGCTCGCAAAAGAGCTTCCTCGGCCACACCCTCGGCGCCTGCGGTGCACTGGAGTCCTGGTTCAGCATCGAAATGATGAACCGCGACCTCTACGCCCACACCTTCAACCTCGACGACGTTGACCCGCATTGCGGCAAGCTGGATTACCTGCGCGGCGAGTTTCGGCAGATGAGCAACCGGTACGTGATGAACAACAATTTCGCGTTTGGCGGGGTGAATACTTCGTTGATTTTCAAGCGTTGGGCGTAAGCAAAATCCTGTAGGAGCCGGCTTGCTGGCGATAGCGGCGGGTGTGTCGACATCAATGTTGCCTGACAGACCGCCATCGCCAGCAAGCCGACTCCTACAGTGTCACGATTGCAGGGGCTCGACCTTGCGCGTCAACAACTCCACGAACGCCCTCGCCATCGGCGATTTCTGATCTTTGCGCTGCACCAGCCACACGGCGGATATGGCCGCTGGATCGAGCAATGGCCGATAGACCACGCCATCAATGCGCATCCGCTGATAAGACGCGGGCAACACCGAAACCCCCAACCCCGCAGCGACCAACCCGATGATGGTCATCGCCTCACCCGCCTCCTGGGCAAAGTGCGGACTGAAGCCGGCATCCCGAGCCAGGCTGAGCAATTGCGCGTACAGACCACTGCCGTAGCTGCGTGGAAAAAAGACGAAGGGTTCGAGGGCCAATGCCGACAGGAACAAGCCCTCTTCACTGTCCTTGACCAACGGGTGCTTGGAGCTGAGCACGGCGACCAGTGGCTCGCGCATCAACTCAACCACGCTGAGCGAGTCGGGTAGCCCGAGCGGACGCATGATCCCGACCTCGATCGACTCGTCCACCAACGCATCGGCCACTTGAGTGCTGCTCATTTCCCGCAAATTCAGGTGCACCGCCGGGAAGCGCTGGCGAAACGAGAATATCGCTTGGGGGATGGTCGAGTTGAACGGTGCTGATGAGGTGAAGCCGATCTTCAGCTCACCCAATTCACCCAATTGCGCCCGCCGGGCCACATCCGCCGCTTTGTCGACCTGCGCCAACACCAGTCGCGCCTCTTCGAGGAACAGCCGACCGGCCTCGCTTAGCTCCACCCGACGATTGGTACGTTCGAACAACCGCGCGCCGACCTCCTGCTCCAGCGCCTGAATCTGCTGGCTCAGCGGCGGCTGCGAGATGCCCAGCACCTGTGCGGCGCGGCCGAAGTGCAGTTCTTCGGCGACGGCGATGAAGTAGCGCAGATGACGCAATTCCATGTGATTTCCATTAGGTCGTAAAAGCTATCAAACAGGTCGAACAATATATTGGATTGAATCATTAGCCAGCTATATGCTTTTTTCATTGCCTGACCGGCTGCACCCTTTTGAGGTTCAACGTGAAAACTGCTGTCGCTCCACTTGCCCATGAAGTTCCACCTGCCGTGCAGGACGATGTCGTCGCTGAACTCAAGGAGATCTACATCGAAAAAGGCACGCCGGCGTTCATGCGTACGGTGCTGGCGCTGTTCTGCGGCGGCTTCGCGACCTTCGCCCTGCTCTATTGCGTGCAGCCGATGATGCCGCTGTTGTCCCACGAATATTCGATCAACGCGGCACAGAGCAGCCTTATCCTCTCGGTGGCTACCGGGATGCTCGCCATCGGCCTGCTGATCACCGGCCCGATCTCAGATCGCGTCGGGCGCAAACCGGTAATGGTCGCGGCGCTGTTTGCCGCCGCACTGTGCACCATGGCCAGCGCGATGATGCCGAGCTGGCAGGGGGTGCTGGTGATGCGCGCGCTGATCGGCTTGTCGCTGAGTGGTCTGGCCGCGGTCGCCATGACTTATTTGAGCGAAGAAATTCATCCGCAACACATCGGCCTGGCGATGGGCCTGTACATCGGCGGCAACGCCATCGGCGGGATGAGCGGGCGGTTGATTACCGGGGTGTTGATCGACTTCGTCAGCTGGCACACGGCAATGCTGGTGATCGGCGGCCTGGCCCTGATTGCAGCGGCGGTGTTCTGGAAAATCCTCCCCGAATCGCGCAACTTCCGCGCCCGCTCGCTGCACCCGCGCAGCCTGATCGACGGTTTCACCATGCACTTTCGCGATGCCGGTCTGCCGTTGTTGTTCCTCGAAGCCTTTGTGCTGATGGGCGCGTTCGTCACCCTGTTCAACTACATCGGCTATCGCTTGCTGGCCGAGCCGTACCACATGGAGCAGGCCTTCGTCGGCTTGCTGTCGGTGGTGTACCTGTCGGGCATCTACAGCTCGGCAAAAATCGGCTCGCTGGCCGACAAGCTCGGTCGGCGCAAAGTGCTTTGGAGCACCATCGTGTTGATGCTCGGCGGTCTGGCCCTGACGATGTTTACCCCGCTGCCGCTGGTGATCATCGGCATGCTGATCTTCACCTTCGGCTTCTTTGGTGCCCACTCGGTAGCCAGCAGCTGGATCGGTCGCCGCGCCACCAAGGCCAAGGGCCAGGCATCGTCGCTGTACCTGTTCAGTTACTACGCCGGCTCGAGCATCGCCGGCACCGCGGGCGGTGTGTTCTGGCACGTGGGTGGCTGGAACGGCATCGGTTTGTTCATCGGTGCGCTGCTGGTGATCGCGCTGCTGATCGCGTTGAAGCTGGCGAAGTTGCCGCCGTTGCCGGGCAGCGGCGCAACTATCTGAGCACCATCCGCGCCTCCAGCACGGCATCACGTTTTTCCAGCGTCAGCGATTGCAACGCAACACCGTCGCGCTCGATGCGATCCAGCCAGGGCAGCAATGCCATGGCGTCGCCGCTGAGGGTCAGGCGCAACAGTTCGTTGTCGCTGTCCATCTGATGCAGCTCAAGCCCGGCCGCGGAGGCGCTTTCGCTGATACGCAAGGACAGGGGTTGATCGACGGATTGGGGAACATGACTGCGGGGGCGCGCCTGTTGCAGCTGCGCCGCCAGCGCCAGTTGTTGCTGATACTGACGCTCCGCTGCTGCAAGCCGCTGTTGCGTCGGTTGCCACACCAGACTGAATGCCGCGACACTCAGGACAAACACGCTCAGCCCGAATATCAGGCGTTGTTCGCACAGGGACAGACGCTGCCAGCGCTGCAACATCAGCGTTCTAAACTGTTTTGGATTCATGCCTCTTGCTCCACGGTCAACGTCGCTTGCACCCGGTCGCGGTCCTTGCTCGCACTGTCGATCCGCACCGGCAAGCCTTGTTGTCGCCCACGTTCGCGCAGCAACTCCAGCTCGGCAAAGCTGTTGGCGGTCAGCTGGATTTTCCAGCCATCGCCCTCGCGAAACTCGATGCGCTGCACTTCGACATTGCTCGCGCCGATCACTTGCTCGACCATTTCGACAAGGCCGGTGGTTCGACTGGCTTTTGGTTGGGCACCCTGGTTTTGCAGGGCTTTGAGCTGCGCCGCGAGGTCGACGATGCGAGTCTGCTCCGGATACAGCGTTTTGAACTGTTGCTCGCTGCGGCTGTAGAGCTCGCGGCTTTCGTTTTCGAGATGGTGGATTCGCGCCTCACTAGCGCCCCAATTCAGTAGCAACAACATCAATATTGCCAAACCGCCGAGACGCCAAGGCAGACGCTTTTCACCCAGCGCGAAATCACCGTGCAGCAGGTTGATCGCCTGCCCATGACCGCCGCTCAACCACTGATCAACATTCTCCCGGCGCTCGTCGCGCCATTGAATATCCGAGGGCAAGACCGGCCTGAGCAGCGCCAAACCTTCATCCGCCAACGTCATGCGAGCCGGCAGCCCGCCGCCCAGTATCCAGCGCCCGAACCACCACACACCCAGCGGCTGATCTTGTGGCAACAGATCGGCATCGACGAAAACCGAGCGTACTTCAACGCCCATTTCAGCCAACAACGCGAGCACGGCGGCAAGGCGTTCCCGATCGATCACCATCACCGGATAACGCCCTTGCGAATCGCGAGTGCCGACGCTCAGGTGCAGTTTCTCCAGCGACTCACTCAGCTGTTCTTCAACGGCGAAGGCAATGGCTTGTGCGTCGGGCCGGCGCCTGGAGGGCCACGGATCACTGCGCAACCAACTGCACAATTCCATCGGCAACATCAGATCGACTGCCTGCCCTTTGAGAATCTGCGCCGCCTGATTCAAAGGCATGAGCTGTCGTTGACCGGCCGACGACCACACGCAGCACGGCCAGTCGACCGACGGCGAGGCCAACCCCTCCGCTGTCAGGTAAAGCCAGGATTTCATTGGGTTATCTCATGGGTATTGGACGGCAGAATTCGCCGTTGCAGGATTTTCAGTTGTCGCGTCTTGGGCTCGCGTTCGACATCGGTGGCCAGGCGCAAACGGCTCTGCCCTTGATTCACCTCAACCGTGATCCGGTACCAGCGGCTTTCGATGCCCAGGCCGTGACTGCTCAAGCCCAACCCGTCGAGCAGCGGATCCTGCGTGAACGCCTGAACGCTCGGCCATGGCGCCGTGGAGCGCTGGCTCAACAGCGCATCCGCCTGCGTGGCGTCGATGCCATTGAGTGTGCGTAGCACCAGCTCCGGGGCGGTGTTGATGTTCAATGCAGCGTCCGTGTGCAACAGGGCAACCCAAGGCTCAAGTTGACGCAAGAGCTCGCCGTCGACACCCGGTAACAGGCGTAGCTGACTCAACTCTCGTAACGCGCCTACTTGCTCCAGTTGCAAAGCAGGCAGTTGCAGCAACTCCAGCAATCGCGCCCAACGATTGAGCGTGACCTGATCAATCTGCCCCTGAATCAACAGGGCATTGAGATTGAAGCGCCCGGCCAGGTCTTCGATGTCTACGCGGATCTGAGCGTCTTCAATATCAAAAACGGTTGCCGGGTCAGGGAGAACATCACTGTTCTTTTGCTGAGCCTGGAGCTGCGCCACCGCCCAGGTTTCCCCGGCCAAACCGAGCTGGCGCAAGTGCATCTGCTGCAACTGCTGAGCGCTGCTTTGCAACAACAAACGATGACTGCGCAGCACGCTACCGATGATCAACAACGCCAGGCTCATCACCAGCAAAACGCTAATCAACGCCACGCCACGTTGATGTGCCTTCATGGCAATGCAGCCGGTAATGACAGCACGCGACGTATCGTCTCGAAACGCCCCGCCGACACCTGCATCTCAAGCGCCAGCGGCGCCTTGCTGCTCTGATCATTGCGCCAGCCTGTCTGGCCATCAAACAGTCGCCAGCTCAGGTGCCGAACGTCATCGAGCAGTTTCTGTTGTTGCACAATCAACGTGCCTTCGCCTTGGCTGTCGCGCCACAGCGCCCCGTTGTCGAGACGGTAGGTCAGCGCCTGGCGTTCGCTGCGCGGTTGGTCCAGCGGATTGCGCCAGTTGCTGCGCTGCAACTGCAGCCGGGCTTGCTCAAGCACGATGGGTTGCTCAGTGATGTGCAAGAGATCGCGTTCGATCACGGCCACAGCGCGTTGCAAACTTCTGAATTCACGCTCGTGGGCCGTGGTGGCCTGCTGAACGCGTACGACACCGTCGAACAGCGTCCAACTGGCCAGCCCCAGCAGCGCGAAGATCGCCAGGGCGATCACCAGCTCAAGCAAGGTGAACCCGGCCTGCTTATTCATGGCGATTGGCAATCGAGCTGCTGACGCGGTGCAAAATCTGGTCGCGACCGACAAGGCCGACCTCGATGTCGACCGTGAACAGCCGTGAGTCGCTCGCGGTTTGAATGCGCTGACGCACGACCCAGTCGCGGCGGTCCATGCGCACCAACCCTTGCGACTGCCCGATAGCGAGGCCAGGTTGCAGGCGCAGTTCGTTCAATCGGTTATCAGCCACCCACGCTGCCAGCAGACGTTGTTCGACGGCAGCCGCTTGCTTGAGCACATATTGGCTGGCGGACAACACGGCCGTCGCCAGCGTCGCGAAAATCGCCAGGGCAACCATGATTTCCAGCAGGGTGAACCCGTCCGCGCGCGATATGATCGACGGCCTAGCCATCAATCACCACCTCGCCGACGCCATCGCTGGACAGGCTAAACCAGCTCCGGTTTTTGGTCTCGAATGTCAGCGTGAACGGGCTGGTTTCGTCGCTGCTGAGCATCAGCAATTGCGGCGGACCTTCGTCTGCGCCCAGGTTCACGGAGTAACCATAGTGCGTCAGGCGCAGGCGCAAATTGTCGGGCCAGAAAAAAAGCGCCGATACCGGTTCCCAGCCTCGAAGACCTAGCCGCATCGCACGGTAGCCGCCGACACTCAACCGCACACCGTACTCCCGACTTTCGAGCACCGCCCGTTCGCGCAAATGGCGAATTACGCCTGCCAGCCCATCAGCCTCTTGCCTGGCCAGGCGCGCCGGATCGACGACGGTGGCAAAACTCACCACGCCCACCAACACACCGATCAACACGATCACGATCATCAGTTCCAACAAGGTAAACCCCCGAGAGCGACGCAGCATGAATCAACCACCCCAGTTGCCAATGTCGGCCGCATGACCTTCGCCACCCACCGCCCCATTGGAACCAAGGGAGTACAGGTCATAGGTGCCATCGACCGATTTCACGCCAGGATTGAGGTATTGATAAGGCGTGCCCCACGGGTCAACGGGCAGCGACTTCAGATAACCCTGAGGGTTCCAGTTGCGCGCCGCCGGCAGCCCGGAAGGACGTTTGTTCAAGGCTTCCAGACCCTGTTGCGTCGAGGGGTACTGGAGGTTGTCGAGGCGATACATTTCCAGGGCGGTAGAGATGGCCTGGATATCGGTTTTGGCGGCCGTGACTTTGGCTTGATCGGGTCGGCTCATGAACTGCGGCACCACAATGGCTCCGAGAATGCCGATGATGACCACCACCACCATGATTTCGATCAGGGTAAAGCCGCGCTGGAAACGCGACACTGAACCCGTGGCGAGGGAGCTTGCTCCCGCTGGACTGCGCAGCAGTCCCCCTCTATCGGGTGATGAGGGTCCGCTTCGCGGCCCAGCGGGAGCAAGCTCCCTCGCCACAGGACTTTGTTCATCTTGAGAGTGCTTAACGTCATCGCTGCGTAGGGATTGCATGGATCAATTCACCAATTGGTTGAGGCTCAGAATAGGGAGCAGGATGGCCAGGACGATCAGCAGCACGACGCCGCCCATCAGCACGAGCATGGCCGGTTCGAACAGGCTCACCACCAGGGCAATGCGCGCGGCCAGGCTGCTTTCCTGCTGCTCGGCGGCGCGGGCCAGCATGCGGTCGAGTTCACCGGCGCGTTCGCCGCTGGCGATCATGTGCAGCATCATCGGCGGGATGTCGCCGCTCAGTTCCAGGCCACGGGTCAAGGTGCCGCCTTCGCGCACTGAGCGGGCGACATCGGCCATGCGGGTTCGAATGGTCAGGTTGCCGATCACGGCGGCGGCGATTTCCAGTGCATCCACCAAGGGCACCGCACTTTTGCCGAGGATCGCCAGGGTGCTGGCGAAGCGCGCCGCTTCCATCGCCCGCAGCACTTCGCCAATGACCGGCAGATTCAACGCCAGGCGATGCCAACGCAGTCGCCATATCGGCTGGCGCAGGCTCCAGCGCCAAAGAGCGATCAGCGTTGCTAAACCGCCAATCAACAGCAGGCCATGGTTGCGCAGCCCGTCACTGGTGCTGATCAACGCGCGGGTCAGTAAGGGCAGCGCCTGACCGCTGTCGACGAAAATTTTCACCACATCCGGCACCACGAAACCGAGCAGAAAACCGACGATCACCACGCTGACCAGCATCAGGATCAACGGATACACCAACGCCATCTGGATTTTCTGCCGCGAGGCCTGGCGGGCTTGGGTGTACGCCGCCAGTTGCTCCAGCACATGGCCCAGATGCCCGGAGCGTTCACCGGCGGCCACGGTGGCGCGGAACAATTCAGGGAAGGCCTTGGGGAACTGACCCAACGCCGTGGCCAGCGCATGGCCTTCCATCACCCGGCTTCTGACCGCCGACAACAGACCGGCGACCCGGCGTTTGGCACTCTGCTTTGCAACGGCGTCGAGGGCTTCTTCCAACGGCAGACCGGCCTGCACCAGCGTGGACAATTGCAACGTCAACAACGCCAGATCCGCAGCACTCAACCTCCCTGCACCACGCGGCGTATGCGAACCCGCTACCTGGATCTCGCTCACGGCGTGCGGCCACATGCCGCGCTCACGCAACAGTTGCCGCGCATGACGCGGGTTGTCCGCCTCCAGCCGTCCCTTGCAGCGCTGGCCCTTGGTGTCGTCGGCGCGGTAATCGAAAGTCGGCATGCCTCAGTCCTCCCGCGTCACGCGCAATAGTTCGTCAAGGCTGGTCAGGCCATTGATGACCCGTTGTCGGCCATCCTGAAACAGGCTGTGCGAAGCCTTGCGCGTCTCGTCGGACAAGGCCTGCTCGCTGGCGCCTTGGTGGATAAGGGTCGACAGGGCAGGCGTCACACTGATCAGTTCGTAGATGCCGATGCGCCCGCGATAACCGTGTTGACACTGCGCACAGCCGACGGCTCTGAACAGCTGCAATGGGGCCGCACCGTCAAGCCCCAAGCGTTGGCAGGCCGTCGCATCAGCGCTATACGGCGCCTTGCAATGCGGGCACAGCGTGCGCAACAAGCGCTGGGCCAGAACGCCCACCAGCGACGACGCCAGCAGGTAAGCATCGACGCCCATGTCCACCAGCCGTGTCACCGCGCCGACCGCGCTGTTGGTGTGCAATGTCGACAACACCAGATGCCCGGTCAACGAAGCCTGGACGGCGATTTCAGCCGTCTCGCGGTCGCGGATTTCGCCGACCATCACCACGTCCGGGTCCTGGCGCAGGATTGCCCGCAAACCTCGGGCAAAGGTCATGTCGACTTTCGGATTGACCGGCATTTGCCCGACACCCGGCAGGTGATATTCGATGGGGTCTTCGACGGTGAGGATGTTGCGGGTCTGGTCGTTCAGACTGCTCAGTGCGGCATACAGGCTGGTGGTTTTTCCGGAGCCCGTCGGCCCCGTTACCAGCAGGATGCCGTGGGGTTTGCCGAGCAACTGGCGCAGGGCTGCGAGGGTGTCGCCGGGCATGCCCAAGCGCTGCAACTCAAGGCGTCCGGCCTGTTTGTCGAGCAGGCGCAACACCACTCGCTCGCCGTGGGCCGAGGGCAAGGTCGAGACGCGCACATCGACTTCATGCCCGGCCAGCCGCAGGGCCATGCGACCATCCTGGGGCACACGTTTTTCCGCGATATCGAGTCGCGCCATAACCTTGATCCGCGAGACCAGCAGCGTCGCCAGTTCACGCTTGGGCCGGAGCATTTCGCGCAATTGCCCGTCGACGCGCATACGCACCGACAGGTACTGCTCGAAGGTTTCCAGATGCACATCCGAAGCCTGCTCGCGCACCGCTTCGCTGAGCAGCGCGTTGATCAAACGGATGATCGGCGCATCGCCCTGCTGTTCCAGCAAGTCGGCAGTTTGCGGCACCTGATCCACCAGGCTGAGCAGGTCCAGTTCTTCATCCAGACCTTGGGCGACCTGCTCTGCAGCGCTTTGCCCTTCGCGGTAAGCAGCGGCCAGGCGTGTTGCAAACACCTCCGGTGGCAGCAATCGCAGCGGCAGCTCACGACCACAAACACGGCGCGCTTCCGCCAAAGCGGTAAGTGGCGTATCAGCACGTATGGCCAGGCTGCATTCAGCGCCTTCACGTTCCAGCAACACACCGAAACGCCGGGCGAAACCGAAGGGCAACGCCTCGCAAAAACCGGAAGCGCGGCTCATGGAGCGGACTTGCGCAGATCGAACACCGGCGCCTCGGAATCGGGCTCGAACAATTGCCGCGCATCCGCCGGTAGCAGCAACGAGTTGTTCTGCCCCGCGCCCCGCTGGCTCAAATCGTGGAGCGCGTTGTAGCGCTGGCGGCTGACCTCGACCAGATCTTCCTTGCTGCGCACGATGGTGGGCCGCAGAAACACCATCAGATTGCTCTTGGTCTGGGTGTCTCGGTTCCAGCGAAACAGTGCGCCGAGGTAAGGAATGTCACGCAGCAGCGGCACACCGCTTTTCTGCGTGCGCACGCTGTCGCGGATCAGCCCACCGATCACAATGATTTCGCCGTCGTCGGCCAGAATGGTGCTTTTGAGCGCGCGTTTGTTGGTGATCAGATCCGAAGAGTCGATGCCCGACACTGAGGGCGCGATGTCCGAGACTTCCTGCGCGACTTCCAGGCGCAGAGTCGAGCCTTCGTTGATGTAAGGCTTGATCTTCAGGCTGATGCCGACGTCTTTGCGTTCGACCGTGGTGAACGGATTGTCCGCGCCGCTGCTGTTGGTGGCGTAGGAACCGGTTTTGAACGGCACGTTCTGGCCGACGATGATTTCCGCTTCCTGATTGTCCAGCGTCAGCAGGCTCGGCGTGGACAACAAGTTGCTCCGCGTATTGCTGGCCAACGCCGAAATCAATGCACCGAAGCGGTCGCTGCCGAGACGCAGAATCGCGCCTTCGGGCGCCGATTTTTTTTCGTCGAACGTCAGGCCACCAACGATCGGGATGTCGGTGCCGGGGAAGTTGATGAAGCCTTTCGCATCACCTGTATTGATGCCCCACTGCACGCCTACCGCTTCGGCGATGTCTCCGGAAATCTCGACGATGGCGGCATGGATCAGCACTTGCGCCCGCGGCTGATCCAGCTGGCGCACGATACTTTCGATGGTCCTGACCTGCGCCGGCTCGGCGATCAGCACCAGCGCATTCTGGCTTTCGTCGGCCTTGATCATGAACGTCGAGCCGGTCGCAGTTTCCTTGCCACCACCCACGATCGGCAGCGCTTTTCGGCCCTGCCCCATGGTTTCCAGTATCTCGGCCAGTTGTTTGGCATCGCTGTGGCGCAAGCGGATCACCCGCGCGTTATCAGGCAGTGCCGTGGCGGGGATATCCAAGCTGCGCGCCAGATCGGCCAAGCGTTGGCGAACGGCGGGCGGGCCAATGAGGATCAGGCGATTGGTACGGGGATCGGCCAGCACCTGGATCGTAGTATCGGCATTGCGCTTGCCCAAAGCGGCTTCCATCATCGGCGCCACGTCGCTGGCCTGGGCGTGACGCAGCTGAACCACCGCGTGCAGGGTGCCCTGCCCCGAGTCGAGTTGCCGGACCACCTGGGCAATTCGTTGGGCATTGGCTGCTGTGTCGGTCACCACCAACGCATTGGCCGACACCGATGGCCCGACGTATCCATTGACCGACACCAAGGGCCGGACCAGCCCGGCAATGTCGGCGGCGCTGCTGGTGTTGAGCTCGATGACCCGGGTGACAAACTGCGAGGCCGTGGCGTTTTTTGCGGCTCCGCTGCCAGCGCGGGTTTTCGCCTCGGTCACGGGGGTAATCAGAATCCGGTCGCCCTCGTCGATCACCGTGAAGTTATGGGCATCCAGCACCGAGTAAAACAACCGGCGCACGCCCTCACGATCAAGGGCCTGATGGGACATCACCGTGATGCGCCCGGTGACTCTGGGATCCAGCACCACGGTGGTCCCGAGGATGGACGAGATTTCTTCGACGATGTCGCGCAACTCGGCGTTGTTCATCGCCAACTGCCATTGTTCTTCCGCGGCTTGCAGCGCGTGCGGCAAGGTGGCCGTCGTCAAAGCGACAAGAAAAAGCAGGGAGCGCAAGGCATGCGCGCCGTTGAAACTGTTCATGGGTTTGTTCACTCTGACGGCCCGGAAAGCGGGCGTAGATAACGCGTAGAAACGGCGGGGGTTTGTGTGTCGGCTGGCGACTCAAGCCGGCGCAGGAAACGCTCGGCAGACGGCTGCAGCGTTAATCGCTCTTCGCGACCCTTGTTCCACAGCACCACTTGATTGGCCTCGACGCGTCGCAGAACACTGCCACCCGGCAAACGCTCGCCGACTTGATACATGCGTGGGCCTTGCGCATCGGCCAGCAGCGCTTTGGACACACCGTTGCTGACGACGAAGCTCGCCTGTAGCGTCAGCGGTTCGGCACTGGCAAGCAGCGTGGATGGCGTGGCCAAGCCAAGCACCGTTGCCACTGCCGAGGCATTCAGCGGCACAAGCGCAGGCGTCGGGATTGGCGTGGCCACCGTCGATGACGGGCGAGCCAGATGCTCGCGAAATTGCCACTCCTGCCATACCGCAAAAACGCCGTAACCCACCGGCGAGGCGAGCAGGCAAACAGTGCCCGCACGCAAACCGAAGCGCGCCACAAACTTCAGTGAAAGCTTCATGAGCGGCTCACTCGAGCTGCTCATTCGAACGCTTTTCGCACAGACGCAAAGACATTCGCCGCAAGATCCGATGGCCGCACAACTCGTGCACCAGCACTGCGCCAACATGCAGAGCAATCAACCCCGAGAGAACCACGCACGCCCATACGTGAATCTTGACGAACAGTGCAACAAGCACCGGATCACTGAGCGGTTGCGCAATTTTGATTACCCCGAATACGTCGATGGGCCGATCCATCATCAACACGCCGGTCACCAGCACGACACTCACCATGAGGTAGATCAGCGCGTGAGCGAGCCACACCAACTTTTCCTCAATCGATAACAGGCTCACGCGCATGCAACGGGCGTGAGCCATAAAAAAACAGAACCGCCAGACAAAAAAGGGAATGAACACCGTGGTCAGCGACACATTGAAAAATGCGACCCAGTGTTTCGTTTTTTCGGACACATCATTACCGGCGACATAAAACCCGGATATCAAAGTCCACACGATGACTGCCGCTGAGATCCAGTGCAGTAGCACGCGTTTTTTGCAGTAACCCGAAACCGTCATTTCCAGCTCAACTTTCAACAAAAGGCTGCCTTCAGGCGACCCTTTACAGGTCGCCTGAAGAACTACGGGGACTTAGAGCTTGTTCCAGGCCATGTGCCAGTGCCCACCGACGCCAGGCTCAAAGCCGTTGGCGGTCGGGCTGTATTGCTTGCAATAGCCCGACTCGGGGAACGGCTTGCATTCAAAGACTTCGTTGGTCTTTGGCTGCAGCACTTTGGTACCGGCCTTGTACTCGCTGATGCCTTCGGGGAATACGAACTCATAGTCGGCACCGGCGCCCTCACCGGTCACGTTGACCGATTGGGTGTCCTGACGAGTGGTCCGGCCATCCAGGGTGGTGCCGACCAGTGTCAGGGTATGTGCCCCTGGATTGCTGCGGATATCAATGGCCAGCCACGCGGAACCACTGTCCACCTGTGCCGAGGTAGAACCGACCGGCTTGTTGCTCTCGTCGAACAAGGTGGCTTCAACGTTCATTTTGCGATTGGAAATGATGCTGAAATCGACCTTGGCCTGGCCCTTTTCCAGCACGTATTGCTCTTGCTTCGCAGCGACCGAGAGACGTGCTGCCGCATCTTCCTGCATGTTCAGCTGGACTTCGTAACGGGTGACGCCGCTTTCTTTTTGCGCATACAGGCTGTTGCTGCCCTTGACCGGCTCAATCGCGCCGTTTTCATCGCGAAGGCCCGCACGGATCAATGTATGAGCCTTGTTGATGGCTTCTGCGAGCTTGAACGACCAATTCTGCGGCGAACCTTCCTCTGCAGTATCGATGGAAATTTCGACGCTGTAATTCGGGCTCTCGCCATTGGCGGAAAATGCTCGAGCCTTGACCTTGTCGCCGATCAGCAACTGGGCTGAAGGGGCGATGCTGCCCACGGAGGACCAACCGCCTGGCAACTCTGGCTCCGCAAGGATGTTCACGTCTGCCGCGTTGTAAAACGCCGCATCCGTATCACCTACCGTCCAGATGGCCAGGACCACGTGCTGACCGGTTTTGTCCGTCGGGATGGTGCAGTTGTGTTTGTCGCTGTTGGACGGTCTCTGATTGCCGCCATCAACCGTGCAGAACGGCGTGCTTTCGAAGGTCGCGCGTTTCAGCGATTCGTTCGGATTCCAGCCGTTGCGGGTAATGAAATACTCATGCTTGGTGGCCGGGTGCACGGCCGTGTAGGTCCATTGGAAATCGATGTTGCGATCCTTGATTTCCGTCAGGTGCCAACGGGTAGCCGACTGGGCATCCATGGCGGAGAACAACGCGTGACCGCCACTCGCGATCTTGCCGTCCACCGGACCCTGCATCGGTGCACCACCGACGCCGGCCGGAAAGCCTTTGAAGGTTTCACCGACACTTTGTGGCTCGTATTGCGCGCCACCACAGTTGGTGTTCAGCCCTTGCTTGCAAGCCAGTGCTCGCGAAGGTGGCACTTCCAGATAGCCGTGAGCGGAAGCACTTTGAGACGCCAGCATTGCCGATAACAGGATCATTGAGGAAGTGCAGGCGGCTAACGCACTTCCTTTGTAAGAAGTATTTTTCATCTAATGAATTCCAGACTACTTATCGAAGATTAACGCGCGCAGGACGCGCGCCGTTGTTTGCGATATTGCTCAGCGTTGGGCTGAGCAAGGGTCCGAAACCTTACTTGGACAAAACCGTTTTCTATGTAGGGAAAGTCTCTGATCAAAGCAGGATCAGTCTCTCTAATCACTTTTCTGACAAAGGACGAAAAATTTCTTACATGTAGTAACACCCCAACCAAAACATGAAGTTTAAAGACATAAAAAAACCTGTCTGGCGCCAGGCCGGACAGGCTTTTTAACAACTTCCAAATGAGTTATTCGTGATACTGCGCCGACAACTCATGCACCGCGCGCAGGAAGGCGCCGGCGTGTTCCGGGTCGACTTCCGGCGTGATGCCGTGACCCAGGTTGAACACGTGACCACTGCCCTTGCCGTAACTGGCGAGAATACGGCCGACTTCGGTGCGGATCGCTTCCGGTTTTGCATACAGCACGGTCGGGTCCATGTTGCCTTGCAGCGCGACTTTGCTGCCGACACGCTCACGGGCGTTGCCGATGTCGCAGGTCCAGTCCAGACCCAGCGCGTCGGCGCCAGCGTCGGCGATGCTTTCCAGCCAAAGGCCGCCGTTCTTGGTGAACAGGATCACCGGCACCTTGCGACCTTCGTGCTCGCGGATCAGGCCGCTGACGATTTTCTTCATGTAGGCCAGGGAGAATTCCTGATACGCCGCCGCCGACAGGTTGCCACCCCAGGTGTCGAAGATCTGCACCGCTTGAGCACCGGCCATGATCTGGCCATTGAGGTAGCTGGTGACCGACTGCGCGAGCTTGTCCAGCAGCAGGTGCATGGCTTGCGGATTGTCGTAGAGCATGGCTTTGGTCTTGCGGAAGTCTTTCGACGAGCCGCCTTCGACCATGTAAGTTGCGAGGGTCCATGGGCTGCCGGAGAAACCGATCAGCGGCACGCGGCCGTTCAGTTCACGGCGGATGGTGCTGACCGCGTCCATCACGTAGCCCAGGTCTTTCTGCGGATCAGGAATCGGCAGGGCTTCGATATCGGCCAGGGTGCTGACGACTTTCTTGAAGCGCGGACCTTCACCGGTTTCGAAGTAAAGGCCTTGGCCCATGGCATCGGGGATGGTCAGGATGTCGGAAAAGAGGATCGCCGCGTCTAGTTGTGGATAGCGGTCGAGCGGCTGCATCGTGACTTCGCAAGCGAATTCCGGATTCATGCACAGGCTCATGAAATCGCCGGCCTTGGCACGGCTGGCGCGGTATTCCGGCAGGTAGCGACCGGCCTGACGCATCATCCATACGGGCGTGACGTCTACGGGTTGCTTGAGCAGGGCGCGGAGGAAACGGTCGTTCTTCAGGGCAGTCATGTCGGCATCCGGAAAAAAAGTGCGGGCATTTTCTCAGAGCGCGACGCAAAAGGCACGGCAAGCGCCGCACCTTTTGTCTATCGGGTCAATTTGTCGCAATGAATACAGGTTTGCTAACACCACAAAACACTGTGGGAGCTGGCTTGCCAGCGATGCAGGCACCTCGGTTCGTCAGATAGACCGAGGTGATTGCTATCGCTGGCAAGCCAGCTCCCACAGGTATTGCATTTCAATCTGTTGAAAAGTGATCAGACGCCCAGGTAATCCAGAATCCCTTCAGCCGCATTGCGGCCTTCGAAGATCGCCGTCACCACCAGGTCGGAACCGCGCACCATGTCGCCACCGGCAAAGATTTTCGGATTGCTGGTCTGGTGCTTGTACTGACCTTGCTCAGGCGCAACGACGCGGCCCTGGCTGTC
This sequence comes from Pseudomonas sp. GL-RE-29, assembly GCF_019947275.1. NCBI lineage: Bacteria > Pseudomonadati > Pseudomonadota > Gammaproteobacteria > Pseudomonadales > Pseudomonadaceae > Pseudomonas > Pseudomonas sp. GL-RE-29. The sequence continues at coordinate 102,990 of NZ_JAGYGD010000002.1, forward strand.
GGTCTGGATCTCGAACTGTTCGAACCACGGCGCCGGGCTTGGGCGGAAACCGAAGGCGATGACCACGGCGTCGGCCGGGATGATCTCTTCGGAGCCCGGAATCGGCTCGGGGCTGCGACGGCCACGGGCGTCCGGCTCGCCGAGACGGGTCTCGACCACTTTCACGCCTTCGACCTTGTCTTCACCGACAATGGCAATCGGCTGGCGGTTGTAGAGGAATTTCACGCCTTCTTCCTTGGCGTTCTTCACCTCTTTGCGCGAGCCCGGCATGTTCGCTTCGTCACGACGATAAGCACAGGTCACCGACTTGGCACCCTGGCGGATCGACGTACGGTTGCAGTCCATCGCCGTGTCACCACCACCGAGCACCACGACCTTCTTGCCTTTCATGTCGACGAAATCTTCCGGCGACTTTTCAAAGCCCAGGTTGCGGTTGACGTTGGCAATCAGGAAGTCCAGCGCGTCATACACGCCTGGCAGGTCCTCACCGGCAAAGCCGCCCTTCATGTAGGTGTAGGTGCCCATGCCCATGAATACTGCATCGTATTCTTCGAGCAGTTGCTCCATGGTCACGTCCTTGCCCACCTCGGTGTTGAGGCGGAACTGGATGCCCATGCCGCTGAAGACTTCGCGGCGATTGCTCAGCACGGTCTTTTCCAGCTTGAACTCAGGGATACCGAAGGTCAGCAGACCGCCGATTTCCGGGTTCTTGTCGAACACCACCGGGGTCACGCCACCGCGCACCAGCACGTCGGCACAGCCCAGGCCCGCCGGGCCCGCGCCGATGATCGCGACACGCTTGCCGGTCGGCTTGACCTTGGACATGTCCGGGCGCCACCCCATGGCGAACGCGGTGTCGGTGATGTACTTCTCCACCGAACCGATGGTCACCGCGCCGAAGCCGTCGTTGAGGGTGCAGGCACCCTCGCACAGACGATCCTGCGGGCACACCCGGCCGCAGACTTCCGGCAGGGTGTTGGTCTGGTGCGACAGCTCGGCGGCCTGGAGGATGTTGCCCTCCGCCACCAGCTTCAGCCAGTTTGGAATGAAGTTGTGCACCGGGCACTTCCATTCGCAATACGGGTTACCGCAACCCAGGCAGCGGTGGGCCTGGTCGGCCGACTGCTGGGGTTTGAACGGTTCGTAGATTTCCACGAACTCTTTCTTGCGTTGACGCAACAGTTTCTTCTTCGGATCCTTGCGCCCGACCTCGATGAACTGGAAGTCATTATTCAGACGTTCAGCCATTGTTAAAACCTCATCAAACTCTTCAGGCGCATATCACTGCGGGTTGGCACGGGTGCTGGAAAGCAACGACTTCAGGTTGGCAGCCTTGGGCTTGACCAGCCAGAAACGACGCACGTAATCATCGAGGTTTTCGGCGAGTTCACGACCCCACTCGCTGTCGGTTTCCTCGACGTACTCATTCAGCACGCGTTGCAAATGGCTACGGTAGGCTTCCATCGCCTCGCCGCTGATCCGCTGGATTTCCACCAGTTCGTGATTGACCCGGTCAACGAAGGTGTTGTCCTGGTCGAGCACGTAGGCGAAACCGCCGGTCATGCCAGAGCCGAAGTTGTAACCGGTCTTGCCCAGTACGCAGACGAAACCACCGGTCATGTACTCGCAGCAGTGATCGCCAGTGCCTTCCACGACGGTGTGGGCACCGGAGTTACGCACGGCGAAACGCTCGCCTGCAGTGCCGGCGGCGAACAACTTGCCGCCAGTGGCGCCGTACAGGCAGGTGTTGCCGATGATGGCACTGTCCTGAGTCTTGTAGACGCTGCCCTTCGGCGGAACGATGACCAGTTTGCCGCCAGTCATGCCTTTGCCGACGTAGTCGTTGGCGTCGCCTTCCAGGTACATGTTCAGGCCGCCGGCGTTCCACACGCCGAAGCTCTGACCAGCCGTGCCCTTGAAGCGGAAGGTGATTGGCGCGTTGGCCATGCCCTGGTTGCCATGCTTACGGGCGATTTCACCGGAGATCCGCGCGCCGATCGAACGGTCGCAGTTGCAGATATCCAGGGCGAAATCGGCCCCGCTCTTGTCGTTGATCGCCGAGGCGGCCATGTCGACCATTTTCTCGGCCAGCAGGCCTTTGTCGAACGGCGGGTTGCGTTCCACACCGCAGAACTGTGGCTTGTCCGCCGGCACGTGGTCGCTGCCCAGCAGCGGGGTCAGGTCCAGGTGATGCTGCTTAGCGGTCTGGCCTTCGAGAACTTCCAGCAGATCGGTACGGCCGATCAGCTCTTCGAGGGAGCGTACGCCCAGCTTGGCCAGCCACTCACGGGTTTCTTCGGCGACGTAGGTGAAGAAATTCACCACCATGTCGACGGTACCGATGTAGTGATCCTTGCGCAGCTTCTCGTTCTGAGTCGCCACGCCGGTGGCGCAGTTGTTCAGGTGGCAGATACGCAGGTATTTGCAACCCAGGGCGATCATTGGCGCGGTGCCGAAGCCGAAGCTTTCAGCGCCGAGGATGGCCGCCTTGATCACGTCGAGGCCGGTTTTCAGACCGCCGTCGGTCTGTACCCGGACTTTGCCGCGCAGGTCGTTGCCGCGCAGGGTCTGGTGGGTTTCGGCCAGGCCGAGTTCCCACGGAGCGCCCGCGTATTTGATCGAGGTCAGCGGCGATGCGCCGGTACCGCCGTCGTAGCCGGAGATGGTGATCAAGTCCGCATAGGCCTTGGCCACACCGGCGGCGATGGTGCCGACGCCTGCTTCTGCTACCAGCTTCACCGAGACCAGCGCTTTCGGGTTGACTTGTTTCAGGTCGAAAATCAGCTGCGACAAGTCTTCGATCGAGTAGATGTCGTGGTGCGGCGGTGGCGAAATCAGGGTCACACCCGGCACCGCGTAACGCAGCTTGGCGATCAGACCGTTGACCTTGCCCCCTGGCAGCTGACCACCCTCGCCCGGCTTGGCGCCTTGGGCAACCTTGATCTGCAGCACTTCAGCGTTGACCAGGTATTCCGGAGTAACACCGAAACGGCCAGTCGCCACTTGCTTGATTTTCGAGCTCTTGATCGTGCCGTAACGTGCCGGGTCTTCGCCGCCTTCACCGGAGTTGGAACGCGCACCGAGGCGGTTCATGGCTTCGGCCAGGGCTTCGTGAGCTTCCGGCGACAAGGCGCCCAGGGAGATGCCGGCGGAGTCGAAGCGCTTGAGCACCGATTCCAGTGGTTCGATCTCGCTGATGTCCAGCGGCGTGTCGAGGGTTTTGACTTTCAGCAGGTCGCGGATCATCGACACCGGGCGGTTGTCCACCAGCGACGTGTATTCCTTGAACTTGCTGTAGTCGCCCTGCTGCACGGCGGCTTGCAGGGTGTTGACCACGTCCGGGTTGTACGCGTGATATTCGCCACCGTGGACAAACTTCAACAGGCCGCCTTGCTGGATCGGCTTGCGCGGGCTCCAGGCTTCGGTAGCGAGTGCTTTCTGTTCGGCTTCGATGTCGACGAAACGCGCACCTTTGATACGGCTTGGAACGCCACGGAAGCTCAGGTTGCAGACTTCCTCGGACAGGCCGATGGCTTCGAACAACTGCGCACCACGGTACGAAGTAATGGTCGAGATACCCATCTTCGACAGGATCTTGAGCAGGCCTTTGGTGATGCCTTTACGGTAGTTCTTGAACACCTCATAGAGGTCGCCCAGCACTTCACCGGTACGGATCAGGTCGCCCAGCACTTCGTAAGCCAGGAACGGATAAACGGCAGAGGCGCCGAAACCGATCAACACGGCGAAGTGGTGCGGATCGCGAGCGGTCGCGGTTTCCACCAGGATGTTGGAGTCGCAACGCAGGCCTTTTTCGGTCAGGCGGTGATGCACCGCGCCGGTAGCCAGGGAAGCGTGGATCGGCAGCTTGCCCGGAGCGATATGACGGTCACTCAGCACGACCTGGGTACGACCGGCGCGCACGGCTTCTTCAGCCTGATCAGCGACGTTGCGGATCGCCGCTTCGAGGCCGACGCTTTCGTCGTAGTTGAGGTCGATGATCGCGCGCTCGAAGCCCGGACGATCGAGGTTCATCAGCGAACGCCACTTGGCCGGGGAAATGACCGGCGAGCTGAGGATCACGCGCGAGGCGTGTTCCGGCGATTCCTGGAAGATGTTGCGCTCGGCACCGAGGCAGATCTCCAGCGACATGACGATGGCTTCACGCAGCGGGTCGATCGGCGGGTTGGTGACCTGCGCGAACTGCTGGCGGAAATAGTCGTACGGCGTGCGCACACGCTGGGACAGCACGGCCATCGGCGTATCGTCGCCCATCGAGCCCACGGCTTCGTAGCCCTGTTCGCCGAGCGGACGCAGCACCTGGTCGCGCTCTTCGAACGTGACCTGGTACATCTTCATGTATTGCTTGAGTTGATCGACGTCGTAGAACGCCGAGCCATGGTCGTTATCTTCCATGGTCGCCTGGATGCGCAGGGCATTCTTGCGCAGCCATTGCTTGTACGGATGACGGGACTTCAGACGGTTGTCGATGGCGTCGGTGTCGAGGATCTGACCGGTTTCGGTGTCCACGGCAAAAATCTGGCCCGGGCCAACGCGACCCTTGGCGAGCACGTCTTCAGGCTGGTAGTTCCAGACACCGATTTCGGACGCCAGGGTGATGAAGCCGTTCTTGGTGGTGACCCAACGCGCCGGACGCAGACCGTTACGGTCGAGCAGGCACACCGCGTAGCGACCGTCGGTCATAACCACGCCGGCCGGGCCGTCCCACGGTTCCATGTGCATCGAATTGTATTCGTAGAACGCACGCAGGTCCGGGTCCATGGTTTCGACGTTCTGCCACGCAGGCGGAATGATCATCCGCACGCCACGGAACAGGTCGATGCCACCGGTGACCATCAGCTCCAGCATGTTGTCCATGCTTGAGGAGTCGGAACCCACGCGGTTGACCAGCGGGCCGAGCTCCTCCAGGTCCATCAGATCGTTGGTGAACTTGGTGCGACGGGCCACAGCCCAGTTGCGGTTGCCGGTTATGGTGTTGATCTCGCCGTTGTGCGCCAGGAAGCGGAACGGTTGAGCCAGCGGCCATTTCGGCAGGGTGTTGGTGGAGAAGCGCTGGTGGAACACGCAAATCGAGGTTTGCAGGCGCTCATCGCTCAGGTCTGGATAGAAGGCGGTCAAATCCGCCGGCATCATCAGGCCTTTATAAATGATGGTTTTGTGCGAAAAGCTGCAGACGTAGTGGTCGGTGTCGGCGGCGTTGGCCACGGACGAGCGACGACGGGAGGTGAACAGCTTGACGGCCATGTCCTGATCGCTCAGGCCTTCACCGCCGATGAACACTTGCTCGATCTGCGGCAGACGCTCAAGGGCCAGACGGCCGAGGACGCTGGTATCGATCGGCACTTTGCGCCAGCCGACCAGTTGCAGGCCGGCGGCCATGATCTCGCGGTTCATGTTCTCGCGAGCGGCTTCGGCTTTGACCGGGTCCTGGTTGAAGAAGACCATGCCCACGGCATATTGCTTGGACAGTTCGACGCCGAACGTTTCCTGGGCGATGGCTCGCAGGAACACGTCCGGCTTTTGAATCAGCAGACCGCAACCGTCACCGGTCTTGCCGTCGGCATTAATCCCACCGCGGTGGGTCATGCAGGTCAGGGCCTCGATGGCCGTTTGCAAAAGGGTATGACTGGGCTCGCCCTGCATATGGGCTATCAGGCCGAAACCGCAGTTATCCTTGAATTCATCTGGTTGGTACAGACCTGCTTTCATAGACACTTTCTCACCAGGCTGCCTCTTGTCGAGGCAAATTTCTTTTCAATTCAACCACTTACCAACCGCGCCGAACGTACGCCAGCTTTGCGGGGGCAAAAGGGAGGTCATTGTACACACCGACACAGAGGCTCACAAATTTGACGACGAGATGTCGCAAATCTATGTCGCATTTGTGAAAGGTTTAAAGCGATATGCTGTGCTAGTCAAAACTTTTTTAATTCTGACCGCAACGACTCAAAGACTACTGTGACGCAGACACCACAAGGCACGCGGTCTGTAGAGACGGCGCGCACTTGCAGAAATTTTGAGGTGCTTGGAGAGGCGGCCTGGGTAAGGCCGCCGAATCTTCAGCGAGCTGTTGCCAGTTCCTGTTGGACGCTGGCGACAGAGCGTGGCCAAGGTTTACCAGCCTGAACCTTCGCTGGCAAGGCCTTGATGGCGGAAACGGCTGCATCGCGGTTGCTGAAACTGCCGTAGGTGATGACGTAAAGCGGCTTGCCGTTCAGTACTTTCTTGAAATAACGGTATTCGCCACCCTGCTCCTTGACGAAGTTCTGGGCGGTCGCTTCGGAGCTGGTGCCGAGAATTTGCACCACGTAGTTACCCGGTGCCTGACCGGCGTACCAGGTGCCGCCAGCAGCCTTGGCCACGGTAGCTGGCTTCTCGGCCGGCTTGGCTGCTGGGGCTGCTTTAGCCACCGAAGCAGGTGCTGGCGCCGGTTTGGCGGCCGGAGCAGGGGCTGGCTTGGCGGTAGCAACTTGAGTTGGCGCTGGAGTTGGTTTGGCCGCCGTAGTCGGCGCCGGACCGGCTTCAACGCCCGTAGGTGGTGCGATCGTGGTCACGGTCGGTGGCGTAGCGCTGGAACCTTCGACTGGCACGCCATCGTCGCCCTCGGTGATGCCACCGGCGGCTTCGGCCAGCGGGCCACGCATGACCGGCTGAGAATTACCGACCAACGGCAACGGCATCGGCTGCGTATTGCCAGCGAATTCGACGGACGGAGCCCCGCCAGATTGTGGCTGTCCCTGACCGAGCGGAAGTTGCGCCTGCTCGTTGGCCGGTGCACCTGTAGTCGGTGCTTTGCTGCGACCCGGCATCAACCAGGCGGCGGCTACCGCGACCACAACGACGGCGGAAATCGCCAATACGTGTTTCTTCGGCATATTGAACCCCATACTTGGACGCTTGACCGCTGAGCGGCTGGCAATCATGGCTTCGATCATTGCATCGCGGGCGACCTGGTTGATGGTGCCAGGCCAGCCGTCGGAGCTTTCGTGAATATCAGAGATCTGATCCGCGGTGAAAAGTTCGATACCCCGGCCGGCCCCTTCGAGGCGCTGTTCGAGATATTCGCGGGTTTCCTCTTCGGTGTAAGGCTGCAATTCGATGACGTGGAAGCGCTCTTCCTCGAGGTGCAAAGCCTCAAGCTGAGCAATCAGCGACGACTCGCCGAACAGGAATACATGCGGGCGACCTTCCGGTGCACCGGCTGCCAGCCCCATCAAGGCTTCAAGCGCGGACTCGTCGAGTTGCTCGGCGTCATCCACCAGCAAATAGACTTCCTGCCCGGTGAGCGCCAGTTGCACAACCTGAGCCAGAATTGCACCGATCTCGGCCTGAGCAACGTCCAGCGCCTGAGCGACTTGACGCAAGATGCCAGCCGAATCGCCGGCGCCACGGGCGGAAACCACCACGCTCTGCACCGACTGCTTGTTGGTGCTGGCCACAAGTGCCTGACGCAACAGAGTCTTGCCACTGCCATGGGGGCCTGTGACCACCAACAGCAATTGGCTATAGCGCGCCAGGTGATGCAGCTGCCCCAGCACGGGTTTGCGCTGGGCCGGGAAAAACTTGAAGCCAGGTACCCGTGGAGCAAAAGGGTCATGACTCAACTGGTAATGGCCGAGGAAAGCCTCGTCGGCATGCAAACTAGTCATCGCGATCTTATTAACCTTTAAGCTGAGCCAGAGCGCGGTAATCCGCTCCCAGCGTGGCCTGTAAAACCTCTTTCGGATAATCGTCGGTCACCACTGCTTCGCCCATGTGGCGCAGCAGCACCAGGCGCAAACGACCGTCGATCACTTTTTTATCTATTGCCATGTGTTCAAGGAAATCGGCTTCGGTCATCTCTTCAGGAGGGATAACCGGCAGGCCAGCGCGCTGGAACAGACGAATGCCGCGATCACGTTCCTGTTCGCTGATCCAGCCCAGGCGCGCGGACATTTCCAGAGCCATTACGGTGCCGGCAGCGACCGCCTCGCCATGTAGCCAGACACCATACCCCATGTGGGTTTCGATGGCGTGACCGAAGGTATGCCCCAGGTTGAGCGTGGCACGCACACCGGTCTCTTTTTCGTCGGCACCGACCACCGCAGCCTTGGCCGCGCAGGAGCGTTCGATGGCGTAGGTCAGCGCTTGCTGATCCAGATTACGCAGGCGATCAACGTTGTCTTCGAGCCAGGTCAGGAACGGCTCGTCGCAGATCAACCCGTACTTGATGACTTCAGCCAGTCCGGCGGACAACTCGCGGGCCGGCAGGGTATTGAGGGAGGCAGTGTCGATCAGCACGACGTTCGGCTGATAGAAGGCGCCGACCATATTCTTGCCCAGCGGGTGATTGATCCCGGTCTTGCCGCCCACAGACGAGTCGACTTGCGACAGCAGCGTGGTCGGCACCTGGATGAAATCCACGCCGCGCTGGTAGCAGGCGGCAGCAAAACCGGCCATGTCACCAATCACACCGCCGCCGAGAGCGATTACGGTCGTGCGGCGGTCGTGCCGCGCAGTCAGCAGACCGTCGAAAATCAGTTGCAAGGTTTCCCAGGTCTTGAAGGCTTCGCCGTCAGGCAGCACCACGGAAATCACCGAGAACTGCTCGAGGCTGCGGGTCAGACGTTCGAGATAGAGCGGCGCAACGGTCTCGTTGGAGATAATCGCCACTTGCCGTCCGCGAATATGCGGGGCCAGCAGCTCAGGCTGATCCAACAAACCTTCGCCAATATGAATCGGGTAGCTGCGCTCGCCTAGATCGACCTTGAGTGTCTGCATGTGTCCCCACAGTGAAGATGGAATCAGGCGTCCTGCCTTGAGTTAACGAATGTCCACGGCGTTTGCTGGTGTGACGCCGTTCGGTAGCCGCTCGCCACAACCTTGGGCGGTCGTGGCAGGACGCCGAGGATAGCGCATTTCGCGCTGCGCATTAACGGGGAGGCAGTTGCTGCAAGCGTTCGAGAATATCGAGCACAACCATTCGCGGCGGCCGCTCATCGGTTTCGACCACCAGATCGGCGATTTCCCGATAAAGCGGATCGCGAATCGTCAGCAGATCCCGAAGGGTCTTGGCCGGATCGGCGGTACGCAACAAGGGACGATTGCGGTCGCGGGACGTACGGCCGACCTGCTGCTCGACGGAAGCATGCAGATAAACCACGCGCCCGCCGGCATGCAATGCCCGACGGTTGGCTTCGCGCATGACCGCGCCGCCACCGGTCGCCAGCACCACGCCGTCGTAATCGCACAGCTCGGCAATCATTGCTTGCTCGCGATCACGAAAGCCTGGTTCGCCTTCTTTATCGAAGATCCATGGGATATTGGCGCCCGTGCGTAATTCAATTTCCTTATCGGAATCTTTGAATGGCAAGCGCAGCTCTTTGGCCAGCAACCGGCCGATGGTGCTTTTTCCAGCCCCCATCGGTCCTACAAGAATCAAATTTCGCACAGAATCAACGACTCACAGCAATCGCCTGGTTATTCATGATACGCGGAGTGAGAAACACCAACAGCTCGGATTTTTTCTCCGAAACCACGTCACGCCGGAAAAGGCGGCCAAGATACGGCACATCGCCAAGAAATGGCACCTTATCTACAACCTTGCTTTGAGTATTTGAGAAAACACCGCCAATGACGATGGTCTCGCCATCGTTGACCAGGACCTTGGCATTGACCTCGTTTTTCTTGATGGGCGGCACGTCCTGGACCTTGTTCAGGTAGTCCGGTTCGTCCTTGGTGACCTTCACCTCCATGATGATCCGGTTGTCCGGGGTGATCTGCGGTGTCACTTCCAGCGAAAGCGAGGCCTCCTTGAAAGACACCGATGTAGCGCCGCTGGAGCTGGCTTCCTGATACGGAATCTCGGTGCCCTTGAGGATTTTTGCGGTCTCTTTGTCGGACGTAACGACCTTGGGCTGAGAGACGATTTCGCCGTTGCCGGTCTTCTCCATGGCAGTCAATTCCAGATCGAGCAAAACGTTATCGGTGATGAACGCGATGCCGATTCCGGAGGTGTTGTTGACAGCCCCTAAGTCGACGAACGGCGCGTTGGTACTGGTGCTTCCCGGCGTGCCGATGGTCGATGACGCATTGGCGCCATTGCTGACCCCGGAAGTATTCCAGTTGCCCTTGTTCTGGATCGAGCCGCCCCAGCGCACCCCGAGACTCTTGTCATAATCCACATTGGCTTCGACGATTCGTGCCTCGATCATCACCTGCCGCACCGGTATATCCAGCTGCGCCACGATTCGCCGCAACTCGTCGAGTCGATCCTGAGTCTGGTAGGCAATGATGTTGTTGGTGCGCTCATCGACGGTGATCGAGCCCCGTTCGTCGACTTTCGTCTCGGCACTGGTTACCGACTGGAACAGCTTGGCGATGTCAGCAGCTTTGGCGTAGTTGACCTGCAACAGCTCCCGCCGCAGCGGCGCCAGATCGGCGATCTGCTTCTGCGATTCCAGCTCCTGACGCTCTCGGGCGGCAATTTCATCGGCCGGCGCCACCAGCAGGACGTTACCGATCTTGCGCTTGTCCAGCCCTTTGGTTTTCAACACCAAGTCCAACGCCTGATCCCACGGAACATTCTGCAAGCGCAGGGTGATGCCGCCCTGCACCGTGTCGCTGGCCACCAGGTTGAGATTGGTGAAATCGGCGATCAATTGCAGTACCGAGCGCACATCGATGTCCTGGAAGTTCAGCGAAAGCTTTTCACCGCTGTAGGCGTACCGATCCGCATTGCGTTTCTGCAAGTCGTCGACGGTCATCGGGCGCACGCTGACGGTCAGCTTGTTGTCGGTCTGGTAGGTCGAATAATCGAAAGTGCCGCTAGGCTCGATGCTGATCGTAGCCCGATCACCGGTGGCGCTGGCATTGACGAACTGCACTGGCGTGGCGAAATCCTTGACGTCCAGGCGTACGCGCAACGGTTCCGGCAATTGGGTCCTGGCAAAAGCGACAATGATCTTGCCGTCGCGCTCCTGAATGTCCGGCGCAATGGACGGATCCGACAGATCGATCACCACATTGCCTTCGCCCTGGGTACCACGCTGGAAATCCACGCCGCGAATGGCCTTGATCGACGCTGCACGCGCACGCGCCGGGGCTGGTTTTGCGACAGCGGCCGGGCTGGATGCCGGGCTTTCGGCTGCCTGCCCGACCACAACAAACAGGTTGTTGCCTTCGACCCGCGTGTCATAGGGACTCAACTGGGTCAGATTGATGATCAGCCGCGTACGGTCCTTGGCCTCAACCACCGTGGCACTGCGGGCGTTACCGCTCCCGAGATCGCGACTCTTGCTCGCCAGTTGACTGACCACGCCGGGCAAATCCAGCGCGATACGTGCAGGCGATTCCGTGGTGTAACCGTTGGGCGACGGCGGTGGTTCATCGAACGCCAACTTCAACTCGACGCGATCTCCCGGCAACGCTGCGACATCCAGCGCCTTGAGGTTGGCCGCTTGTACCATCGGCGACAGCAGCGCTATCCATAGCGACACTCCGAGGGTGGAGAAAATCCTGTTCATTTTTCGAGTTCCACTATGAGTGCTCTTTCAAAGGAATGGTCCTTGGCCGTTCCAGCCAGGCGCCCTGACCATCGGGGACGATTTCGACCACATCGACTTGCGAGCCGCTGATGGCGACGATTCGCCCGTCGTTACGCCCCAGGTAATCACCGACCTTCAGCCGATGCACCCCGCCAGCTCCCCGCAACAGCGCAAAGGAGCCCGCTGCATTGGAGATCGTGCCAACCATTTCAAACTGCTCGATATTGAAACCCTCGAGGTATTGCTTGACCCGATTGGGGTCGGGCTTGACGTTGCGTGAGCCGTGTTTCTGCCCCGTCAGGTCGATCCTGACCTGCGGGGAAAACGGGCTTCGAAGGTTGGCGGCGTTGTAGGTGAATGTCGGGTAAGACCGGAATGTCGGCGTTGGTTCAATTTTGCCCGGTGCCCGCAGGCGCATTTCGTTCATGTAAGCGTCCAGGTCACTGAAGTCATCGCCGCCACAGCCGGACAGCGCGGTCACTATCACAACCATCGAAAAACAACGTAGCGGGCTCATTGATGCAGCCCCTTGTCGTTGTAGCGATAAGTCTTGGCGAGGATGCTCATGCGCAGCTTCGCGCCACCTTCGGGGTCGGCGGGTGCCAGGTCGAAATCATGCAGGGTGACGATGCGCGGCAGGCCTGCCACACCACTGACGAAGGTGGCGAGGTCGTGATAAGCACCGGTTACGGTGATCTGGATCGGCAGTTCGATGTAGAACGGTTGGGTGACTTCGGGTAGCAGCTTGATCTCTTCAAACTCCAGGCCGCTGCCCAATCCTGTGCGGGTAATGTCTTCGAGCAGGCCCGGCACCTCGGTATCACTCGGCAGTTGCCGCAACAGCACGCCAAAGGAGTTCTCCATTTCCTTCATTTGCTGGGTGTAGAGCTCCAGATTCGCCGCCATGTGGGACTTGGTCGCGAATTGCTCCTTGAGGGTCGACTCTTCCTCTCGCTTGAGTTCGAGCTGGCTTTCAAGCTCGCTTGTGGAAAAGCTGTAGCCCAGCGAAAGAACCAGGATCATGACCAGCACACCCACCAAAACCTTGATAGCGGGCGGCCAGGAACCAATGTTGTTGGTATCCAGATCGTTGATGTCGATCTTGCGCAGGTTTTCAAACCATTCGGACGGAGTCATTTCCCGTCCTCCACGGCAACAGGCTGGGTCTGACGAACGGTCAACTGAAAGACATTCGCCTGGTCCACCTGGCCGGCGGTGGTGGCTTTGACTTCTGTCAGGCTCGGCGCATCGAACCAGTCTGATGCATCAAGATTGCGCATCAGGTCGGAAACGCGATTGTTGGATTCTGCTGCACCGGAAATGGACAAGGTCTTGCCGTCCATTTTGACCTCGGTGAAATACACCCCGTCAGGCAGCGTCCGCGCCAGCTGATCGAAAATTCGCCCGCTGATCGGCCGGTTGCCTTGCAGGTCCTGGATGATGCGCATGCGCTCCACCAGTTGCTGGCGCCGGGCCTTGAGATCGCTGATCTGTTTGATCCGCTCGTCGACGACCACGATCTGTTTGCCGATGTAATCGTTGCGCGCGACCTGTCGCTCGATAGCAGCGTTAATGACCTGATTCGCGATCAGCACCGCGCCAGTCGAACCCACCAGCACGCCGACCAGAATCAACAAGAAACGCTTGCGACGCTCTTCGCGCCGTTCTTCGCGCCAGGGTAAAAGATTGATCCGCGCCATCAGTCGAAACTCCTGAGGGCCAGCCCGCAAGCGATCATCATCGCCGGCGCATCGCTGGCCAGCACGGCGGCGTTGACCTTGCTACTGAGGGTCATGTCGGCAAACGGGTTGGCCACCTGGGTCGGAGTGCCGAGCTTCAGTTCAATCAATCGATCCAGCCCGGAGATCGACGCAGTCCCGCCAGCCAGCAAAATGTGATCGACCGAGTGGTACTGGCCCGAGGCAAAGAAAAACTGCAACGAACGCGACACCTGCTGCACCAGTGCCTCGCGAAACGGCTGCAACACTTCACTGACGTAATCGTCCGGCAAACCGCCCTGCTTTTTCGCCAAGCCTGCCTGCTCGATTGTCAGGCCGTATCGACGCTGGATTTCTTCCGTCAGCTGACGTCCGCCGAACAATTGTTCGCGGGTGTAGATGATCCGCCCGTTGTGCAGCACGCTCAGGGTGGTCATGGTTGCGCCGATATCAACCACGGCGACCAGATGCTCCCTGGAGGTCGCCAACTGATTGGCCAGCAAACCAAAGGATCGCTCCAGCGCGTAGGCCTCGACATCGACCACGCGGGCGGTGAGGCCCGCCAGAGTCAGCGCGGCTTCGCGAACTTCGACGTTTTCCTTGCGACACGCCGCGAGCAGCACGTTGACTCGCTCAGGGTTGCGCGTGGAAGCGCCCTGGACTTCAAAGTCGATCGCGACTTCGTCCAATGGATAGGGGATGTACTGATCAGCCTCGATCTTCAGCTGGTTTTCCATCTCGTCGTCGGAAAGACCGGCATCCATTTCGATGGTCTTGGTGATGACCGCTGAACCGGCCACCGCAACGGCCGCGTTTTTCAGACTGGTCCTGGCTTTGATCAGCACACGCGAAAGAGCCTGGCCCACACCTTCGGGCTCGGCGATATTCTTTTCGATTACAGCGTTGGCGGGCAGCGGTTCAACTGCGTAGGCCTCGACCCGATAACCGTTGCCCTGGCGGCTGAGTTCCAGAAGCTTCACCGACGTGGAGCTGATGTCGATGCCTAAAAGCGTATTGGCCTTTTTGTTGAAGAGTCCTAGCACTACCAATTCCCTATGACTATCCGTGAGTTACGGACTCTGCAATGTCCATTGCGTTCAATCCACCCGTCTTGACAGCAGCGCAAATGACGCCCTCGACGGAAAAATGCTTATAATGCCCCTCGTTTTTTTCCGCTTTTTCGCAAGCGCGGGTCGTTCTCCTTTAGCCTGAACCCTGATGCCTAATTCATTTTTTGCCCTGGATATCCAAAAGCCTTGATTCGTCTGCTGAAGTTTTTCGGTTGGTCCATCGTCGCGATTTTCTGCGGACTGCTTTTGGGTCTGAGCGGGGCGTTTCTTTACCTTAGTCCCGGATTGCCGTCCGTGGAGGCGCTACGAAGCATCCAGTTGCAGATTCCTTTGCGGGTCTACAGCAGCGACAACAAGTTGATCGCAGAATTTGGCGAAATGCGCCGTACCCCGATCCGTTTCGCCGACATTCCCCCCAATTTCATTAATGCGTTACTAAGTGCTGAAGACGACAACTTCGCCAATCACTACGGCGTCGACCCTAGCAGCCTGATGCGTGCCGCCACCCAATTGGTAAAAAGCGGACACATCCAGTCCGGCGGCAGCACCATCACCATGCAGGTGGCGAAGAACTTCTTCCTGACCAGCGAACGCAGCTTCTCGCGCAAAACCACGGAAATCCTGCTGGCCCTGCAAATCGAACGGCAACTGACCAAGGACGAGATCCTTGAGCTGTACGTCAACAAGATCTATCTGGGTAACCGCGCCTACGGCATCGAGGCGGCGGCGCAGGTTTATTACGGCAAATCGATTCGTGACGTCAGCCTGGCGCAGATGGCGATGATTGCCGGCCTGCCGAAAGCTCCGTCGCGCTTCAACCCGCTGGCCAACCCGGCCCGCAGCAAGGAGCGTCGCGACTGGATCCTGGGGCGCATGTACAAGCTGGGCAAAATTACCGAAGCCGACTACACCGCCGCCATCAACGAACCGCTGAACGCCAGCTATCACGTACCGACACCGGAAGTGAACGCGCCGTACATCGCCGAGATGGCCCGCGCGGAAATGGTCGGCCGTTATGGCAGCGACGCGTACACCGAAGGTTTTCGCGTCACCACCACAGTACCGAGCAATCTCCAGGAAATGGCCAACACGGCCCTCCACGAAGGCTTGATGACCTACGACCAGCGTCACGGCTATCGTGGCCCCGAGTCGCGCCTGCCAGGCAAGACGCGCGAAGCCTGGGCGACTGAACTGACCAAGCAACGCACCATCAGCAGCCTTGAACCAGCCATCGTCACCCAGGTCGACAAGGGCGGGTTGCAAGTGCTGACGCGCACCGGTAGCGAGCAAGTGAGCTGGGACAGCATGAAATGGGCTCGCCCGTTCCTGAACACCAACAGCATGGGCGCCAACCCCAAGCAGCCGTCGGACGTGGCTCAGGTCGGTGACCTGATTCGCGTGCAGCGTCAGCCGGACAACTCGCTGAAATTCAGCCAGATCCCGCAGGCTCAGGGCGCGCTGGTTTCCCTTGATCCGCAGAATGGCGCCATTCGTTCGCTGGTCGGCGGTTTCGCCTTTGAGCAGAGCAATTACAACCGCGCCCTTCAGGCCAAGCGCCAGCCGGGTTCGAGCTTCAAGCCGTTCGTCTACAGCGCCGCGCTGGATAGCGGCTACACCGCCTCCAGCCTGGTGAACGATGCGCCGATCGTGTTCGTCGACGAGTACCTGGACAAGGTCTGGCGCCCGAAAAACGATACCAACACCTTCCTCGGCCCGATCCGCCTGCGTGAGGCGCTCTACAAGTCGCGCAACCTGGTGTCGATCCGCCTGCTGCAAGCGATGGGCGTTGGCAAAACCATCGACTACATCACCCGCTTTGGCTTCAACAAGCAGGATCTGCCGCCGAACCTGTCCCTGGCGCTGGGCACCGCGACCCTGACGCCGATGGAAATCGCCACCGGCTGGAGCACCTTCGCCAACGGCGGCTACAAGATCACCCCTTACATCATCGACAAGATCGAAAGTCGCAATGGCGATACGCTATTCGTCGCCAACCCGCCGAGCGTTCCGAAGGGTGGCGCTGCTACCGACGGCATCGCCGCGCCCGCCGCCGAGACCTTCACAGTCAACGCTTCGCCAGAAGCAGCACTGAGTGCCCAACCGGCGACACAAGCGCCGGCCGTGGCGGAGCGCATCGTCGATGGCCGTACCACTTACATCCTCAACAGCATGCTCCAGGACGTGATCAAGCTTGGCACCGGCCGTCGCGCACTGGCCTTGGGCCGCAGCGACATCGCCGGCAAAACCGGTACTACCAACGAGTCCAAGGACGCCTGGTTCTCCGGCTACAACGCCGATTATGTCACCACCGTCTGGACCGGCTTCGACCAGCCTGAAAGCCTGGGTCGCAAGGAGTTCGGCGGCACCGTCGCGCTGCCGATATGGATGAACTACATGGGCGCCGCGCTCAAAGGCCTGCCACCTCATACGCAGCCTGAGCCGGAAGGCATTCTTAGCCTTCGCGTGGACCCGATCAGCGGCCGTGCGGCCACGCCGGGCACGCCTGGGGCCTACTTCGAGCTGTTCAAGGCCGAAGACACGCCGCCATCGGTGAATGAACTGGGCAACGGCAATGCGCCGGGCAGCCCGTTGCCGGCGGATGAAGCGGCGCCGATCGATTTGTTCTGATTGTGAAACGCAACCCAAAAGCCCCGCCTTCGAGAGAAGAGCGGGGCTTTTTATTGCAAGGCAAGATCAAGAGATCGCAGCCTTCGGCAGCTCCTACAGGGAGAATGCGTTCCCCCTCTAGGAGCTGCCGAAGGTTGCGATCTCTTGATCGTCCGCCCATAAAAAAACCCGGCCAATGGCCGGGTTTTTTATAACGTAGCTACTTAGCCGTTGAACACGTCATCCACGCTTTTCAGCGGGTAGTTCTTCGGATACGGCAGGGTCGCAACACCGGTCTCGATGGCGGCTTTAGCCACGGCATCGGAGATCAGGGTGATCAGGCGGGCGTCCATTGGCTTCGGAATGATGTACTCACGACCAAATTCCAGCTTGATGCCGCCGTAGGCGTCGCACACTTCCTGAGGCACTGGCAGTTTGGCCAGTTCGCGCAGGGCGTTGGCTGCGGCCACTTTCATTTCCTCGTTGATGCGCTTGGCGCGAACGTCCAGGGCGCCACGGAAGATGAACGGGAAACCCAGTACGTTGTTGACCTGGTTCGGGTAGTCCGAACGGCCGGTGGCCATGATCACGTCGTTACGGGTGGCGTGCGCCAGCTCCGGGGAGATTTCCGGATCAGGGTTCGAGCACGCGAACACGATCGGGTTAGGCGCCATGGACAGCAGGCCTTCAGCGCTCAGCAGGTTCGGACCGGACAGGCCGACGAACACGTCAGCACCTTGCAGAGCGTCTGCCAGGGTACGTTTTTCGGTCGCGTGAGCGAAAACAGCCTTGTACTGGTTCAGGTCGTCACGGCCGGAGTGGATCACGCCGGTACGGTCGATCATGTAGATGTTTTCGATGTTGGCGCCCATGCTCACCAGCAATTTCATGCAGGAGATGGCGGCAGCACCGGCACCCAGGCAGACGATCTTGGCTTCTGGCAGGGTTTTGCCAGCGATTTCCAGGGCGTTGATCATGCCGGCGGCGGTAACGATGGCGGTGCCGTGCTGGTCATCGTGGAATACCGGGATGTCGCACTGCTCGATCAGAGCGCGCTCGATCTCAAAGCACTCAGGTGCCTTGATGTCTTCCAGGTTGATGCCACCGAAGGTGATGGAGATGCGCTTGACGGTGTCGATGAAGGCTTGCGGGCTTTCGGAATCGACTTCGATGTCGAAAACGTCGATGCCGGCGAAGCGCTTGAACAGCACGCCTTTACCTTCCATCACTGGCTTGGAAGCCAATGGGCCGAGGTTACCCAGGCCGAGAATCGCGGTGCCATCAGAAATGACTGCAACCAGGTTGCCTTTGCCGGTGTATTTGTACGCCAGCTCAGGATCGCGGGCGATTTCGCGTACTGGTTCGGCTACGCCGGGGCTGTAGGCCAGCGACAGGTCGCGGGCGGTAGCGGTGGCCTTGGTGAGCTCGACACTCAGCTTACCTGGACGAGGATGGGCGTGATATTCGAGAGCGGCAGTTTTCAAATCAGACATGGGGGCATTCCGCTTTTACTGTTGGACAGACTGGTCAGCGAGGATACGCGCCTCACAAAATCCCCACAAGACTGACCGGTCACCCCTGTCAAGCGCCCTGCCCTACGACTTTGGCCCAAGAGTCGCGGAACATAAGGGATAGACTGTTCACAATCGACAGAAAAAATGTCTACAATTTTTTCTTACTTAGCCACCTGAACCATGGCCGGGTCCGTCAATGGCAACATCCAGCGCGGTTGCCCTTCCTTGAGTCCGCCACGGCGCGATCGATCCAGCACCCAACCGCGAGCCTCTACTTCTCTGCCTTTGAGGCTTTCAAGGGAACCGACGTCAAAGTGGCCCAATAAATTGGGCGCAACGCGCAATACAACTGAATCCTGCAATTCAATCCAAACCCCGCCCCGATTGCGTTGAACCTTGATCACACGACCGCTGAGCACAGCAAAACCAGACGCACTGATCTGCTCCGCTTTCAGTACAGGTGACTGGCGCCATACGCCGAGCCCGGCTTGGCGCGCACTCTGTTCGGCAGCCTGCTGACACGCGACCAGATCGACATTGGGTGCGACCGCCACCTGAAAACCAAGGCCTTCTGCGAGCATTTGCGCTTCGAGGTTGGCGCCATCGGCACCGTAGACATGAGCCAGGGTACGGCCATAGTGATCTTTGCTTTCTTTGCCGGGCAGCAAACCGACACGCCCATCACTCGCGGCAACCAGGGCTTCGAGGTGCTTATGCGCCGCCACGGCGAAAGGCTCGTCGGAGCGACCTTTCTTGCCCAGCTCCGGCGTATTCAGGCCGATCATGCGCACACTGCGGCCATCACTCAGGCGCAGTGTGTCGCCATCCACCACCCGCTGCACCGCGACGGAAGTCAGCCCGGCAGGCGTCGGGCAGAAGGCCTGGGCGCCGGAGAGCCAAATCGCGGACACAAAAAAGGCGCCCGCAAGGGACGCCTTTTTCATCAGCATGGAAAAACCGGAACGGCTTCCCAAGTTGAGTGGCCTTAGGCCTTTTTCGCGCCGAAAGCACCGAAACGGTCTGCGAAGCGCTGAACGCGGCCGCCAGTGTCCAGAGTCTTTTGCTTACCGGTGTAGAACGGGTGGCATTCGTTGCAAACGTCGATCGCCAAGGCTTTGCCGAAGGTCGAACGGGTTTCGAACTTGTTGCCGCAGCTGCAGGTAACAGCAACTGCTGGGTATTCTGGATGGATATCAGCTTTCATGGTGTCTTCCTCAGGCTAGCGTGCCGCCACCCAACACTATTGTTGAATACCGCACGTAATTAGGCCGCGGATTCTACCAGACAATGCCAATCACGCAAGCTGTCGCTCAAACCGGTCGTCTGCTAGGCTCCCGACCCAAACGCTGATCATCTGCAAACAAACCTGTGGGAGCGGGCTTGCCCGCGAAAGCGTCCTGTCAGCCGATGAAGATGCCGCCTGAAAAGGCCTCTTCGCGGGCAAGCCCGCTCCCACAGGGGTCGCGCTCAGCCTTTCTTTCTGCCCGCTTAAAGAGATCCCCCCGCGTGCCCGACGCCATTCTGCGCCTCGCCTTGCCTTCACCGCTGCGCCGCCTGTTCGACTATCGCGCGCCGGCCGGTGTATTGCGCGCCCAGTTGCACCCCGGCATGCGCCTGCGGGTACCGTTCGGCCGACGCGAGATGATCGGGATTCTGGTGGAAATCGCCGACACCAGCGAAGTCCCGGCGGAAAAACTCAAACCCGCCCTGGCCCTGCTCGATGCCACGCCGCCATTGCCACCCGCACTGTTCAAGCTGTGCCTGTGGACTTCCCAGTATTACCAGCACAGCCTCGGCGACACCTTGAGCTGGGCGTTGCCGGTACTGCTGCGCCAAGGCGAACTGGCGGAAGCGCGCCAGGAACGCTTCTGGTCCGCCGCCCCCGGCGCCAGCCTCGATGACCCGCGCATCGCCCGCGCACCGCGTCAGCGTGAAGCGTTGGCGACATTGGCCCAGCATCCCCATGGTGTCGCCCATCAGTTGCTGAGTAAATTGATGCTGAGCAAGGACAGCCTCGATCTGTTGCTGGCCAAGGATCTGGTGCAGGTCGAGATCCGCAAGCACGCCCCCGGCGCGCGCCACGAACACTGGCTGGCGCAACCGGAGCTGCCACTCAACCCGGAGCAGCGGGCGGCTTACGAAGCAATTCGCGCCGGGTTCGATAGCTATCACGCATTCCTGCTGGCCGGCGTCACCGGCAGCGGCAAGACCGAAGTCTATTTGCAACTGATCCGCGAAACCCTTGAGGCCGGCAAACAAGCCCTGGTGCTGATCCCGGAAATCAACCTCGGTCCGCAGACCCTGGCGCGCTTCGAGCAGCGTTTCAATGCGCGCATCGCGCTGATCCACTCCGCGGTCAATGATCGCGAACGCCTCGAAGCCTGGCTCGCCGCCCGCGATGGCGAGGCCGACATTATTATCGGCACCCGCTCGGCGCTGTTCACTCCGATGAAGAACCCTGGCCTGATCATCATCGACGAAGAGCACGACGGCTCCTATAAACAGCAGGAAGGCCTGCGCTATCACGCCCGCGACCTGGCCCTGGTGCGCGCCCGGCAGGAAAACATTCCGATTGTGCTCGGCTCCGCCACGCCTTCACTGGAAAGCCTGCACAACGCCTACACCGGACGTTATGGCCTCCTACGCTTGAACGAGCGTGCCGGTGGCGCCAAGCAACCCCGCTTCCTGCGCCTGGATGTAAAAAGTCGTCCGCTGGACAGCGGTATTTCCGGGCCGATGCAGCAAGCCATCGGGCAGACGCTCGCGGCCGGGCAACAAGTGTTGGTATTTCTCAATCGCCGTGGTTTCGCGCCGACGCTGCTTTGTCACGACTGCGGCTGGATGTCCGAATGCCAGCGCTGCGATGCTCGGATGACCGTGCACCAGCGCTATGGCGAACTGCGTTGCCACCACTGCGGCTATGTTGAACGCGTGCCGCGCCAGTGCCCGAAGTGCAACAAGGTCGATCTGCGCCCGGTGGGGGCCGGCACTGAACGGGCCGAAGAGCGCCTGCAGATTCTGTTCCCGGATTTCCCGGTGTTGCGGGTCGACCGCGACAGCACGTCACGCAAAGACGCGATGAATCAATTATTCGCGACCATTCAAAAGGGTCAGCCGTGCATCCTGATCGGCACGCAAATGCTTGCCAAAGGACATCACTTTCCACGGGTGACACTGGTATCGATTCTCGATGCCGACGGCGGGCTGTTCTCCGGCGACTTCCGCGCCAGCGAGCGCATGGCGCAGTTGATTGTCCAGGTCGCCGGGCGCGCGGGGCGTGCGGAAGAACCGGGCAAAGTGATCATCCAGACGCACCTGGCCGACCATCCGCTGCTGGTGCAATTGACCGAACAGGGCTACTTCGCGTTTGCCGAACAGGCCTTGAGTGAGCGTCGCGCAGCGGGCCTGCCGCCGTTCGCGCATCTGGCGTTGCTGCGGGCCGAAGCGCACAAACCGGGGCAGGCAGAAGGATTTCTTGATGAAGCGTGCAGCGAGGCTGAGCGTTTGCTGATTGAACAAAATCTGACCGGCATTGAACTGCTGGGTCCGGTGCCAGCGCCGATGGAGCGCAGGGCCGGACGTTATCGGGCGCAGTTGTTATTGCAGGCGACCGCCCGGGCGCCGCTGCATCGGTTGCTTGCCAGCTGGTTGCTGGTGCTGGAGCAGATGCCGAGCGGGCGGGCGGTGCGATGGTCTTTGGATGTGGACCCGGTCGATTTGTATTGATAGTGGGGCCGCCATCGCTGGCAAGCCAGCTCCCACAGGGTTTTTTGAAGGGCACATAATTGTGAACACCCAGGATCCCTGTGGGAGCGGGCTTGCCCGCGATAGCGGTTGATTTGTCACCACACATCCACAACCTGCCTGCTAAGGTTGGCAAGCCCGCTCTGGGAACGGATAATGCCCAGTTTTTCCACCAGCGCATGATGCGCCGCCGCGCCTGCGGTCGAAAGAGAAGACCATGAAAGACACCATTCGCCAGCTGATCCAACAAGCCATCACCCAACTCGTCAACGAAGGTGTGTTGCCTGAAGGCCTGTCGCCGGCGATCCAGGTGGAAAACTCCCGCGACAAGAAGAACGGCGACTTCGCCAGCAACATTGCCATGATGCTGGCCAAGCCTGCGGGCATGAAGCCGCGCGATCTAGCGGAAAAAATCATCGCCGCGCTGCCGGCTGACGAAAATGTCAGCAAGGCCGAAATCGCCGGCCCTGGCTTCCTCAACTTCTTCCAGAACACCCAAGCCCTGGCTACGCGCCTGGACGCTGCGTTGGCTGACGAGCATATCGGCGTACGCAAGGCCGGTCCGGCGCAGCGCACCGTGGTCGACCTCTCGGCCCCGAACCTGGCCAAAGAGATGCACGTCGGCCACTTGCGCTCGACCATCATCGGCGACGGCGTGGCCCGCGTGCTGGAGTTCCTCGGCGACGAAGTGATCCGTCAGAACCATGTCGGCGACTGGGGTACCCAGTTCGGCATGCTGATGGCCTACTTGCAGGAAAACCCGATCACCAGCGACGAGCTGTCGGACCTGGAAAACTTCTACCGTGCCGCCAAAGGGCGCTTCGACGAATCCGAAGAGTTCGCCGACCGCGCTCGCGGGCTGGTGGTCAAGCTGCAAGCCGGCGACCCGGACTGCCTGGCGCTGTGGACCAAGTTCAAGGACATCTCGCTGTCGCACTGCCAGAAAATCTACGAACTGCTCAACGTCAAACTGACCATGGCCGACGTGATGGGTGAAAGCGCTTACAACGACGACTTGATCAACGTGGTCAACGATCTGAAAGCGGCAGGCATGCTGGTCGAGAGCAACGGCGCCCAGTGCGTGTTCCTCGACGAATTCAAGAATGCCGATGGCGACCCGCTGCCAGTGATCATCGTCAAGGCTGACGGTGGCTACCTCTACGCCACCACCGACCTGGCGGCCGTGCGTTACCGCAGCGGCAAGCTCAAGGCTGACCGCGCGCTGTACTTCGTCGACCAGCGTCAGGCCCTGCACTTCCAGCAAGTGTTCGCCGTGGCGCGCAAGGCCGGTTTCGTGACCCATCCGATGGAAATGGAACACATGGGCTTCGGCACCATGAACGGCGCTGACGGCCGTCCGTTCAAGACTCGTGATGGCGGCACCGTGAAGCTGATCGACCTGCTGACCGAAGCCCAGGAACGTGCCTATAACCTGGTCAAAGAGAAAAACCCGGAGCTGGCCGAGGACGAGTTGCGCAACATCGCCAAGGTCGTTGGCATCGGCGCAGTAAAATACGCCGACCTGTCCAAACACCGCACCAGCGACTACAGCTTCAACTTCGACCTGATGCTGAACTTCGAAGGCAACACCGCGCCGTACCTGCTGTACGCCTACACCCGTGTGGCCGGTGTGTTCCGCAAACTCGGCAAGGACTTCAGCGAAGTCGAAGGCCAGATCGTGTTGGAAGCCGCGCATGAACACGAGCTGGCGGCGAAACTCGCACAGTTCGGCGAGATCCTGAACAACGTGTCCGAGAAAGGCACGCCGCACATTCTCTGCACCTACCTGTACGACGTCGCCGGCCTGTTCTCCAGCTTCTACGAGAACTGCCCGATCCTCGCCGCCGAGACCCCGGCACAAATGCAGAGCCGCCTGCGCCTCGCCGCGCTGACCGGACGTACTCTCAAGCAAGGCCTGGAACTCTTGGGCCTGGAAACACTGGAGCGCATGTAAGTTGGCTGCCAAGAAAAAACCTGCACCCAAGCGTGGCGCCAGCCGTTACCAAGCTCCAGCGAAGCAGCCGATCCCGGGTTGGCTGTGGATGGCCATCGGCCTGACGGTCGGCGCGTTCATCGTGTTCCTGATGAAACTGGAACCGGGCAAGGGCAGCGACACGGTCAAGCGCGAGAAGATCGAGCAACAGCAGAAAGCTACCAAGATCGCCGAGGCCAACAAAACCCCGCCGAGCCCGACTCAACCGGTGAAGCCGAAGTACGACTTCTACACGTTGCTGCCGGAATCGGAAGTCATCGTGCCGCCGGATGCCGTGCCGGAAAAAACCCTGCCGACGCCGCAAGTGCCGGCCATTCCGACCACGCCGGTGACCCCGGCCGAAGCGGCGAAGATCGACACCGCTCGCGCTCAGGCAGCTCTGGCCGGAATTACGCCGCCGCCAGCGCCGCCCGTGACCAAGGCCGCGCCGGTGACCAAGTTCTTCCTGCAGGCCGGTTCGTTCCGCAAGGAGGCTGATGCGGACAAGGTGCGGGCGCAGATCATCCTGCTGGGCCAGGCCGTGGCGGTTGAATCCGGCACGGTGAAGGACGAAACCTGGTATCGCGTTCTCGTCGGACCGTTCAGCAACCGCGAACAACTGACCACCGCGCAGAAACAACTGGCTGGCGCCGGATTCAGCAACCTGTTGTTACAACAACGCCAAAGCCGCTGACCGCCTTGTGGCGAGGGAGCTTGCTCCCGCTGGAGTGCGCAGCACTCCCAAAACCTGTAACTGCGGTCCATCAGACAGACCGATCAGACCGGGTTTGTGGCTGCTTCGTAGCCAAGCGGGAGCAAGCTCCCTCGCCACAATTGTTTCAGCGTCGATCACCATTGCCTCGCACCGCTCGTCCCCCGCCGCATCCCACAGTTGAAATCCACTCCACCACCCCCATATGAATGGGCATAAGGCATTTTCGCCCCGCTGCGTGGAGACTCTTCCCTTGACCACCATCGTTTCAGTTCGCCGCCACGGCAAAGTCGTCATGGGCGGCGACGGCCAGGTTTCCCTTGGCAATACCGTGATGAAAGGCAACGCGAAAAAAGTTCGCCGCCTGTACCACGGTCAGGTCATTGCCGGTTTTGCCGGCGCCACCGCTGACGCCTTTACCCTCTTCGAACGCTTCGAAGGCCAGCTTGAAAAGCATCAGGGCCATCTGGTTCGCGCCGCCGTCGAACTCGCCAAAGAATGGCGTACTGATCGCTCCCTGAGCCGCCTCGAAGCCATGCTCGCCGTCGCCAACAAAGACGCTTCCCTGATCATCACCGGCAACGGTGACGTGGTTGAGCCGGAAGACGGCTTGATCGCCATGGGCTCCGGTGGCGCCTATGCCCAGGCTGCCGCCAGCGCCCTGCTGAAGAAAACCGACCTGTCGGCCCGCGAAATCGTCGAAACCGCCCTTGGTATCGCCGGCGACATCTGTGTATTCACCAACCACACCCAGACCATTGAGGAGCAGGACTGCGCCGAGTAAGCCTGATTCGGCCCCGTGCCACGGCTCATTCTTGCTTGAGGTCCTTTAAATACTATGTCCATGACTCCCCGTGAAATCGTCCACGAACTCAATCGCCATATCATCGGCCAGGACGATGCCAAGCGCGCCGTCGCCATCGCCCTGCGCAATCGCTGGCGCCGCATGCAGCTACCTGAAGAGCTGCGCGTTGAAGTAACGCCAAAGAACATCCTGATGATCGGCCCGACCGGTGTCGGTAAAACCGAGATCGCCCGTCGCCTGGCCAAACTGGCCAATGCGCCGTTCATCAAGGTCGAAGCGACCAAGTTCACTGAAGTCGGCTACGTTGGCCGCGATGTTGAATCGATCATTCGTGACCTGGCCGATGCCGCGATCAAGCTGCTGCGCGAACAGGAAATCGTCAAGGTTCGCCACCGCGCCGAAGACGCCGCCGAAGAGCGCATCCTCGACGCGCTGCTGCCACCGCCGCGCATGGGTTTCAGCAACGACGACACCCCGACCGCGGACTCCAACACCCGTCAGCTGTTCCGCAAGCGCCTGCGCGAAGGTCAGCTGGATGACAAGGAGATTGAAATCGAAGTCGCCGAAATGGCCGGCGTCGATATCTCCGCGCCACCGGGCATGGAAGAAATGACTAACCAGCTGCAAAGCCTTTTCGCCAACATGGGCAAGGGCAAAAAGAAAGCTCGCAAGCTCAAGGTCAAGGAAGCGCTGAAACTGGTGCGCGATGAAGAAGCCGGCCGCCTGGTCAACGATGAAGAGTTGAAGGCCAAGGCCCTGGAAGCCGTCGAGCAACACGGCATCGTGTTCATCGACGAAATCGACAAGGTCGCCAAGCGCGGTAATTCCGGTGGCGTCGATGTATCCCGCGAAGGCGTGCAGCGCGACTTGCTGCCACTGATCGAAGGCTGCACCGTCAACACCAAACTGGGCATGGTCAAGACCGACCACATTCTGTTCATTGCTTCCGGTGCGTTCCACTTGAGCAAGCCGAGCGACCTGGTGCCGGAGCTGCAAGGTCGCCTACCGATTCGTGTTGAGCTCAAAGCGCTGTCGCCGGAAGACTTCGAACGCATCCTCAGCGAGCCGCATGCATCGCTCACCGAGCAATATTGCGCACTGCTGAAAACCGAAGGCCTGGGCATCGAGTTCCAGCCGAGCGGCATCAAGCGCATCGCCGAGATCGCCTGGCAGGTCAACGAAAAAACCGAGAACATCGGCGCCCGTCGTCTGCACACCCTGCTTGAGCGCCTGCTGGAAGAGGTGTCGTTCAGTGCCGGCGACCTGGCCAGCAGCCATGACGGCAAGGTCATCCAGATCGACGCCGACTACGTCAACAGCCACCTCGGCGAATTGGCGCAGAACGAAGACCTGTCCCGTTATATCCTGTAGGTCACATTCTGTGTGAGCGGGCTTCCGTGGCGAGGGAGCTTGCTCCCGCTGGGTCGCGAAGCGGCCCCGAAACCGGCGAATGCGGTTCATCAAACAGACCGCATTCTCCGGCTTTACGACTGCTGCGCAGCCGAGCGGGAGCAAGCTCCCTCGCCACAGGATCACCCGCCGACACAGGGCCTCCATACGACGGAAGATCGGCCCCATGACGACCCAAATCCCCACCGACATCAAGCTGCACAAAGCCTCGAAAACCCTGTCGCTGAAATACGCGTCCGGTGAGGAATACACCCTGCCCGCCGAATTCCTGCGCGTGCATTCTCCTTCCGCCGAGGTCCAGGGCCACGGCAAACCTATCCTGCAATTTGGCAAGATCAACGTAGGACTGACCAAGATAGAACCGGCCGGTCAGTACGCACTGAAACTGACCTTCGACGACGGCCACGACAGCGGCCTGTTCACCTGGGAATACCTCTACGAGCTGGGGCGACGTTATGACGCACTCTGGGAGGATTATCTTGCCGAGCTCAAAGCGGCCGGAAAAACCCGCGACCCGAACGAATCCGTCGTCAAGCTAATGCTCTAGCCTGAGCCTCTTGCTCTTTAGAAGGCATTTTCTAATTTCATCTGTTTGAATGCTTGGCCGCGAGGTCAGTCATTGGCCTGCTTGCGAAAAAAATTAAACTCGGGTAACCAATGGAGCTGGCAAGTTCCCTGCAGTGCTCTCTGCGAACGAAAAAGCAGCGATGCAGAATTAACGGTCACCCGAGCAGTAGTACCTGGCATTGGCTGTGTGACTGCACAGCAGGACCCCGGTACTCGTCTCAGGACAATGGAGCGTCGTAGATGAGTAACAAGAATAACGATGACTTGAAGTATCAGGCCTCGGAAAACACCTTGGGACTGAATCCTGTCGTTGGGCTGCGTGGAAAGGATCTACTGGCTTCTGCTCGCATGGTTCTCAGGCAGGCCATCAAACAACCGGTGCACAGCGCCAAGCATGTCGCGCATTTCGGCCTTGAGCTCAAGAACGTTTTGTTCGGCAAATCAGCCCTGCAACCGACCAGTGATGATCGACGTTTTGCCGATCCGGCCTGGAGCCAGAACCCGCTCTACAAACGTTATCTGCAAACTTACCTGGCGTGGCGCAAGGAACTCCACGACTGGATCGACCACAGCAACCTCACACCCAATGACGCGGCTCGCGGCCACTTCGTGATCAACCTCATGACCGAAGCCATGGCCCCGACCAACAGCGCGGCCAACCCGGCGGCAGTCAAACGCTTTTTCGAAACCGGCGGCAAGAGCCTGCTCGACGGCCTCTCGCATCTGGCCAAGGACATGGTGCACAACGGCGGCATGCCGAGCCAGGTCAACATGGGCGCCTTCGAAGTCGGCAAGAGCCTGGGCGTGACCGAAGGCGCGGTGGTGTTCCGCAACGATGTGCTGGAGCTGATCCAGTACAAGCCGATCACCGAGCAGGTCCACGAGCGTCCACTGCTGGTGGTACCGCCGCAGATCAACAAGTTCTATGTTTTCGACCTCAGCCCGGACAAGAGCCTGGCACGGTTCTGCCTGCGCAATAACGTGCAGACCTTCATCGTCAGCTGGCGCAACCCGACCAAGGAGCAGCGCGAGTGGGGCCTGTCGACTTACATCGAGGCGCTCAAGGAAGCGGTCGACGTGGTCACTGCGATCACCGGCAGCAAAGACGTGAACATGCTCGGCGCCTGCTCAGGCGGCATCACTTGCACCGCCCTGCTGGGCCACTACGCCGCGACCGGCGAGAACAAGGTCAACGCCCTGACCCTGCTGGTGAGCGTGCTCGATACCACCCTGGACAGCGACGTCGCCCTGTTCGTCAACGAACAAACGCTGGAAGCCGCCAAGCGTCACTCGTACCAGGCTGGCGTGCTGGAAGGTCGCGACATGGCGAAAGTCTTCGCCTGGATGCGTCCCAACGATCTGATCTGGAACTATTGGGTCAACAATTACCTGTTGGGCAACGAGCCACCGGTTTTCGACATCCTGTTCTGGAACAACGACACCACACGGTTGCCCGCAGCGTTCCACGGCGACCTGATCGAACTGTTCAAAAACAACCCACTGATTCGCCCGAATGCACTGGAAGTGTGCGGCACCGCCATCGACCTCAAGCAAGTGACAGCCGACATCTTTTCCCTGGCGGGCACCAACGACCACATCACCCCGTGGAGGTCTTGCTACAAGTCGTCGCAACTGTTCGGCGGCAACGTTGAATTCGTGCTGTCCAGCAGCGGCCATATCCAAAGCATTCTGAACCCGCCGGGCAATCCGAAGTCCCGTTACATGACCAGCACCGAAAAGGCGTCGAATGCCGATGAGTGGCAAGAAAACGCCACCAAGCACACCGACTCCTGGTGGCTGCACTGGCAGGCCTGGCAGGCTCAACGTTCAGGCGAACTGAAAAAGGCCCCGGCGAAACTGGGCAACAAGGCCTACCCGGCAGGCGAGGCGGCGCCAGGCACTTACGTACACGAGCGCTAGACCCACAGACCTGTAGGAGCCGGCTTGCTGGCGATTGCATCACCACTTGAAACTGGAAAACGGTGTTGCACGCATCGCCAGCAAGCCGGCTCCTACAGGATGTGTGTCAGGAACCACGATCCACCCACAGGGCCAGAAGCATGCCGCAACCGTTCATATTCCGTACCGTCGACCTGGATGGCCAGACCCTCCGCACGGCGGTACGCCCCGGCAAGCCTCACTTGACGCCCTTGCTGATTTTCAACGGCATTGGCGCCAACCTGGAGCTGGTGTTTCCGTTCGTCGCGGCGCTGGACCCGGACCTGGAAGTCATCGCTTTCGACGTCCCCGGTGTCGGCGGTTCGTCGACGCCGAGCCGGCCGTATCGCTTTCCCGGCCTGGCCAAACTGACGGCGCGGATGCTCGATTATCTCGACTACGGGAAGGTCAACGTGATCGGTGTGTCTTGGGGTGGCGCCCTCGCCCAGCAGTTCGCTTTTGACTATCCGGAGCGCTGCAAGAAACTGGTGCTCGCGGCGACGGCAGCGGGCGCGGTGATGGTCCCGGGCAAACCAAAGGTGCTGTGGATGATGGCCAGCCCGCGGCGCTACATCCAGCCGTCCCACGTGATTCGCATTGCACCGATGATCTACGGCGGCTCATTCCGTCGCGACCCGACCCTGGCTGCAAACCACGCGGCGAAAGTGCGTTCGGCGGGCAAGCTCGGTTACTACTGGCAGCTGTTCGCCGGTTTTGGCTGGACCAGCATCCACTGGCTGCACAAGATCAATCAGCCAACCCTGGTACTGGCCGGCGACGACGATCCGCTGATCCCGTTGATCAACATGCGTTTGCTGGCCTGGCGAATTCCCAACGCTCAACTGCACATCATCGATGACGGTCATCTGTTCCTGATTACCCGTGCCGAAGCGGTGGCACCGATCATCATGAAATTCCTCGAAGAGGAGCGACAACGCGCCGTGATGCATCCGCATCCGGCACCACTGGGCGGTTAACCGACTCATTGTCGGTCGGCAGGATGCCGCGCCGCGCAACAACCCGTTACAGCGTCTATGGTGTTCTGGTTCGGTTGTTTGTTTTTGGCCTGAAGACGAAGGAGTGTTGACTCATGCGTGACAAACCAGCGAGGGAATCTGTGCCCACTCCCGCCGCGTTCATCAACGCACAGAGTGCGATTACCGGCCTGCGCGGCCGCGATCTGATTTCGACCCTGCGCAGCGTTGCTGCCCATGGCTTGCGCAACCCGGTGCACAGCGCCCGACATGCGCTGAAACTGGGCGGGCAACTCGGCCGCATTTTGCTGGGTGAAACCCTGCACCCGACCAATCCCCAGGACAGTCGTTTTGCCGACCCGTCATGGAGCCTCAACCCTTTTTATCGGCGCAGCTTGCAGGCCTACCTGAGCTGGCAGAAACAGGTCAAAAGCTGGATCGACGAAAGCAACATGAGCCCGGACGACCGCGCCCGCGCGCACTTCGCTTTTTCCTTGCTCAACGATGCCGTATCGCCGTCCAACAGCCTGCTCAACCCCCTGGCGATCAAAGAGATTTTCAACTCCGGCGGCAATAGCCTGGTGCGCGGGATCGGCCACCTGTTCGATGACTTCCTGCACAATGACGGCCTGCCCCGGCAAGTCACCAAACACGCCTTCGAAGTCGGCAAGACCGTCGCCACCACCACCGGCTCCGTGGTGTTTCGCAACGAGCTGCTGGAGTTGATCCAGTACAAGCCGATGAGCGAAAAACAGTATTCCAAACCGCTGCTGGTGGTGCCGCCGCAGATCAACAAGTTCTACATTTTCGACCTCAGCCCGCAAAATAGCTTCGTTCAGTACGCGCTCAAGAACGGCCTGCAAACCTTCATGATCAGTTGGCGCAATCCGGATGTGCGTCATCGTGAATGGGGCCTGTCGACTTACGTCGAGGCGGTCGAGGAAGCCATGAATGTGTGCCGGGCGATCACTGGCGCGCGTGAAGTCAATCTGATGGGCGCCTGCGCCGGCGGGCTGACGATTGCCGCGTTGCAAGGTCACCTGCAAGCCAAGCGACAGCTGCGGCGGGTCTCCAGCGCGACGTACCTGGTGAGCCTGCTCGACAGCTCCCTGGACTCGCCAGCCACCCTGTTTGCCGACGAACAAACCCTGGAAGCCGCCAAGCGCCGCTCCTATCAGAAAGGCGTGCTCGACGGCCGGGACATGGCCAAGGTCTTCGCCTGGATGCGCCCCAACGATTTGATCTGGAGCTATTTCGTCAACAACTACCTGCTGGGCAAGGAGCCGCCGGCGTTCGACATCCTCTACTGGAACAACGACAACACGCGCCTGCCCGCAGCCCTGCATGGCGACTTGCTGGATTTCTTCAAGCACAACCCGCTGAGCCATCCCGGTGGCCTCGAAGTGTGCGGCACGCCGATCGATTTGCAAAAGGTCACGGTCGACAGCTTCAGCGTCGCCGGCATCAACGACCACATCACGCCGTGGGACGCGGTGTATCGCTCGACCCTGCTGCTGGGGGGCGAGCGTCGCTTCGTATTGTCCAACAGCGGCCACATACAAAGCATTCTCAACCCGCCGAACAATCCGAAAGCCAACTACATCGAGAATGGCAAACTGAGCAGTGACCCACGGGCTTGGTATTACGATGGCAAGCACGTGGACGGCAGCTGGTGGACCCAGTGGCTGAGCTGGATTCAGGAACGCTCGGGCGCGCAAAAAGAAACCCACATGGCCCTCGGCAACCAGAACTATCCACCGATGGAGGCGGCACCCGGCACCTACGTGCGCGTGCGCTGACGTTCAACGACCCACGGCCGAAGCCGGCCGTGGCATGACCCGATCACTAAGAAGACTGGATGAAAACCCGCGACCGCATCCTCGAATGTGCCCTGCAGTTGTTCAATCAGAAGGGCGAACCGAACGTCTCCACCATGGAAGTTGCCAATGAAATGGGCATCAGCCCGGGCAACCTCTACTACCACTTCCACGGCAAGGAGCCATTGATTCTCGGGCTGTTCGAACGCTTCCAGAGCGAACTCGCGCCGCTGCTCGACCCGCCGTCCGATGTCGAGTTGTCCCCGGATGATTACTGGCTGTTTTTGCACCTGATCGTCGAGCGCCTGGCCCACTACCGCTTCCTCTTTCAGGACCTGTCGAACCTGGCCGGGCGCCTGCCGAAACTGGCCAAGGGCATCCGCAATCTGCTCAATGCACTCAAACGCACGCTGGCTTCGCTGCTGGCGCGATTGAAGGCGCAAGGACAGTTGGTCAGCGATACTCAGGCGTTGGGGCAACTGGTGGAACAGATCACCATGACGTTGCTGTTCTCGCTGGACTACCAGCGGATACTCGATCGTGAAGGTGAAGTGCGATTGGTGGTTTACCAGATCATGATGCTGGTGGCACCGCATCTGTTGCCGCCAATCAAAGTGGCGACGGAGCAACTGGCCCTTCAATACTTGGAAGTACACGAGTAACAGCTGTAGGAGCAAGCTTGCTCGCGATACAGGCACCTCGGTATTTCAATCACACCGTGCTGATGCCATCGCGAGCAAGCTTGCTCCTACAAGGGAAAGCCGTCACAAGACCGTACACAAACAAAAACGCCCGACCTTGGCAGGCCGGGCGTTTTTTTGAGCCCTGAAAAATCAGGACTGACTGGTTGGCGTCGATGGAGCTGGCGCGACAGTCGGGGTTACAGCAGGGGTCGGCGCGGTAGCGGAGTTCGATGCGCTGACCGGGGCTGCCGGAGTTGCCGGTTTGGCAGCAGCCACTGCTGGCTTCGGCGCGGCGGCTTTTGGAGCTGCCGGCTTTTTCACTGCTGGCTTCTTCGCGGCGGCAGGTTTTGCCGCTGGTTTGGCTGCAGGTTTTGCTGCTGCGGTTTTAGCGGCAGGCTTGGCTGCCGGTTTGGCAACTGGCTTGGCAGCGGCTTTCGCGGCAACCGGTTTAGCGGCTGGCTTGGCCGCAGCAGGTTTAGCTGCGGCAGTTTTGGCAGCTGGCTTGGCAGCAGGTTTAGCCGCCGCTTTAGCCAGTGGCTTGGCAGCGGTTTTGGCTGCTGGTTTAGCCGCGGCCGGTTTGGCTGCCGCGGTTTTTGCCGCAACAGGCGCAACCTTGGCACCGGTGAGTTTTTCGATTTGCTTGGTCAGGGTATCGACCTTGCTGTGCAACGCTTTGACTTCGTTGCGGCTCGGTACACCCAGACGCGAAATGGCGCTGTTCAGACGCTTGTCGAAAGCGCCTTCCAGTTCATCCCACTTGCCCAGTGCACGGTCTTTCACACCGCTGATGCGCGACTTGGCAGAAGTAGCGGAGTCCTTGGCGGCATCGACAGTTTTGCCAACAGCGCTCTTGGTCAGCTTCTCGGCTTTCTCGCCGTCTTTAACCAATGCATCGAAGAGTTTGCTGCCGTCAGTGTCGATCTTCGAGTACACGCCTAAACCAGCCAGCCAGATTTTACGGGAGTAATCTTCTACCTTCCCGATCCACGAGCTGCCTTCTTTTTCGGTGTTCTTTTTACCAGCCATCCCGTTCTCCTTAAGATTTACGCGCGACGCGTTCGAGCAATGCCGTCAGCTCATCGAGCTTAGCAGAGAGTGTCTCAACGTCATGTTTAGACGGAATGCCGATACGATTCAAGGCACTTGCGACACGCGAGTCAAAAGCCTTCTCGACTTTGTCGAGTTGAACTTCGACCTTGCCTTTGAAAGAGCTCACTTCAGTCTTGGCTTCAACAATCTCGGCATTCGCTGCTTCGAGTTTCTCGGCAACTACTTTTTTGCCTTTGGTTTCAACAGTTTGACCAGCCTTGATCAACTCTTGAAAGTAATCGCTGCCCTCTTGGCCGACCTTGGTGTAGGCACCCAGGCCTGCCAGCCAGATCTTGCGGGCATAGGATTTGACGTCGCCCAGAGCAGTAGTCGATGCGTCGATTTTTTTCTTCAAAATAACTTTGGCCATGGTGCACCTCACGCGCAGAAGGTTTGAGGAACTGCCCGCGATAGCGTCGGGCTCAGGCACAAAGTAGGGAGAAAAATTAGAAACGGCACCCTAACAACTGACATAAACAGGTGGTCGCCTCACCATTCCTGTAGGAGCAAGCTTGCTCGCGATGCAGGCACCTCGGTATTGCGGTTACACCGAGTAGATGCCATCGCGAGCAAGCTTGCTCCCACAAGATCGCGTGTCTTATGCCAACGCTTTATCCAGTGCCTTTTCGATTTCCGCTTTGATCATGCCGCTCATGGCCGACATCATCAGGCCCAACTCCACATCGACCTTGATCGAATCGTCACTGACATGCACCGCGCCCTTCACGCCGGAGCGCTTGAGATTCAAGGTATCGCCCGACCACTGCGGCTCCAGGCCATATTGATCGGAAAGTTTCTGCGCCAGCTTGTTGGCCTTCTCGCGCGCCGCTTCCTTACCCAGGCCGTGGGCACGTTCAACACTAATATGGGCCATCAAATGACTCCTGCTTTATGGATGCTTTCACAAGGCATCTTGACCTCTGCTGCGTCAAAACGTCCCGATGGTTGCCCATCTTACCTTCAGCCTTGCCAAGACAAAGCATGCCTTGGGGATTAGAATGTCGCGCATTCTCTTTTGGTGAGCGATATGACTGATCAGCGCAAAGGCAACGATGCCGAACCCACCACTCACTTCGGCTTCAAAAACGTTCCGGAAAGCCAGAAAGCGGAAAAAGTCGCTGAGGTTTTCCACTCGGTAGCCGCCAAGTACGACCTGATGAACGACCTCCTGTCGGGCGGCATGCACCGGCTGTGGAAGCGTTTCGCGATCGAACTGTCCGGCGTGCGCACCGGCAACCGCGTGCTGGACATCGCTGGCGGTACTGGCGACCTGACCCGCAAGTTCTCGCACCTCGTTGGCCCGACTGGCCAGGTGGTTCTGGCCGACATCAACGAGTCCATGCTCAAGGTCGGTCGTGACCGCCTGCTGGACCTGGGTGTGGCCGGCAACGTCGAGTTCGTCCAGGCCGACGCGGAAAAACTGCCGTTCCCGGACAACCATTTCGACTGCGTGACCATCGCCTTCGGTCTGCGCAACGTTACGCACAAGGAAGATGCCCTGCGCTCGATGCTGCGCGTGCTCAAGCCTGGCGGCCGCTTGCTGGTGCTGGAGTTCTCCAAACCGACCAACGCGCTGATGTCCAAGGCGTACGACGCCTACTCGTTCGCCTTCATGCCGTTGATGGGCAAGCTGATCACCAACGACTCGGAAAGCTATCGCTACCTGGCCGAATCGATCCGCATGCACCCGAATCAGGAAACCCTGAAGTCGATGATGGTCGAGGCCGGTTTTGACCGCGTGACCTATCACAACATGACTGCAGGCATTGTCGCCCTGCACCGCGGCATCAAGCCCTGATGTTGCTCGCCGGGCTGCTCGCCAGCGTTGAACTCGGCCTGAACCGGGTGCTGCGTCTCGACAGCACGGCGCTGCCACGGCTCGCGCATTTGACCGGCAAAGTGATTGCCGTCGATTGCCGCAGCCCGGCGCTGCAAGTGTTCATCCTGCCCAGCGATGAAGGCCTGATGCTCGCTTCCCAGTGGGAAACCGGCGCCGATTGCACCTTGCGTGCACCGGCCTCAAGCCTGTTGAAACTGGCGATGAGCAAGGACAAGACCGCTGTCCTGCACGCCCCTGAAGTGGAACTCGACGGCGACAGCGGCGTACTGCTGGAACTGGCCGCGATCCTTCAGGACCTGGAGCTGGACTGGGAGTACGAACTCTCGCGCTGGCTCGGCCCGGTCGCCACGCAACTGGTCGGCGGTCACCTGCGCAGCCGCGCCCGCTGGTATCAGCAAGGCTTTGCCAGCCTCGGCCAGAACCTGGGCGAATACCTGGCCGAAGAATCGCGCACCCTCGTCGGTCAGCGCGAAGCCGAAGCCCGATTCAGTGAACTGGACCAGATCAAGCTCGATCTGGAACGTCTCGAGGCGCGTTTCGAGCGCCTTTCCCGATCCCTCGACCCAAGCGATAACGCATGAAGCTGCTTGCCGTCCGCCGTCTGTTGCGCATCCAGCGCGTCGTGATCCGCTACCGCCTCGATGACCTGCTGTTCGCCCTGCCGCTGCCCTGGTTCCTGCGGGCGCTGCGTTATGCCTTGCCGTGGCGCTGGTTCCCGCGCAAGACCCTGGACCTGAGCCGTGGTGCGCGTTTGCGCCTGGCGTTGCAGGACCTCGGGCCGATTTTCATCAAGTTCGGGCAAATCCTGTCCACCCGCCGCGACCTGCTACCGGAAGACATCGCCGATGAATTGATGATGTTGCAGGACCGCGTGCCGCCGTTCGACTCGCAAGTGTCGGTCAAGCTGATCGAAGAGCAGCTCGGCAAGAAAATCAGCGAAGTGTTCAGCCGTTTCGATGTCGAACCGCTCGCCTCGGCTTCGGTGGCGCAGGTGCACGCCGCGCAACTGAAAACCGGCGAAGAAGTCGTGGTCAAAGTGATCCGTCCGGGCCTCAAGCCGGTGATTGCCCAGGACCTGGCGTGGTTGTTCATCCTTGCCCGCGCCGCCGAAAAACTCTCGGCCGATGCCCGCCTGTTGCACCCGGTGGACGTGGTTCAAGACTACGAAAAAACCATCTACGACGAACTCGACCTGCTGCGCGAGGCGGCCAACGCCAGCCAGTTGAAGCGCAATTTCGAAGGTTCGCCGCTGCTCTACGTGCCACAAGTCTATTGGGACTGGTGCCGCCCGAAAGTGCTGGTAATGGAGCGCATCTACGGCATTCAGGTCACCGATCTGGCGACCCTGGCCGATCAGCGCACCGACATGAAAATGCTCGCCGAACGCGGTGTGGAGATCTTCTTCACGCAGGTGTTCCGCGACAGCTTCTTCCACGCCGACATGCACCCCGGCAACATTTTCGTCAGCACCGTGAGCCCATGGAGCCCGCAATACATCGCGATCGACTGCGGCATCGTCGGCAGCCTGACGCCGGAAGACCAGGATTACCTGGCACGCAACCTGTTCGCGTTTTTCAAGCGTGATTACCGGCGTGTGGCGCAGTTGCACATCGATTCGGGCTGGGTGCCGGCGGAGACCAAACTCAACGAATTCGAAGCGGCAATCCGTACGGTTTGCGAGCCGATCTTCGAAAAACCGTTAAAAGATATTTCCTTCGGTCAGGTGCTGATGCGCCTGTTCCAGACCGCGCGTCGCTTCAACATGGAAGTGCAGCCGCAGCTGGTGTTGTTACAGAAAACCCTGCTGAACATCGAAGGTCTGGGCCGCCAGTTGTACCCGGATCTCGACCTGTGGAACACCGCGCAGCCATTCCTGGAGCGCTGGATGCGCGAGCGGGTCAGTCCCAAGGCCCTGCTCGGCAACGTGCAGAGCCAGTTCGAACAACTGCCGCACCTGGCCAACATGGCCCGCGACCTGCTCGAACGCATGTCCCAGCCCCACGCCTACGACCCGCCGCCACCGTGGCACCGACGCCGTGACGACTGGTTCCTGCGCCTGCTCGGCACCGCACATCTGGCTGGCGGCGCGATACTCGCCGCCGGCGGGCCGTTGAATCAGTTGGCTTACTGGCCAGCAGGAATCATGATGGCCGTCGGTTTGTATCTGGTCGTGCGTCGATAGCACGAATCGGCTGCAAGTTATAAGCTGCAAGCTTCAAGCGATGTTATTAGCACTCATGTTTAATTCACGCCGGTAGCCAGGCGTTGCACAATACGAAAGACCGAAACGCACTGGCTTTTACTTGCGGCTTGAAGCTCGAAGCTTGTAGCTGCTTTTCAGGAACCGAAGATGAAAAACTGGCTGGACGAGATCAAGTGGGACGCAGATGGCCTAGTGCCGGCGATTGCCCAGGATCACAAGACCGGGCGCGTCCTGATGATGGCCTGGATGAACCGCGAAGCGCTGGAACTGACCGCTGCCGAGAACCGCGCCATTTACTGGTCGCGCTCCCGTGGCAAGCTGTGGCGCAAGGGTGAAGAGTCCGGTCACGTGCAGACCCTGCATGAGATGCGCCTGGACTGTGACGCCGACGTGATCATCCTGATGGTCGAGCAGATCGGCGACATCGCCTGCCACACCGGTCGCCAGAGCTGCTTCTACCGCGTCTACGAGAACGGCGACTGGACAACTGTCGACCCGGTCCTGAAAGATCCGCACGCCATCTATTCCGCAGGACACAAACATGAGTGACACTCTCACCCGCCTCGCCGAGGTACTGGAAGAGCGCAAAGGCGCCGCTGCCGACAGCTCGTATGTCGCCAGCCTGTACCACAAGGGTTTGAACAAGATTCTGGAAAAAGTCGGCGAAGAGTCGGTCGAAACCATCATCGCCGCCAAGGACGCCGCCATCAGCGGTGACTGCAGCGATGTGATCTACGAAACCGCCGATCTGTGGTTCCACAGCATGGTCATGCTTGCCCAACTGGGGCAGCATCCACAGTCTGTACTCGATGAACTGGACCGTCGCTTCGGTCTGTCCGGACACGCCGAGAAAGCCTCGCGCCCGTCCGCCTGAATAACGATTAGAGAGGAGCAGCAACATGGGCATTTTTGACTGGAAACACTGGATCGTCATCCTGGTTGTTGTCGTGCTGGTGTTCGGCACCAAGAAACTGAAAAACCTCGGCACCGACGTCGGCGAGTCGATCAAGGGCTTCCGCAAAGCGATGAACGACGACGAGAAACCGGCCGATCCGACAGTGACCCCGGCCCAACCGGTGCCACCTGCTCAGCCACAGACCACCCAGTCCGTGAACCAGCCGCACACCATTGACGTGCAGGCGCAGAAAGTCGAAGAGCCGATCCGCAAAGACGTGTGAGCACTGACTAATGTTTGGTATCAGCTTCTCTGAACTGCTGCTCGTCGGCCTCGTCGCCCTGCTGGTGCTGGGCCCCGAGCGTCTGCCGGGCGCTGCGCGCACCGCCGGCCTGTGGGTCGGGCGCCTGAAGCGCAGCTTCAACGCGATCAAACAGGAAGTTGAGCGTGAAATCGGTGCCGACGAGATTCGTCGGCAACTGCACAACGAACATATCCTGTCGCTTGAGCAGGAGGCGCGGAAGATTTTCACGCCGACCCAGCAGGAGCCAGCTCCGGTTGAGCATGTGGGAGAGCAGACGATTCACGCGCCCGCCGCTGCAACGCCTGCACCCGCCGTAGCGACTGCCGATACCGCGCCCGTTGTTGCAGCGCCCGTGGTCGAACCCGTTGCTCCAGTCGCCGCGCCAGTCGCGCCGGCTCCTCATGACCCAACACTGCCGCCGCGAGCCCCATGAGCGATCTCCCTGAAAACGACCAGCACATGCCGCTGGTTTCGCACCTCACCGAACTGCGTACCCGCCTGCTGCGCTGCGTAGCGGCGATCTTCATCATCTTCGCCGGGTTGTTCGCCTTCACCCAGCAGATCTACACCTTCGTCTCCACGCCGCTGCGCGCCTACCTGCCGGCGGGCGCGACGATGATCGCCACCGACGTGTCGTCGCCGTTCCTCACGCCGCTGAAACTGACGATGATGGTCTCGCTGTTCCTGGCGATCCCGGTGATCCTGCATCAGATCTGGGGTTTCATCGCACCGGGCCTGTACAAGCATGAAAAACGCATCGCCGTGCCCTTGCTGGTATCGAGCATCATCCTGTTCTACGCCGGCATGGCCTTCGCCTATTTCCTGGTGTTCCCACTGATCTTCAAATTCTTCGCCGCGGCCACTCCGGCCGGCGTGGAAATGATGACCGACATCACCAGTTACCTCGATTTCGTCATGACGCTGTTCTTCGCCTTTGGCGTGGCGTTCGAAATCCCGGTGGCCGTGGTGCTGCTGGTGTGGATCGGTGTGGTCGACGTCAAATACCTGAAGAAAATCCGCCCCTACGTGATCATCGGCTGCTTCGTGGTCGGCATGATCCTGACGCCGCCGGACATCTTCTCGCAGACGCTGCTGGCCGTGCCGATGTGGATGCTGTTCGAGGTCGGCATCCTGTTTAGCGGCCTGATCAGCAAACGTGGCGAGCATCCGGACGATCAACCGGTCGACGATCACAACGACCAGCCGCCAGCGACCCAGCCGTGAACCTGCTGCTCCTCGAAGAGGCCGATTTCATTGCGGCCGACCGGGCGATCCTGCGTGATCGCCGGCTGACCCACATGCAGGAAGTTCACCGCTGCGAGGTGGGCGACAGCATGCGCGTCGGGCGCATCGGCGGGTTGATGGGCTCTGCCGAAGTGCTGCGCCTGGACGCCGATGAAGCCGAGTTGCGCATTACTCTCGATCAACCACCACCGGCCAAGCTGCCGCTGACCCTGGTGCTGGCCCTGCCACGCCCCAAAATGCTGCGCAGGGTGTTCCAGACCGTGGCGGCCATGGGTGTGCCGCGCATCGTGCTGGTGAACAGCTATCGCGTCGAGAAGAGCTTCTGGCAGACGCCGTTCCTGGAGCCTGAAGCGATTCGCGAGCAGTTGATCCTCGGCCTCGAACAGGCCCGAGACACTGTGTTGCCAGAGATCGTCATCGAGAAGCGCTTCAAGCCGTTTGTCGAAGACCGCCTCCCGGCAATCACCGAGGGCACCCTCGGCCTGGTCGGTCATCCCGGCAACTACCCGCCCTGCCCTCGCGCACTGAGCGAACCGGTGACCCTGGCGATCGGCCCGGAAGGCGGCTGGATTCCTTACGAAATCGATTTGCTCAGCAAGTCCGGCCTGCAGCCGGTTCAACTGGGCGAGCGCATCCTGCGCGTCGAAACCGCCGTTACTGCCCTGCTGGCACGTCTCTTCTAACACTGCGTAGT
The DNA here is from genome assembly GCF_019947275.1 of Pseudomonas sp. GL-RE-29. Lineage (NCBI taxonomy): Bacteria > Pseudomonadati > Pseudomonadota > Gammaproteobacteria > Pseudomonadales > Pseudomonadaceae > Pseudomonas > Pseudomonas sp. GL-RE-29. Next base: position 144,334 of record NZ_JAGYGD010000002.1, read on the forward strand.
CTTCTGTGGCGAGGGAGCTTGCTCCCGCTTGGGCGCGAAGCGACCATCGCTTAGACCGCATCGCCCGGTTTTACGCCCCATGTAGGAGCTGCCGCAGGCTGCGATCTTTTGATCTTAAAAAAAACAAAATCAAAAGATCGTCCGAACGCGGCCCGAGCCTTCGGCAGCTCCTACAGCTTTAGGCAGTCCTGCCGATAAAGCTTCCATAAAACCAATGTTTGGTTCGAGGGAGTAGCAGCATGTACCAATGGGCGGCCGATAAGCTGGGAAACGTAGGCGTTAATCGCAAACTGGGCGTCGGCTTCGGTCTGGTGCTGCTGCTGACGCTGCTGATTACCGTCACAGGCTGGAACGGCCTGAGCGGCGTCATGAGCCGTGGCGACACGCTGGGGTTCATCTCTGATATCAACGGCATGACCAAAGACCTGCGAATCGCCCGCCTGGACTACGAGATGCGTCGCGGCGAACAAGGTCCTGGCGCCGTCCATGATCTGCTGGGCAAGCTGGATACCGGCCTGCAAGCGGCTCGCCAGATGATCGAGCAGCCCGCCGACATCGCCATGATCGACCAGCAACTGGCTGCCGTCAGCCAGTACAAGCAAGCCTTCGCCGCCATGACCCAGGCTGGCGCCAACCGCGAAGACGCCCGCAGCAAGCTCGGTGCTACCGCCGACAACGCCGTGGCCAAAGTCGCAGAAGTCGAAAAATCCATGCTTCAAGGCGACAGCGTTGTTCAATTCAACAGCGTGATCGACCTGAGCAAGCTGCTTCAGCAAGCACGCTTCCAGGTGCGCGGCTACACCTACAGCGGCAAAACCGAGGCGGAACAACCGGCGCTGGACGCCATCGACAATGCCCTGAAGTACCTGGAAAGCCTGCCGTCCAAACTCCCCGAAGAACACATCGCCAACCTGCAACAAGCCACCGATTCGCTCAAAGCCTACCGGGCTGCGGTCAGTCAGTTCCGCGATTCCCAAGTGGCCAGCGCCGACGCACTCAAGCACATGGCCGCCCAGGGCGAGATCCTGCTCGACGTCAGCACCAAGCTGACGATTTCGCAAACCGTGGTGCGTGATACCGATGTGGCGCACGCCAAGAACATGTTGCTGCTGGCCACCGCGCTGGCGCTGGTCTTCGGTATTTTTGCCGCCTGGGCCATCACTCGCCAGATCGTGATTCCGTTGAATCAAACCCTGAAGGTGGCCGAGCGCATCGCTGCCGGCGATCTGACGCAGAACCTGGTCTCCCAGCGCCGCGATGAACTCGGTCAGCTGCAACGCGCGATTCAAAGCATGACCCAAGGCCTGCGCGAACTGATCGGCGGTATCAGCGACGGCGTCACGCAAATCGCCAGCGCCGCCGAAGAGCTGTCAGCGGTCACCGAGCAGACCAGCGCCGGGGTCAATAGCCAGAAGGTCGAGACCGACCAGGTTGCCACCGCCATGAACGAAATGACCGCCACCGTGCAGGAAGTCGCGCGCAACGCCGAGGAAGCTTCCGAAGCCGCCGTCGCCGCTGACCAGCAGGCCCGCGAGGGTGACAAGGTGGTTGGCGAAGCCATCGCCCAGATCGAACGCCTGGCTCTTGAAGTCGGCAACTCGACAGTCGCCATGGGTGACCTCAAGCGCGAAAGCGACAAGATCGGCAGCGTGCTCGACGTGATCAAGTCCGTGGCCCAGCAAACCAACTTGCTCGCCCTCAACGCCGCCATCGAGGCCGCCCGCGCCGGTGAAGCCGGACGCGGCTTTGCCGTGGTCGCCGACGAAGTGCGCAGCCTGGCGCAACGCACCCAGAAGTCCACCGAAGAGATCGAAGAGCTGATCGTCGGCCTGCAAAACGGCACACAGCAAGTGGCGACCATCATGGACAACAGCCGCGCCCTGACTGACAGCAGCGTTGAACTGACCCGTCGTGCGGGTGGTTCGCTGGAAAGCATCACTCGTACGGTGTCGGCGATTCAGGCGATGAACCAGCAGATCGCTGCCGCCGCCGAGCAGCAAAGCGCCGTAGCCGAAGAGATCAACCGTAGCGTGCTGAACGTGCGTGATGTGTCGGATCAGACGTCGGCGGCGAGTGAAGAGACTGCGGCGTCCAGCGTTGAGCTGGCGCGGTTGGGGACGCATTTGCAGATGCTGGTGGGGCGGTTCAAGGTCTGAGGTGATTTATTGGCCTCGGTTCGCTCTATACCGGGGTGATGCTATCGCTGGCAAGCCACCTCCCACAGGTTTGCAGGCGATCACAAAGTTTGTGTTCAACCCCATTCACTGTAGGAGCTGGCTTGCCAGCGATGGCGTCCGAGAGGACGCCGCAGTTACAGGACTTGTCGCAAAAACGCCTGTGCCCGCGGATCCTTCGGCGCATCGAAGAACTCCGCCGGCGAGGCGTCTTCCAGCAACTTGCCGTGATCGAAGAACAACACCCGATCTGCCACTTCCCGAGCGAAGCCCATTTCGTGGGTGACGCAGACCATGGTCATGCCTTCGACGGCCAGGTTTTTCATTACGTCCAGCACTTCGCCGACCATTTCCGGGTCCAGCGCCGAGGTTGGCTCATCGAACAGCATGACCTTCGGTTCCATCGCCAGCGCGCGGGCGATCGCCACGCGTTGTTGCTGGCCGCCGGACAGGCGTGACGGAAACTCGTTGGCCTTCTGCGCAATACCGACCTTTTCCAGCAGCGCCATGGCCTTGGCCTCGCGCTCTTTCTTGCCGCGCTTGCGCACGACTTTTTGCGCCAGGCAGAGGTTTTCCAGCACGGTCATGTGCGGGAACAGGTTGAAGTGCTGGAACACCATGCCGACTTCGCGGCGGTAGGCGTTTACATCGGTTTTCGGGTCGGCCAGTTGCAGACCGTCGATGCTCACCGAGCCGGAGTCGAACTCTTCAAGGCCATTGAGGCAACGCAGGAAGGTCGATTTTCCGGAGCCGGACGGACCGATGACGACCAGCACTTCGCCCTTGGCGACATTCGTGCTGACGTTATCCACCGCGCGTACCACCTGGCCACGGGTGTCGAAGACTTTTACCAGATCGCGGACTTCAATCACTTTGCGCGAGCCTCCGCTCAAGCCGACTGGCGATTTTCGACAGCGGCAGGTTGATCAACAGGTACAGACCGGCGACGCAGAACAGGATTTCGAACGGTGAGAACGAAGTGGTGATGACTTCACGACCACTTTTCAGCAGCTCGGTAATCGCGATCACCGACACCAACGAAGTGTCTTTCACCAGGCTGATGAACTGCCCGGCCAACGGTGGCAGTACGCGCTTGAACGCTTGCGGCAGCACCACGTGACGCATCGACTGGCCAGCGCTCAAACCCAGGGAGCGTGCGGCTTCGTTCTGGCCACGGGCGATCGACTGCACACCGGAGCGGATGATCTCCGCCACGTAGGCGCCGGTGAACAGCGACAGCGCGGCAATCCCGGCGAATTCCCGAGACAGGTTCATCACCGTGCCGATGAAGAAGTAGAAAATGAAGATCTGCACCAGCAGCGGCGTGCCGCGTACCAGTTCGACATAAATCGTCGAAAGGTCGCGCAGGGTCGGGTTGTTCGATAGCCGACACAGACCGGTGGCGAGACCGATCAACAGGCCAAGCACGCCGGAAACAACGGACAGCCATAAGGTGGTCCAGAGGCCCCACATCAGCGGCCCTGCGGCCCAATGACGGGTGACGCCGATCACGTCGCCCTCAGCCACATCATCGCCCTGGGCAACTTGCAGACTGTTTTCATCGACGGTCAGGTGCTGCTCATCGCCAGCGTCATTGCGCAGGGTGACTTCAGCCTTGTCGCCCTTGCGCACCAGTTCACTGACGGTCGAGATGTCGGCGGCGCGCTGGGACTCTTCCGCGTGGTAGGCGAAGTATTGCGGCACGCGGTTCCAGCGCCATTCGTAGGACATCAGCGAGGTGGCGTAATACAAGGCACTGGCCAGGCCGATCAGCACCACCACGGTCAGCACGTGCCAGGGCCATTGGGCTTTTTTCTGTTTCATTTAAGGATAAATCCATAACGATCAGGGTGCTCGCTCCCTCTGTGGCGAGGGAGCTTGCTCCCGCTGGGGTGCGAAGCAGCCCTGAAATCAGCTACCGCGCAACGTCGGGTAGAACGAGTCATCCGGTTTGCGACTGCTTCGCAGCCGAGCGGGAGCAAGCTCCCTCGCCACAGAGACAGGCCTTATTCCATGTCCTTGAGCCACTCGGTGCTCTTGAACCACTTGTCATGGATGCGATCGTAGGTGCCGTCTTCGTGGATCTGGTGCAGGAAGTTGTTGATGAAGTTGATGCTGTCGTAATCACCCTTCTTCAGGCCGAAGGCCAGGGGCTCGTAGGTGAACGGCTTGTCGAGGAACACCAGTTTGCCGTTGCCGACCTTGTTCACCGCCACGACGTTGTAAGGCGCATCGTAGATGAAGGCGTCGGCCTTGCCGTTGACCACGTCGAGCACGGCTTCCTGCTCGTTGTCGTAGCCGTGGTACTTGGCTTTGGAGATCAGCTTCTTGGCCACCATTTCACCGGTAGTGCCGAGCTTGGAGGTGATGCGGTAGTCGGCGGTGTTCAGGTCTTTGTAGGACTTGATGGTGCCTTCCAGCTCCTTGCGGATCAGCAGGGTCTGGCCGACCACGATGAACGGTTCGCTGAAGTTCAGGCGCAGGTTGCGTTCCTGGGTCAGCGTCATGCCGCTGCCGATCATGTCGAACTTGTCAGTGAGCAGGGCCGGGATGATGCCGTCGTAACCGGTCGAAACCAGCTCCAGTTTGACGCCCATGGCCTTCGACATGGCTTTGAGGATGTCGACTTCGAAACCGATGATCTCGCCGCGTTTGTTGGTCATTTCGAACGGCATGTAGGTCGGGTCCATGCCGACTTTCAAGGTGCCGCGCTTGACCGCGTCATCAATCGCACCAGCCTGCGCCGTGTTGATTGCAACCAATGCCGTGACGCCGACCAGCAGCATCGACAGATACTTCTTCATCTTCAAGTCCCCAAAACCATTGCGTTTGCGGCGCGAAATCGACAGTTTTCCAGTGAAAACAGGCAGATACGGACAAAAAAAGGTCCGGGCGCACCAATTCGGGGACGGATGCTATCGCACTCGCTCGATTGCACAAGGGTTTAGGCGGGAATTGTTGGTAGGCGGGGGATCTTGAAAGCAAAAGATCGCAGCCTCCGGCAGCGCCTACAGGGGCCGGGTTGAACCACATTTTTGTGGTCAACCGGATCACCGTAGGAGCAGCCGAAGGCTGCGATCTTTTTACGCCAACTGAGGCTGAACGCTCAGCGGCTTGAGCGGCAGCAACGGTGCATGGGGATCGGCCTTGACCGACTTGCGCCATGCGCCCAGCCACTCGGGGTGACCTTCGTTCCACACCTGCTCATGCAGGCGAGCCAAAGCGACCGGGTCGCTCAGCAGTTGCACCTTCTCGTTGTTGGTCAGGCCTTCAGGCCCAACCTTCATCGCGTGCCGCACACGTTCGATCCGCAGCCATTCGATCGGCTCAGCCTTATTGTGTCGGGAAGTTGCCAGCGAGCACGCCAGGGCGTTCTGCTGCGGGTCGACCACCGAACGGACGAAGCCGTCGTTGAGCGCATGCCAGCGGTTTTCGTGGGTGTATTGGTCGGTGGCGAGCAACGCTTGTGGCGGATTGTATTCCTCAGGGATCAGGAACAGGCTCTCGTCACGGGATTTGAGGCCCAGGCCAACACGGCTGGAGATCACGGAAACCGGGATCGACAGCATCAACGAACCGACGATCGGCACCAGCCACCAGAGGAAGCTCGGGTTCAGCCAGATCACCAGCAAGGCCCATAAGAAGCCGAGCAAGGTTTGCGGACCGTGGCGTTTTACCGCTTCGCTCCACGGCGTGGAGTCGTCGTCACGCTGCGGCGAGTTCCAGGTCGCGGCCCAGCCGAGGAATGCGGCCAGTACGAAACGGGTGTGGAAAATCATCCGCACCGGCGCCAGCAGCATGGAGAACAGCATCTCCAGCAGCATCGACAGGGTCACCTTGAACTTGCCACCGAACTCCTTCGCGCCCTTGGCCCAGATCAGGATGATGCTCAACAGCTTCGGCAGGAACAGCAGCACGATAGTGGTCGAGAACAACGCAATTGCCTTGTCCGGGTGCCATTGTGGCCACAGCGGATAGAGCTGGCGCGGTTCGAGGAAGTACTGCGGCTCCATCAGCGTGTTGACCGCCAGCAGCGCCGTCGACAGCACGAGGAAGAAGAACCACAACGGTGCCGACAGGTAAGACATCACGCCGGTCAGGAATACCGCACGGTGTACCGGGTGCATGCCTTTTACCAGGAACAGGCGGAAGTTCATCAGGTTACCGTGGCACCAGCGACGGTCACGCTTGAGTTCATCCAGCAGGTTCGGCGGCAGTTCTTCGTAGCTGCCCGGCAAGTCGTAGGCAATCCACACACCCCAACCGGCACGGCGCATCAGCGCGGCTTCAACGAAGTCGTGGGACAGGATCGCACCGGCGAACGCGCCTTTACCAGGCAACGGCGCCAGGGCGCAGTGCTCGATGAACGGCTTCATGCGGATGATCGCGTTGTGGCCCCAGTAGTGCGATTCGCCCAACTGCCAGAAGTGCAGGCCGGCGGTGAACAACGGGCCATACACGCGGGTCGCAAATTGCTGCATGCGCGCATAAAGGGTGTCCATGCCCGACGCCCGCGGCGCGGTCTGGATGATCCCGGCGTCGGGGGTGGCTTCCATCAAGCGCACCAGACTGGTCAGGCACTCACCGCTCATGACCGAGTCGGCGTCGAGAACGACCATGTATTTGTAGTCACCGCCCCAGCGACGGCAGAAGTCATCGAGGTTGCCGCTTTTACGTTTTACGCGACGGCGACGGCGGCGGTAGAAGATCTTGCCGAAGCCACCCGCCTCGCGGCAGACGTCCAGCCAGGCCTGCTGCTCGGCAACACAGATGTCGGCGTCGTTACTGTCGCTGAGGACGAAGAAGTCGAAACGATCCAGGTCACCCGTGGCCGCGACCGACTCGAACGTCGCGCGCAGACCGGCGAATACCCGCGGCACGTCTTCGTTGCAGATCGGCATCACCAGCGCGGTGCGTGCGTCCTTCGGGATCGGCTCGTTGCCGGCGCTTTTGCCGGAAATGCGGTATTTATCGTGACCGGTGAGCAACTCAAGGAAGCCCATCAACGCGGTCCAGAAACCGGCGGAGACCCAGCAAAACAGAATTCCGAAAAGGATCAGGATGCTGGTCTGCAACGCATAGGGCAGTACTTGTGTGGCGGTCTGCAGCAACGGTTGGTGCAGGACTTCTTCGAGGTCGACAAACGACCAGCCCTGGTATGGCATGAGGCCTTTCATGAACCAGCCGGCGACGATGGTCTGACCGATCATCAGTACCAACAGAATGTAGCGGCGGATCGAACCGACAGTGCGCCAGCGCGCCGCCGGCAGAACGTTCTCATCCTTCGGCGGCTTCGGCGGGTTGGTGCGACCGGTCAGACGCCTCCAGCCACGCACCAGGATATTGGTACGCCAGGGCTCCGGCACGACCTTGGTCCGACGAATCGGCGGGGTCGCCTTGAGGACGACCCGACCACTGGCGTCGAGCGCCAGCATTTCGGCGTCCTGCAATTCTTCGGCGGTGCTCAGGGTAAGGCGCTTGCCGACCGATGCCTGGGCGGCCTCGGTCGGGGCGTCGAATGTCGAAGACGACAGACGTTCGTGCAACTCGCTGAAAGACTTGCAACCCGCGAGTTCCGCGCGCTGCTGGTCGGTCATCGGCAGGTGAGCCAGGTACTCGGAAAGCGACTCTGGCTGTACTTGGGAATTACTCATCGGCAGGCAACTGATAGCTCCAGGTCTCGGTCAGGACTTCTTCAGTCGGTGCCGATTCCGGTGTGGCTGGGACCGCGTCGGCAGCTGCAGGCTGCTTGGCGTCGGTGTTGGCCTTTTCCTTGGCATCTGCAACTGGCTTGGCGTCGGCCTGCTTGGCCTCGGCGGCCTTGGCTTCCTTGTCGGCTTTTTCCGCCTGCTTGGCGGCAACCTTGTCAGCCTTGGCAACGGACGAAGTGGACGCCGGAACGGAAGACTTCGCGAGATCGGCAGGCACGATGTTCTGGACCAGTGCGGCGCGCATCTCGGTGGCCTTGCTCGGGTCCTTGATCTTCATGCGCAGGGTCAGGCGCCAGCCCTTGGTTTCAGGGTTATAACGCACGCTGTTCTCTACCAGCTCGGCGTTATCGCCGACGCTGACCTGGCTGCGAACATCCGTTTCCGGAGGCAGTGCCGCCAGGGACGGACCTTCGAAGTCCACCAGATACGCAACGCTACCGTCCGGCTGACGAATCAGGTTGGACTGTTTAACGTCGCCGGTAGAACGCAGGGTCTGCTTGACCCAGGCGCTGTCCGGGGCATGGATCGCTGCTTCGTCCATGGTCCAGTGCATACGATATGCGACATCGAGCGGCTGGCCAGGTTCAGGCAACTTTTCCGGGCTCCAGAAGGCCACGATATTGTCGTTGGTCTCGTCGGCGGTCGGAATCTCTACCAGATCGACGGAGCCTTTGCCCCAATCGCCTTTCGGTTCGATCCAGGCGCTTGGGCGCTTGTCATAACGGTCGTCGAGGTCTTCGTAGTGGCTGAAGTCGCGGCCACGTTGCAGCAAGCCGAAACCGCGCGGGTTCTCGACCGAGAAGTTGCTGACGGCCAGGTGTTTCGGATTGTTCAACGGACGCCAGATCCACTCGCCGTTGCCGGCATGGATCGACAGACCGCTGGAGTCATGCAGTTCGCGACGATAGTTCAGCACTTTCGAAGGCTGGTTGGCGCCGAACAGGTACATGCTGGTCAGCGGCGCAACGCCAAGCTTGGTGACTTTGTCACGCAGGAACATCTGTGCCTTGACGTCGACAATGGTGTCGCTGCCCGGACGCAGGGTCAGGCGATAGGCACCGGTCGCGCGAGGCGAATCCAGCAACGCGAAGATCACCAGGTGCTTGTCGCCCGGCTTCGGTTGTTGAATCCAGAACTCGCGGAAACGCGGGAATTCTTCGCCGGACGGCAATGCGGTGTCGATCGCCATGCCGCGAGCAGACAAGCCATAAACGTGACCCTTGCCGACAACGCGGAAGTAACTCGCGCCGAGCATGGTCATGATTTCGTCTTGTTTGTCGGCCTTGTTGATCGGGTACAGCACACGGAAACCGGCGTAGCCCAGTTGTTCGGTGGCTTTTGGATCGAATTTCACATCGCCGAAATCGAAACGACTTGGGTCGTATTTGATCTCTTCGACGGTGTTAGCCGTGATTTCGTTGATTTTCACCGGCGTATCGAAGTGCATGCCCTGGTGATAGAACGACAGCTTGAACGGGGTCTTCTGGTCCGCCCACTCAGCCTTTTCAGTCAGGAAACGAATTTTCTGATAGTCCGCGAATTTCATTTCACGGAATTCAGTCGGCAGGTTACTGCGCGGAGCTTCGTACTTCTGCCCGGCCAGCTCTTTTGCCTTGACCGACACATCATCCAGATTGAATGCCCAAAGCTGACCGGCGCTGAGCAGGCAGAGCAGTGCAGAGCCCGCTACCAGAGCGCTACGTAACCGTTTGGCAGACATTTTTGGTGCGTTACAGGGACTAACAATCACGAGCAACCCTCGCCGAAAACAGATCAAAAAACCAACGGCCAGTTAAAGGATCCGCACGGTGTCCGGTAGAAAAAAACCGGCCTTGCAGACCACTCTTGCCAAGTTGGCGAGCATTGTTCCGACTCCGCTGGGTCAAAATGATTCCCCAATCGGATCCGGACAAGTCTCTACCTAAGTCAAAATGGACCAACGAACGCTGATCCCCGTAGCGCGCGATTATCTAGTAGGCCGCGTTACAACGCATCAGGGGTAACAAAGTATTTATCGGTAAAAACGCCTGTTTTCAGTCGAAAAGCGCTTAAAAAGATGTTTCAAGCGCTTTCAGGTCTGTAACAGAAAGGTGACAGGGCCATCATTGACCAGGTGCACCTGCATATCCGCGCCGAATCTACCTGATGCCACAGTGCCATGCACCTGTTTCGCTTTGCCTAATAGATAGTCGAAAAGCTCCTCGCCCAGGGCCGGAGGCGCCGCGGTAGAGAAACTCGGGCGCAACCCGCTCTTTGTGTCGGCGGCCAGGGTGAACTGCGAGACCAGCAGCAACCCGCCGCCCACATCCGCCAAGGACAGATTCATCTTGCCCTCGGCGTCGCTGAACACTCGATAGTTAAGCAGCTTATTGAGAAGTTTGTCGGCGCTGGCCCGAGTGTCCTCGGGCTCGACCGCCACCAGCACCAGCAACCCCTGATCGACTGCGCCCACCACCTCGCCCGCTACCTCGACTCGCGCGCCACGCACGCGCTGCAACAGGCCCTTCATGCTTCGTCGGGGGCCAGGTCGAGCAGGCGTCGGGCCATCCGATCGGCAGCGCGCACCAAGGCATCGGTAATCCCCGGTTCGGCGGCCGCATGGCCGGCGTCACGGATAATTTGCAGCTCGCTGTTCGGCCAGGCTTGATGCAATTCCCAGGCGTTATCCAGCGGACAGATCACGTCGTAGCGGCCATGGATGATCACGCCGGGCAAATGGGCGATCTTGCCCATGTCGCGGATCAACTGGTTCGGCTCAAGGAAGGCATTGTTTGTGAAGTAGTGGCACTCGATGCGGGCGATGGACAGCGCACGTTGCGGCTCGGAGAAACGGTCGACCACCAGCGGGTTCGGGCGCAGGGTCGCGGTCCGGCCTTCCCAGGTGGACCAGGCTTTGGCCGCGTGCATTTGGGCGATCTGATCGTTGCCGGTCAGGCGCTTGTGGAAAGCCGTGAGCAAGTCGCCGCGCTCATCCAGTGGAATCGGCGCGATGTAGTCCTGCCAGTAATCGGGGAACAGACGGCTGGCGCCGGCCTGATAGAACCACTCGATTTCCTGCGGACGGCAGAGAAAAATCCCGCGCAGGATCAGACCGTGCACACGCTCCGGATGGGTTTGCGCGTAAGCCAGCGCCAGGGTCGAACCCCAGGAACCGCCGAACAGCACCCATTTGTCGATGCCCAGGTGTTTACGGATGCGCTCAAGGTCGGCAACCAGATCCCAGGTGGTGTTGTTTTCCAGGCTGGCGTGCGGCGTGGAGCGACCGCAACCACGCTGGTCGAAGGTAACAATGCGATACAGATTGGGATCGAAGTAGCACCGACTCTGGGCATCACACCCGGCACCCGGGCCACCGTGAATGAACACCACCGGCAAACCTTCCGGCGATCCGCTTTCGTCAACATACAGCGTGTGGGTTTCGTCGACGGCCAGATCGTGCCGGGCGTGGGGTTTGATCTGCGGGTACAAAGTCTGCATTGCGCGCTCCGTAAGGGGTCGAGGTCATCCCTGGGGGGACTTCTATTATTCTGCCGTTGGGCATCATAAACCCGAATTACGCCAATGAGCATGTCCCCTGTAGGAGCTGCCGCAGGCTGCGATCTTTTGATCTTGAAAATCAGAATCAAAAGATCGCAGCCTGCGGCAGCTCCTACAAGGGAATCGCGTTGGGATTCAGCGTTTGTAGAGTTCCTTACCCCACGTGAGCAAACCTTGTAACAACTCTTTCAATACCACCCGAGTCGGCTCGGCCAGATCCGGCCGATAACGGAACGGCTCGAACTCTTCCATATACGTGCACTGCCCCAACTCCAGTTGCACGGCATGGATGTTTTCCGCCGGGTTGCCGTAATGCCGGGTGATGTGGCCACCCTTGAAGCGCCCGTTGAGCACATGGCTGTAGTCCGGGTGCCCGGCGCAGATCGCTTCCAGTTGCGTCGCCAGCTGTGGATCGCAACTTGCGCCATTGAAGGTGCCGAGGTTGAAGTCCGGCAGTTTGCCGTCAAACAGGTGCGGAATGATCGAGCGGATCGAGTGCGCGTCGAACAGCAATGCGTAGCCGAACTCGGCTTTCAGTCGCGCCAGCTCGTTCTGCAAGGTGCCGTGATACGGCGTCCAGATCTGTTCCAGGTAGGTCGCGCGTTCTTCTTTCGAAGGCTCCATTCCTTCACGGAACAAAGGAATGCCGTCGAACAATGTCGCCGGATACAGACCGGTGGTAGCGCCGACATATAAAGGCTTGTCGTCGGACGGACGGTTCAGGTCAATGACGAACCGCGAGTACTCGGCGGCCAGGGTGCTGGCGCCCAGTTCGGCGGCGAAATCGTAAAGCTGCGGGATGTGCCAGTCGGTGTCCGGCAGGCTTTTCGCGTCGGGGATCAGCCCGGCCTCGACTGCCGGCGTCAGGCGCACACCGGCGTGGGGCATGCTGATCAGCAGCGGTACGCGGCCTTGTTTGAAGTTCAGAACCTTATCCACAACTGTTCTCCTAAACGCTCGTTTCGACGCCGTGACGCACGACGCGTTTTTCCAGATCGCCGCCCAGCCAGTACGACAGGTCGGCCGGACGATCGATTTGCCAGGCAACAAAATCCGCGACCTTGCCGGCCTCAAGGGAACCGTGAGTGTCGGCCATGCCCAACGCGGTGGCAGCATGGATCGTCGCGCCGGCCAAGGCTTCTTCCGGGGTCATGCGAAAACAGGTGCAGGCCATGTTCAGCATCAGGCGCAGCGACAATCCCGGCGAGGTGCCCGGGTTGAGGTCGCTGGCGATGGCGATTTTCACGCCGTGCTTGCGCAGGGCTTCCATCGGCGGCAGCTGGGTTTCGCGCAGAAAATAGAACGCGCCGGGCAGCAAAACCGCGACGGTGCCGGACTGGGCCATGGCGATGGCGTCGTCTTCGGTCATGAATTCCAGATGATCGGCGGACAGTGCGTGGTAACGCGCCGCCAGTGTCGAGCCGTGCAGGGACGACAACTGTTCAGCGTGCAGCTTTACCGGCAGGCCCAGTTCTTGCGCGGTGATGAACACGCGTTCGACCTGCGCTGGCGAAAACGCCAGGTATTCGCAGAACGCATCGACCGCATCCACCAACCCTTCGGTGGCCAGGGCCGGGAGCATTTCAGCGCAAATGTGATCGATATAATCGTCAGCGCGATCCTTGTATTCCGGGGGCAAGGCGTGAGCGGCCAGGCAAGTGGCGCGCACGCTGACCGGCAGTTCGGCGCCGAGGCGACGGGCTACACGCAGCATCTTGCGCTCGTTGGCCAGGTCGAGGCCGTAACCGGATTTGATCTCGATGCTGGTCACGCCGTCGCGCATCAGGCTTTTCAAGCGCTTGGCGGCGCTGGCGAACAGCTCGTCTTCGCTGGCCGCGCGCGTGGCGCGCACGGTGCTGGCGATGCCGCCGCCGCTTGCGGCGATTTCCGCGTAGCTGACGCCTTGCAGACGCTGCTCGAATTCGCCGCTGCGGTTACCGCCGAACACCGTGTGGGTGTGGCAATCGATCAGGCCCGGCGTGACCCAGGCCCCTTTCAAGTCGTTGACGGCCGGGTACTCGCCCGCCGGCAGTTCAGCGCGCGGGCCAACCCATTCAATGAGCGCACCGGACGTCACGATGGCCGCGTCCTCGATGATCGAGTAGACGCCTTGCGCCATGGTTGCGACGTGGCAGTGTTGCCAGAGGGTTTTCATCCCGGGTTCCTCGTCTTGTTCAAAATCGAATCGCTGGCAAGCCAGCTCCCACAGTGACCCGGGTGTCTGTAATTTTTGTGTTCACACCAGATCCCTGTGGGAGCGGGCTTGCCCGCGATGGGGCCCTTAGAGGCTAGGAAGCAACTTGGCCGAAACCAGCTCGTTCAAGCACCGCGACGCCAGCAGCTCGCTCGCCGCATTGATGTCCGGCGCAAAGAACCGGTCCTTCTCATAAAACGGCACTTCGTTGCGCAGAATCGCCCGCGCCTTTTCCAGTTTCGGCGAGGTCTTCAGGCCGTTGCGCAAGTCCAGACCCTGAACCGCCGCCAACCATTCCACCGCCAGAATCCCGCGAGTGTTCTCGGCCATTTCCCACAGACGCTTGCCCGCCGCCGGAGCCATGGACACGTGGTCTTCCTGGTTGGCGGAGGTTGGCAGGCTGTCCACCGAATGCGGATGGGACAGCGCCTTGTTCTCGCTGGCCAGTGCGGCAGCGGTCACTTGGGCGATCATGAAGCCGGAGTTCACGCCACCGTTGGCCACCAGGAACGGCGGCAGTTGCGACATGTGCTTGTCCATCATCAACGAGATGCGGCGCTCGCTCAGGGAGCCGATTTCAGCGATGGCCAGGGCCATGTTGTCAGCGGCCATGGCCACTGGCTCGGCGTGGAAGTTGCCGCCGGAGATCACGTCGCCTTCAGCCGCGAAAACCAACGGGTTGTCGGAGACCGCGTTGGCCTCGACGGCCAGCACTTCGGCCGCCTGACGGAATTGAGTCAGGCAGGCGCCCATAACTTGCGGCTGGCAGCGCAGGGAGTACGGGTCCTGCACTTTTTCGCAGTTTTCGTGGGAGTCAGAGACTTCACTGCGCTCACCCAGCAGATCGCGATACGCGGCAGCGGCGTCGATCTGGCCTTTCTGGCCACGAGCCGCGTGGATGCGGGCGTCGAATGGCGAGCGCGAGCCGAGTACGGCTTCAACGGTCAAGCCACCGAGCGCCAGGGCTCCGGCGAACAGGTCTTCACCTTCGAACAGGCCACGCAGGGCAAATGCGGTGGACACCTGAGTACCGTTAAGCAGCGCCAGGCCTTCTTTTGCGGCCAGGGTCAGCGGCGTCAGTCCGGCGACTTTCAGCGCTTCGGTGGCTTCCATCCACTCGCCTTTGTAGCGCGCCTTGCCTTCACCCAACAGCACCAGCGACATGTGAGCCAGAGGCGCCAGGTCGCCGGATGCACCAACCGAGCCTTTCAGCGGAATGTGTGGGTAAACCTCGGCGTTGATCAGGGCGATCAGCGCGTCGATCACAACGCGGCGGATGCCGGAAAAACCACGGCTCAGGCTGTTGACCTTGAGCACCATGATCAAGCGCACCAGATCGTCGCTGATCGGCTGGCCGACACCGGCGGCGTGGGACAGCACCAGCGAGCGTTGCAGGTTTTCCAGGTCTTCGCTGGCGATACGGGTAGAGGCCAGCAGGCCGAAACCGGTGTTGATGCCGTAGGCGGTGCGGTTCTCGGCGAGGATCTGTTCCACGCAGGCGACACTGGCTTCGATCTGGGCCGAGGCGCTGTTGTCGAGGGTCAGTTTCACCGGTTGCTGATACACCTCACGCAGTTGGGCGAGGGTCAGTTGGCCAGGGATCAAATTAAGCGCAGTCACATTCATTCTCCTTTTGAGAGTTTTATTAACTAACCAGACGCTCCGGAGATGTCCGTTGTCCGTCGCTTCCCACCTTTTGGGGGGCTGGCGCCTTGGCACGCTGGCTTATGTAGAAATCAGTTCAGGTTCGGCAAAGCCTTGTGCAGCAAATTCGCTTCTTTCAAGACACCGGCAGCGGCAGCGATGTCCGGCGCCAACCAGCGGTCCTGATCGTAGGCCGGGACGCGCTCACGCAGCAGTCGCCACGCCGCATCGGTGCCGGCACCGAAACGTTGCTCCTTGAGGAATTCGAACGCCTGGGCCGCCAGCAAGTACTCGATGGCGAGGATCTGCGTGCAGTTTTCCAGGGCGCGATGCAGCTTCAGCGCGGCGTTGGTGCCCAGGCTCAGGTGATCTTCCTGCAGGCCCGAAGTGACGTAGTTGTCGAGCACCGCCGGTTGCGCCAATTGGCGGTTTTCCGCGCACAGCGACGCGGCGACGTATTGCACGATCATCATCCCGGAATTCACACCCGGGTTGGCTACCAGGAACGCTGGCAGGCCGCTGACGTGCGGGTTGATCAACCGATCCAGGCGACGCTCGGCGATGGAGCCGATTTCCGCCATGGCAATCGCCAGCAGATCCGCGGCCATTGCGACGGACTGGCCGTGGGGGTTGGCTTGGGAAACCACGCGGTAGTTGTCCGCGGTGCCCAACACCAGCGGGTTGTCGGTGGCGCTGTTGAGTTCGGTTTCAATTTGCTTGGTCGCATGCAGCAGTTGGTCGCGAGCGGCGCCGTGTACCTGCGGGATCGAGCGAATGCTCAAGGCGTCCTGGGTGCGAATGCCTTTGCTGCTGGCGATCACTTCACTGCCATCAAGCAATGCGCGTAAGTTGATGCCGACCTGCTGCATGCCCGGGTGCGGTTTGAGCGCGATGATTTCGGCATCGAAGGCGTCGATCTGCCCGCGCTGCGCTTCAAAACTCATGGCACCGATCACGTCGGCCCATTCCAGCAGATGCGCGGCGTCAGCAATGGCCAGGCAGCTCAGGCCCGTCATGCATGGCGTGCCGTTGACCAGGCACAGTCCATCTTTGGCACCCAGCTTGACCGGTTGCAGGCCTTCTTCCGCCAACGCCTGCTGCGCGGAAACGATCTGCCCGCGATAGCTGACATTGCCGACGCCCAGCAGCGCGATGCCGATGTGCGCCATGTGGGTCAGGTAACCCACGGAACCCTGGGACGGCACTTGCGGGGTGATGCCGCGATTGAGCAGCGCCAGCAGTGCTTCGACCACTTGGCGATGCAGGCCGGATTTGCCATGGCTGTAGTTGACGACGGCAGCGCACATGATCGAGCGGGTTTGCTCGTTGGTCAGCGGTGCACCTACGCCACAGGCGTGGCTGAGCAAGGTGTTGCGCGACAACTGACTGAGTTGTTCGTCCTGCAGCGAGACGTTGCACAGCGCACCCAGGCCGGTGTTGATGCCGTAGGCGCGTTCGCCGCTGGTGACGATGCGCTGGACGATCGCCTGCGCGTTTTCGATGCGTGCCCAGATCTGGGGGGACAGCTCAAGCTGTGCGCCATGACGGGCGACGGCGACCACGTCCTGCCAAGTGACCTGCGCTTCGGTGATAACGATTTTTTCAGCCTGGGACATCTGGAGCCTCATACAAAATTCATGGACATGTGACACCTGTGGCGAGGGAGCTTGCTCCCGCTGGGCTGCGTAGCGGCCCCAAAATTTTGCGACCGCTTCGCGCTCGAGCGGGAGCAAGCTCCCTCGCCACAAAAGCGGTCCCGCCACCCACTTTTAAACCACCGCAGCCCGACGCTGCACGAACCGGTCGACATACTCATCCGCCGGCGAATGCAGGATCTCCCTTGGCGTGCCGACCTGGATCAGGCGGCCGTCCTTGAGGATCGCGATGCGGTTGCCGATGCGCACGGCCTCGTCGAGGTCGTGGGTGATGAAGACGATGGTTTTGTGCAGGGTCTTTTGCAGTTCCAGCAACTGGTCCTGCATCTCCGCGCGGATCAGCGGATCAAGGGCACTGAAGGCTTCGTCCATCAGAATGATGTCGGTGTCCGCCGCCAGTGCGCGGGCCAGGCCGACACGCTGACGCATGCCGCCCGAGAGCTGGTGCGGGTATTTGTTTTCGTAGCCCTTGAGGCCCACGGTGTTGATCCAGTGCAGCGCGCGCTCAGCGCACATTTGCTTGCTCTCGCCACGGATCTTCAGGCCATAGGCGACGTTTTCCAGCACGCTCTTGTGCGGCAGCAGGCCGAAACTCTGGAACACCATGCTGATCTTGCGCCGGCGAAATTCGCGCAGGGCTTCCATGTCGTATTGCAGGATGTCCACGCCGTCCACCAGGATCGCGCCGCTGGTCGGGTCGATCAGGCGGTTGAAGTGACGCACCAGGGTGGATTTGCCGGAGCCGGACAGGCCCATGATCACGAAGATCTCGCCGCTGCCGATGCTCAGGGACAAATCGTTCACGCCGACCACACAGCCGGTTTCGGACAGCACCTGATCTTTGGTCTTGCCTTGGCCGATCATGGCCAGCGCCTCCTTGGAACGGTTGCCGAAAATCTTGAAGACGTTTTTGACTTCGATCTTGCTCACGGTTGCGTTGTTCATTTGCTCACCTCATGCCGTGCACGACCGTACGCCTGTGTAATGCGGTCGATCACTACGGCCAGAATCACGATCGCCAGGCCGGCTTCCAGCCCACGTCCGACGTTGAGGGTCTGAATCCCCACCAGCACGTCTTCACCCAGGCCACGGGCACCGATCATCGAGGCGATCACCACCATCGACAGGGCCATCATGGTGGTCTGGTTGATACCCGCCATGATGCTCGGCAGGGCCAGCGGCAGTTGCACGCCGAACAGTTGCTGCCAGCGGTTGGCACCGAAGGCGTTGATCGCTTCCATCACTTCGCCGTCGACCTGGCGAATACCCAGATCGGTCAGACGGATCAGCGGCGGTGCGGCGTAGATCACGGTGGCGAAAATCGCCGGGACCTTGCCCAGGCCGAACAGCATCAGCACCGGGATCAGGTACACGAAACTCGGCATGGTCTGCATGATGTCCAGCAGCGGCATCAGCACCGAACGCAGACGATTGCTGCGTGCCGAGAGAATGCCCAGCGGAATGCCGATCAGCACCGAAATGATCGTCGCCACCATCATCAGCGCGAGGGTTTGCATCAGCTTGTCCCAGAGGCCGACCGCACCCACCAGGAACAGCAGACCGACGATAACCGCCGTGGTCACGACTTTACGGGTCGCATGCCAGGCCACGCCGGCGACGATCGCCAGCATCAGCCACCAGGGCGCCGCACGCAGCAGCCCTTCAAGATTGACGATGGCCCACAACAGGGTGTCGGAGATGTGGCGGAACACGTCGCCGTAGTTGGTGACCAGCGAATCGACCCAACCGTTGACCCAGTCGGCGATGGAAAAGGTAAAGCTTTCGGGAAACATAAGAGACTCTCAATCAAGGGCTTTTAAGCACCGCAAGCGGTGCTTAAAAGCTTGCCCTTATAGACAAGCTGTTTGAAAACGTAGCGAGCGAAGGCAAGACAAGGCGAAAGCAGGCGAGAAAGCGGAGTTGACTTTAGTCAATGAGCATTTCGAGTCTGCTTTCAACGCAGTATTGCCGAGCGCAGTAGTTTTCAAAGCGCTGCGTCGATTTTCTTGGCTGCGTCTTCGCTCACCCATGCGTGCCAGACTTCAGGATGTTCCTTCAGGAAGATCTTGGCCAGTTTTGGCGACTCGATGCGCTCTTTGGTCATGCGACCCAGGTTCTGGTTCAGCAGGTCGATTGGAATGTTGACCTTTTCCAGCACGCTCACCAGTTCCGGTGCTTCTTCGTGGAAAGTCTTGGACAGGCCGACCTTGATATCCACGGTCTTGTTCACACCGGGTTTCTCTTCGAGTTTCACCACGTCGATCTGGCCCATCAGCGGGGTTGGCGACCAGTAGTAGAACAGGATCGGCTCGCCACGCTTGTAGCTCGACAGCACCGCGGCATCCAGCGCCGGGCCGGTGCCTGGGCGGAAGTTGGTGTAGGTGCTTTCCAGGCCGTAGCTTTTCAGCATTTCGCTGTTGTCGAGCTCACAGGTCCAACCGGCCGGGCAGTTGTAGAAACGGCCCTTGGCAGGCTCTTCAGCGTCCTTGAACACGGCGGAGTATTTGGCCAGGTCGGCGATGTTTTTCAGGTCCGGCGCCTTGGCCTCCAGCTTACGCTTGGCGTCGCCTTCGATCACGTAACGCGGCACGTACCAGCCTTCGATGGCACCGACCACCGGCGCGCCGACACCGACGACTTTGCCGGCCTTCTCGGCCTTGTTCCAGACTTCACTGCGGCCGACCCATTCTTCAGCAAACACCTGGATGTCGTTGCTGCTCAAGGCGTTTTCCATGGTGATGGAGTTGCCCGGCAGGCTGTCGGTCTTGCAGTCGTAGCCTTTCTCCAGCACGACTTGCATCACGTCGGTCAGGAGCATGGCGCTTTCCCAGTTCAGGCCGGCGAATTTCACCGGTTTGCCCGACTCGCACCAACCCGCCGCCTGAGTGGCGCCAGCGCTGGCCAGCAGGCCCATGGAAAGCAAAGTGGTCAGCAGGGTCTTGTTCGATTTCATTGTGTGACGCTCCTAATCATGAATTGGCTTACGGCAGTCAAGAGGCATCCAGCCCTGTCCACGTCCAAATCAGGCCTGCGCCGCAGCGCGACCGGCCCCGCTTGTTTTAGGTTGTACAACGCTGTCCTGCTCGACCGGCAGAATCATTTGATCGGGCACGCTGCCGTGCCATTTTTTTGCACACACGTAATACAGGGCTGCGGGAATCACCAGACCGATGATCCAGGAAATATCCACGTCACCCAGCGCAGCCACCAGCGGGCCGGTGTAGAACTTGGTGGAGATGAACGGCAGCTGCACCAGCACACCGAAAACATAGACGCTGATACCGAGGGCGTTCCAACGGCCGTAGCGACCATTCGGATCGGCCAGCGCCGGCACGTCATAGCGCTCGCGGGTGATGCAGTAGTAGTCCACCAAGTTGATCGCGCTCCATGGCGTGAAGAACGCCAGCAAGAACAGGATGAAGGACTTGAACGCACCGAGGAACGAGTGCTGGCCGAGCAATGCCATCAGGGTCGCTGCACCGACAATCACCAGCACGAAGGCCAGACGCTGCAAGCGCGTGACTTTCAGCTCACCACGGAAGCCGCTGATGATGGTCGCTATGCACATGAAGCTGCCATAGGAGTTCAGCGTGGAGATGGTGACCTTGCCAAACGCGATGCTGAAGTACAGCAGCGCAGCGGTGGCACCGGTACCGCCCAGACCGACGATGTAGGCTACTTCGTGACCGGCGAATTGGCCGTTGGCCGAAGCGGCGGCAAACACGCCGAGGATCATCGCCACTTGCGCGCCAATGACCGAACCCGCACCCGCAGCGAAAAAGGTTTTCACCGAGGAAACGGTGCTCGGCAGGTAGCGTGAGTAGTCAGCCACGTAGGGGCCGAAAGCGATCTGCCAGGACGCCGCGAGCGACACCGCCAGCAGGAAGCTGCTCCAGCTGAAGTGACGGATTTGCAGGAGTGCGCCAACGTCCACCTGGGTCATCAGGCGGCTGAACAGATACACAAAGGCAATCACGCCAATGACACTGGCGACACGGCCGATCCAATGGATCACCCGATAGCCCAGCACCGTGACCAGCACGATGACACTGGCAAAAATGAGGATACCGACGCTGTCGCTGACACCAAACAACTGACCCAGCGCCTGGCCGGAAAGGACCGTGCCCGTTGCGGTAAAGCCCAGGTACATCAGGCACACCAGCACAATCGGGATGGCCGCACCGTAGACGCCGAACTGCACCCGGCTGGAGATCATCTGCGGCAAGCCAAGCTTGGGCCCTTGCGCGGCATGCAGCGCCATCACGCCGCCGCCGAGCAGTTGGCCGATCAACAGACCGATCAACGACCAGAACACATCACCGCCCAGCACCACGGCCAAAGCCCCGGTGACAATCGCGGTGATCTGCAGGTTGGCACCCATCCACAAGGTGAACTGGCTGAACAGACGACCGTGTCTTTCCGCTTCCGGGATG
The DNA here is from genome assembly GCF_019947275.1 of Pseudomonas sp. GL-RE-29. Lineage (NCBI taxonomy): Bacteria > Pseudomonadati > Pseudomonadota > Gammaproteobacteria > Pseudomonadales > Pseudomonadaceae > Pseudomonas > Pseudomonas sp. GL-RE-29. The sequence continues at coordinate 165,682 of NZ_JAGYGD010000002.1, forward strand.
TAGTCGATCGAGCGTTTCTCGATCAACGGTTTGCTGCCTGCACGCTCGCTGTTAACAGCCATGGTTCAACCTCTGTGGATTGTTATTCGGTGTTGGTGTGATCCCCTGTAGGAGCCGGCTTGCTGGCGATCCATGCGGCGCGGTGTAACTGGTGCACCGCACAGATGCTATCGCCAGCAAGCCGGCTCCTACAGGGCAAGCATTACTTGCCAGTAATCATCGGCAGGTTCAGCCCTTGTTCCTTGGCGCAGTCGATGGCGATCTGGTAACCGGCATCGGCGTGACGCATAACGCCAGTGGCCGGGTCGTTGTGCAGCACGCGAGCGATACGCTCGGCCGCTTCGTCAGTACCGTCGCAGACGATCACCATGCCCGAGTGCTGGGAGAAGCCCATGCCGACGCCGCCGCCGTGGTGCAGGGAAACCCAAGTCGCGCCGCTCGCGGTGTTCAGCAGAGCGTTGAGCAATGGCCAATCGGACACAGCGTCGGAACCGTCCTGCATCGATTCGGTTTCGCGGTTCGGGCTCGATACCGAACCGGAGTCCAGGTGGTCGCGACCGATGACGATTGGCGCGGACAGCTCGCCGCTGCGAACCATTTCGTTGAATGCCAGGCCCAGCTTGGCGCGCAGGCCCAGGCCAACCCAGCAGATACGCGCCGGCAGACCCTGGAAGCTGATGCGCTCGCGGGCCATGTCCAGCCAGTTGTGCAGGTGCGCGTCGTCCGGGATCAGTTCTTTGACCTTGGCGTCGGTCTTGTAGATGTCTTCAGCGTTGCCCGACAGTGCAGCCCAACGGAACGGGCCGATACCACGGCAGAACAGCGGACGGATGTAAGCCGGTACGAAACCCGGGAAGTCGAATGCGTTTTCCACGCCTTCTTCCTGCGCCATTTGACGGATGTTGTTGCCGTAGTCGAAGGTCGGCACGCCCATTTTCTGGAAGTCCAGCATCGCTTTAACGTGCACGGCCATCGATTGCTTGGCGGCTTTGATTACAGCGGCCGGCTCGGTCTTGGCGCGAGCGCGGTACTGGTCCCAGGTCCAGCCGGCAGGCAGGTAACCGTTAAGCGGGTCGTGGGCGCTGGTCTGGTCGGTGACCATGTCCGGGCGTACGCCGCGCTTGACCAGTTCAGGCAGGATTTCTGCCGCGTTGCCCAGCAGAGCGATGGAGATCGCCTTGCCTTCCTTGGTGTATTTTTCGATGCGAGCCAGCGCGTCGTCGAGGTCAGTGGCTTGCTCGTCGACATAGCGGCTTTTCAGACGGAAATCGATGCTCACCTGTTGGCATTCGATGTTCAGCGAGCAAGCGCCGGCCAAGGTTGCGGCCAGTGGCTGAGCCCCACCCATGCCGCCCAGGCCAGCGGTCAGTACCCACTTGCCTTTCAGGTCATCGTTGTAATGTTGGCGGCCGGCTTCGACGAAGGTTTCGTAGGTACCCTGGACGATGCCCTGGCTGCCGATGTAGATCCAGCTGCCGGCGGTCATCTGGCCGTACATGGCCAGGCCTTTGGCGTCCAGTTCGTTGAAGTGCTCCCAGCTCGCCCAGTGCGGAACCAGGTTGGAGTTGGCGATCAGCACGCGTGGAGCATTGGTGTGAGTCTTGAACACGCCGACCGGCTTGCCGGATTGCACCAGCAGGGTCTCGTCGTCGTTCAGGTTGGTCAGGCTCTCGACGATCTTGTCGTAGCATTCCCAGTTACGTGCCGCACGACCGATACCGCCGTAAACCACCAGTTCTTTAGGGTTCTCGGCGACTTCCGGGTCGAGGTTGTTCATCAGCATGCGCAGCGGCGCTTCGGTCAGCCAGCTCTTGGCGGTCAGCTTGTTACCGCGGGCAGCGCGGATTTCAACGTCACGAAACTTCGTAGGTTTATTGTCAGTCACGAAAAAGACTCCTCAGCGATCAATCCAAACCAACCCTGGCGGTGGGTAAGCCAGCCTGTGCGCGTCAAAGCGCAGCAAGCGAATCAGTGGACGTTGCGGGGAGTCTCGAATCGACTCATACGCATACGTCTTTACTTGTACATACAAGCATATGCAATCAAGCGGCCAACTTGTTGGATGGGTGTTCAAGAATAATTCTGGAGCGGCTGGAGAGCGCCTGGATCAAGGGTTCTGGCGAAGATGAAATTTTTTGCGGGGATTTTTTTGAGGAGGTGTTAATTGTTACTTGAGCGTGGTTTTGCGCCACGCTGGGGCGTTCGGTAACAAAGTGGTGCGCTTTTAGGAACGTTTAAATAGCAAAAGATCGCAGCCTTCGGCAGCTCCTACAGGGATCATGTGCACCACACAATTTGTGGACAACATCGATCCTGTAGGAGCTGCCGAAGGCTGCGATCTTTTAAGGGTTTTGAATCAGCGTGCGATCAGCTCGATCACGCAGCACGGACCATTACTGGAGACTTCCAGCAAGCCGTTGTTACCGTCGAATTGCAGGCAATCATGGCGACCCAGTTGCTGGACGCTGTTACCAACGCTCACTCCCAGCGTGTCACTGACACTGAAAACCAGCACTGTGCCGGCCTCGCTGAAAAACCGCTGCTCACCATCCAGCCACTGCAACCTTGCGCTGTAACGCTGCGGCGCATAGATCAGGTTGAAATCGCGGATCGGTCCACCGAGCAAAGTGCAGGAGACTTTGCTTTCGCCACTGAAGGCAAACGGATCGATCGGTAACAACGACCGCGTGACTTGACCGTCCACCGACAAGGTCATGCCGTCACCCTGCAATACGGTGATGATCCGCTCGTAACCGGCGAACGTCGAAAACCCGCCCGACTCACCAATGTCGGCAATCGACAGGCGCCAGCCGAAACCATCCAGGCCAGTCCCGGCATCGCGGGTGATTTCCTCGGTGCTGCCGCCGCCGTTCTTCCACGGCATGCGCGGGTAATCTTTGGCGCGTAGAACTTTCAAACTGCTCATTTATGAAAGCGACCTTCCAGACGATGACGGGAACCGGGGTGTATCAAACGGGCGGCGGTCACGGGCTGACGGCCGGACCAGGTGCGGCGACGAATCAACAGGCACGGCTCGCCTTTTTCAATCTGCAGCAACTTGCATTCGGACGACTCGGCCAGAATCGCCTCGACCACGTGCTCGCCTTCGGTCAGCGGCGCGACCTGGTTCAAATAGGCGTAAGGCGTTTGCAGGGTGAAGTCCTGCTTGAGGTAGTCCGGCGCGACCAGTGCGTTGACGAAACGGTCTTCGATTTGCACCGGAATATCGTTTTCGAAATGCACGATCAGCGAGTGGAAAACTTTCTGGCCTTCGCGCATGTCCAGGGCCAGCGCGCGCTCGGAACCGGCAGCCTCTTCTTCAAGGGTGATGACCTTGCAGGTGTGGCGATGGCCACGGGAGGCGATTTCGTCGGCGATGTTGTGCACTTCAAACAATGCGGACTGGCTTTTTGGCTCGGCGACGAACGTGCCAACGCCTTGCATGCGCACCAACAGACCGTCGGCGGTCATCTCGCGCAGGGCTCGGTTGATGGTCATGCGGCTGAAGCCTAGCTGACTGACCAGCTCGCTTTCGGACGGCACGCGGTAGTGCGGCGGCCAGTTTCCACTGTCAATTTGCTGGGTGATCATTTGTTTGACGCGAGCGTACAAGGGCGCCGGACTGTCGCCCAAATTGGCACTCAGCGGCGATGTGGCAGGCGGAGTCGGCACGGTTAATCCTTGTTCATTTGTCGAGGGTTACTAGATTGCCGGAGTTTACCGAGCAGGCAAACGTCTGTATATGTATATACAAATAACACACGATGGGGTGCTGAACCATGTCCGCCTTCTTTGCCGAACGCGCGCTGCTGCCTAGTGGATGGGCCAACAATGTACGTCTTGAGGTCAGCGCCGACGGCGTATTGACCCATATCCAGGCCGATTCCCACGCAGATGGCGCCGAAAAGCTGAGCGGTCCGCTGCTGCCGGGCATGCCGAATCTGCACTCCCATGCGTTCCAGCGCGCCATGGCGGGTCTTGCGGAAGTGGCCGGCAATCCGAACGACAGTTTCTGGACCTGGCGCGATCTGATGTACCGCCTCGTCGGAAAAATCAGCCCGGAGCAACTGGGCGTTATCGCCCGTCAGCTGTACATCGAAATGCTCAAGGCCGGTTACACCTCGGTGGCGGAATTTCATTACGTGCATCACGACAACAACGGCCAGCCTTACGCTGATCCGGCGGAATTGGCGCTGCGCATCAGCCAGGCCGCCCGTTCTGCCGGTATCGGCTTGACCTTGCTGCCGGTACTCTACAGCCACTCCGGGTTCGGTGGCCAAACGCCGAACGAAGGCCAGCGCCGCTTTATCAACAGCACCGAAAATTACCTCAAACTGCAATCGCGCCTGCAACCGATCCTGGCACAGCAACCGGCGCAGTCCCTTGGTTTGTGTTTCCACTCGTTGCGCGCGGTCACGCCGCAGCAGATCAGCGAAGTCCTGGCCGCCAGCGACAAGCAGTGCCCGGTGCACATTCACATCGCCGAACAGCAGAAAGAAGTTGACGACTGCCTGAGCTGGAGCGGCCGTCGTCCGCTGCAATGGCTGTATGAGAATACCGAGGTCGACCAACGCTGGTGCCTGGTCCACGCGACCCACGCCAACCCGGAAGAAGTTACGCTGATGGCCAAGAGTCGCGCCATCGCCGGGCTGTGCCTGACCACCGAAGCCAACCTCGGCGACGGGATTTTCCCGGCGGTGGACTTCCTCGCCCAGGGCGGGCGCATGGGCATTGGTTCCGACAGCCATGTGTCGTTGAGCGTGGTGGAAGAGTTGCGTTGGCTGGAATATGGCCAGCGTCTGCGCGATCAGCGCCGCAACCGTTTGTATGGCGCGGATCAGCCGATGGTTGGCCGCACGTTGTTTGATGCCGCGCTGGAGGGTGGCGCCCAAGCGTTGGGGCAGCCGATTGGCGCATTGGAAGTCGGCAAGCGTGCGGATTGGCTGGTGCTGGATGGCAACGATCCGTACCTGGCGACGGCGAGCGGTGACGGGATTTTGAATCGCTGGTTGTTTGCCGGTGGCGATCGGCAGGTGCGGGATGTGCTGGTGAACGGCCAGTGGGTCGTGCGTGATGGGCGGCATGCCGGGGAAGAGGAAAGCAATCGCGCCTTCACCCAGGTGTTGCGCGACCTCTTGGGCTAAGGCCCGCCCTTTGTAGGAGCCGGCTTGCTGGCGATTGCGATTTGCCTGACACACCGGGGTGTCTGAATCGCCAGCAAGCCGGCTCCTACAGGGTTTATTGGATCAGTTTGAAGTCTTGGCCATCTGCGTATCCGACGCCCGCCAAATCAACCGCGTAGTGTCGTAACCCTGCTGACGCGCCTTGCTCAGCAACTCTTCACGCACCACACCATTGACCTTCGGTGTGCGTGACAACAGCCACAAATATTTGCGACTCGAGTCACCGACGATAGCCGTCTTGTAGTCATCGCTGACGTAAAGAACCCAGTACTCGCCCTTCGCAACGCCTGGAATCAGCCTCGAAAACCAGGTATCGAACTCGACCCACAATTTGTCGAACTTGCCCGGCACCTGCGGATAAGCCGTACCCTTGACCTCTTCCCACTGCCATTGCGCCGTCAGGCAGCGGTTCAATACCGCTACGTTGCCGTCAGGCTTGAGCGTGTAATGGGCTTCGGATTGCGCGCAGTCGCGCTGGAAGTACATCGGCAGTCGGGCCAACTCATACCAGGTGCCCTGGTAACGCTTGAGGTTGACGCTGCTGGCCGTCTTGGGTGCCAACGTATCCTGGCCAGAAGTGGCACAGCCGGCCAATAGCAGGCCGGCAAAAAGCATCATCAATAACCGCTTCATTGTTTTTCTCCGTGGGCGCATCGCCCCGGTTTACTTCAGGCCTTGGCCGGAAAACATCAGCACTTTGTCACCGGCAAACTGCACGCTGATAAAGCTGTTCTTGTCGCCCCAGGTGCAACTGGACATGCCGAGCGCGCCCGAACAATCGGTCGGTTTGCCGAGCAAGGTTTCAACCTCGGCCTTGGCCATACCGGACGAGAGTTTCGAGTAATTTTCCTGATTGACCTTGCTGCACGCAGCCAACAACACGCAGAACGAAAGCAGGGCGATGGAACGCAGCGACATGGTGAAACTCCGAGGACGAAGGGATTGGCATGGCTGCCAAGCTGAACCTTAGAAGAGAAAACCTCTATCTGGTTCCCTGGCCGACCGGCTATTTATCAGGCCACTCGTCTGCCTTCTGATGGAAAATCAGCCACTTTGTTCGGCTACCGGGCATTTCGTCGGTTTTCGCCAAAAGCGCCTAATCTTTGGCGCCGCCCAGTCGACATAAATGGCAGCGCAATGCCCACGTCCGTGGCGATTGCCACCCTATGTCGTCCAGTCTTCCCGCGGTAGCTCATTTAATGACCAGAAACATGAAGTTCAGCCACAAGATCTTGTTGGCTGCTGCCCTCGTGGTGGCCGTTGCATTCGCTTGTTTCATCTTGTTCAACGACTATCGCCAGCGTCAGACGTTGCGCACCAGCACCGAAGCCTCGATGCAGGAACTCGGCAGCCTGACCACCAGCAACATCCAGACCTGGCTGGAAAGCCGCATGCAGTTACTGCAATCGATGGCCCAACAGGTCAGTGCCGACGGCAACGCTATCGCCAGCTTGAAGCGAGTCATCGACCTGCCCGCCTACACCGGCAATTTCCAGTTGAGCTACTTTGGTGGCGCCGATGGTGTGATGTTCTCGGTCCCGGCGGGCAACCGCGCGGCGGACTACGACCCACGTGCCCGTGGCTGGTACAAAGCGGCAAACAGCGCGCAACAAACCATCGTTACGGAACCGTACATCGCCGCCTCATCCGGCAAACTGGTCATCACCGTGGCCACTCCGGTGCAGCGCCAGGGCCAAATGATCGGCGTCGCCGGGGCCGACATCGACCTGTCCAGCGTCAGTGCGATCATCAACTCGCTGAACTTCGGCGGCCACGGTCACGCCTTCATCGTCAGCGCCGACGGCAAAATCCTGATTCACCCGGACAGCAAACTGGTGCTGAAAAACCTGGCAGACGCCTACCCCAATGGCGCACCAAAAGTCAGCCCGGGCATGAAAGAAGTCGAGTTCGACGGCAAGCGCCAGTTCATCTCCTTCACCCACGTCAACGGCGTGCCTTCGGCGGATTGGTATGTGGCGCTGGTGCTCGACCAGGACACCGCCTTCTCGATGCTCAGCGAATTCCGCACCTCCGCGGTCATCGCCATGTTCATTGCGGTGGTGATCATCATTGCGTTGCTGGGCATGCTCATCAGCTTCCTGATGCAGCCATTGCTGACCATGGGTCGCGCCATGCACGACATCGCCGAAGGCGAAGGTGACCTGACCAAGCGCCTGACCATTCACGGCCACGACGAGTTCGGCGCATTGGGGCTGTCGTTCAACCGCTTCGTCGAGCGGATTCATACTTCGATCATCGAAGTGTCCTCGGCCACCGGCCAGGTCAACGAAGTTGCCCTGCGCGTGGTCGCGGCGTCCAACTCGTCGATGTTCAACTCCGACCAGCAAGCCTCGCGCACCAGCAGCGTCGCCGCGGCGATCAACCAGCTCGGCGCCGCCGCCCAGGAAATCGCCCAGAACGCCGCCCTCGCCTCTCAGCATTCGAGTGATGCGCGCGCCTTGGCCGAAGACGGTCAGCAGGTCGTCGACAAGACCATTTCGGCGATGCATCAGCTCTCGGCGAAGATCAGCGATTCGTGCGGCAACATCGAGACGCTCAACAGCAACACCGTCAACATCGGGCAGATTCTGGAAGTGATCACCAGCATCTCCCAGCAGACCAACCTGCTAGCCCTTAACGCCGCCATCGAAGCCGCCCGTGCCGGTGAAGCCGGACGCGGTTTTGCCGTGGTTGCCGATGAAGTGCGCAACCTCGCCCATCGCACCCAGGATTCGGCGCAGCAAGTGCAGAAGATGATCGAAGAACTGCAAGTCGGCGCCCGCGAAGCCGTGAGCACCATGACCGACAGCCAGCGCCAGAGCGAAAGCAGCGTCGGCATCGCCAACCAGGCCGGTGAACGCCTGGGCAGCGTGACCCAGCGCATCGGCGAGATCGACGGCATGAACCAGTCCGTGGCGACCGCGACAGAAGAGCAGACGGCCGTGGTGGAATCGATCAACGTCGACATCACCGAGATCAACACGCTGAACCAGGAAGGTGTGGAGAACTTGCAGTCGACCTTGCGTGCGTGTGCGGATCTTGAACAACAGGCGGCACGATTGAAGCAGTTGGTGGGTAGTTTCAGGATCTAAGGCGCTCTCACTGGTCTCATCGCTGGCAAGCCAGCTCCCACAGGGATTCTCTGCCGTAAAGATAGACTGTGATTGGCAAAAACCCGATGTGGGAGCGTGCCTGCTCGCGATGGCGGTATCACTGATCGCCCCAATCTGACACTAGACTGAATTAAGACTAAACTCGGTCTCACTCATTCTGCCGAGATCCACGCCATGAAGCTTTCATCTCAAATAAAGCCAATCAGCTATTTGAAGAGTCATACCGCCGAAATCGTCAAGACACTCACAGAAAGTCGCGAGCCTTTGGTGATTACCCAAAACGGTGAAGCAAAACTGGTCGTCATGGACGTGAAAAGTTTTGAGGAGCAAGAAGACACGATGGCTCTTTTAAAGCTTCTGGCAATGGGAAATCGTGAGATCGAGGAAGGCAAGTTTCGCGATGCCGAGGATGTTTTCGCTGACCTGGACAAGGTTGACCATCAATGAGTTTAAAGGTCGTCATTCTTCAGTCCGCCGAAACAGACTTGAAAGACCTTCGTACCTACCTCATCAAACATTTCTCAAGCCAAACCTGGCAAAGCACCTATTCCAGCCTTAAGGCCGCCATCCGCCATTTGGGCGCGCAGCCCTATTCAGGGTCGATACCGGAAGAAATCGAAAAGCTGAATCTCAGCCAGTATCGACAAGTCGTCTCTGGCATGAACAGGGTCATCTATGAGATTCGTGAACAGACAGTCTTCGTCCATATCATTGCCGATACGCGAAAAAGCCTGCCAAACCTGCTAATGAAACGGCTGCTTCAAGGCAATCCTTAAGGACGTCGTTAGAACCGCGACCCCGGCTTCGAAAGAAACGCCAATTCCTCAGCCGTACTCTCGCGCCCCAACACCGCATTCCTGTGCGGAAACCGTCCAAACTGCGCGATCACTTTCTGATGCCGCTCGGCGAAATCCAGGTAATCGGCAAATAACGCCTGATCAGCCGCCGGTTGCTGCGCCACCAATTCGATGTAACGCGAGACGCCTTCATTCTGCACCGCCAGATTTTCGCAATGCTCGAACACCAGCAAAATGAACACCTGCTGGATGGGCCGTAGCTGCCGATCGAAATCCGCAGCGATGCCTTGGGCGACCAGCGCCTGGGCCCTTGTATCACCGGAATAAGTCTTGGGAGAGTCGCGAAAGATCATTCGCGGGAGTTGATCGAGCAACAGCACCAACGCCAGCCAACCTTCGGGGCATTGCGCCCAATCGGTCAATTCGCCGGCCAGTGCCTGTTCGACCTGGCCCCCGAAACGCTCGCGCGCTTCGAGGTCCTGGCTGTCGCGCTTGCCGAACCACAACTTGCCCTTCTGCGCCGCCACTTCTTTGGCTGATTCGGAGTTTCCGAACCACCATTCGAGCAACGGCTGCCAGGGCGCGGTCATGGTTTATTCCTTGTGGTAAGCCGTCACGCGTGCAACTTCTTCTTTCGAACCGAGGAACACCGCTACGCGCTGGTGCAGGCCGTCCGGCTGGATGTCGAGGATGCGTTGGTGACCATCGGTGGATGCGCCGCCCGCTTGTTCCACCAGGAACGACATCGGGTTGGCTTCGTACATCAGGCGCAGTTTGCCCGGCTTCGACGGCTCACGGCTGTCGCGTGGGTACATGAACAGACCGCCACGGGTCAGGATGCGGTGTACGTCGGCGACCATCGCGGCAACCCAACGCATGTTGTAGTTCTTTTTCAGCGGGCCTTCATCGCCTGCCAGCAGCTCGCTGACGTAGCGTTGTACCGGCGCTTCCCAGTGACGCTGATTGGACGCGTTGATCGCAAATTCCTGGGTGGACTCAGGAATGGTGATGTTTTCGTGGGTGAGTACGAAACTGCCCATTTCACGGTCCAGGGTGAAGCCTTTCACGCCGTCGCCCAGGGTCAGGATCAGCATGGTCTGTGGACCGTAGATCGCGTAACCGGCGGCCACTTGCTGGGTGCCTGGCTGCAGGAAGGCCTTTTCATTCAAAGGTTCGTTCTGGCTCAGGTATTCGTTCGGGCAACGCAGTACTGAGAAGATCGTGCCGACCGGGGCGTTGATGTCGATGTTCGACGAACCGTCCAGCGGGTCGAATACCAGCAGGTACGCGCCTTTCGGGTATTTGCCCGGGATCTGGTAGGCGTTGTCCATTTCTTCGGACGCCATGCCGGCCAGGTGACCGCCCCATTCGTTGGCTTCGAGCAGGATCTCGTTGGAGATCACATCGAGCTTCTTCTGCACTTCGCCCTGGACGTTTTCAGTGCCCATGCTGCCCAGAACGCCGCCGAGGGCGCCTTTGGACACGGCGTGGTTGATCTCCTTGCAAGCACGCGCCACCACTTCGATCAGGAAGCGCAGATCGGCAGGAGTGTTGTTGCTGCGGGTCTGCTCAATCAAATAGCGACTCAAGGTAACGCGGGACATGGAAGGCTCCGGAGAATGGGGGGGGCTAAAAACCCGCGCAGTTTAACGCGAGTCGGGGCGTATTTCCTCCTATCAGACGTGATCGGCTGAAGAGAGTTCATGCGCGGGGTTTAGCGTAGATCGAATTGGTCTGGAAGTGAGCGTAAATGTCGCGGTCATATCAGCATTTCTATCGACTGAACGGCCGTAATCGCTGGCAAGCCAGCTCCCACAGGTACTGCGCTTTCCTTGTGGGAGCGGGCTTGCCCGCGATCTGGCGCGCAGTGCCAGCCTTTCTCAAGTGTTGGTTGGTGGTTTGCGCAGCAGACTGAACGCCATCGCCGCCAGAAACAAAACACTGAGCAACAACACCGCCCACAGGCCAAATTTCTTCCAGTCAGTACCAATCTCCACCGGTACTGTCGAAGCCGGCGGGGTCACTACCGCCCCACCTTCAATCGAAGCCCAACCCAATGTCGCCATCTTCGCCGCGCTGTAATCCGGAATCAGCGTCGCCAACGGCAGGTTCGCCGCCTTCACCGTCGAACTGCCCAGCGCCAGCGTGTAAGGCCCCGGCCCCCGCGCCAGAAACACCAATTGCGTCGCGCGCACGGCAAATTTGATCGTGGGTGCTTGCGCCCCAAGGCCACCGCCGCGCTCATCCACTGTCAGCTTCAACTGCTGCACGGTTTGTCCCGACAACTGCAATTCGTTTTGCACCACGTCCTGGCCATTCTCGGTCAGGCGATAAAGCAAACCGCTGTTCAGCGGCTGCCACGGCAGGCTGCTGTCCCGGCGACCGGCCAAGATCACGGGCGCCAGGCTGTTGGGCTGGCTCAACTCGATCTGCACCCGCTCGACGTTAAGCCCCGTCGGCAATTGCCAGGTGTATTCACCGGCCTTCACGCTACTGCCGGCCAGCGCTTGCGACCAGACCAACGGCAGCGGCAAGCTGCGGGGGCTGGCGCTTTGCAGTTGCGCCGAAGTCAGGATCGGCGCCGATTGCGGCGTTTTCCACAGCAATCGCAAATAGCGCGCCGACTGCCCCGGCAGGCCGACTTCGTGCTGCTCGACCCGTTCGTCGGCAAACGTCAGCCGCGCCACTTGCCCCTCGCCCCAGGATTGCCACTGCTGCAAATCGTCGCTGGCCTCAATGCTGAACCGCTGGAAACCGTCATGTTCGCTGGTCCAATCGAGGATCAGTTGCTGCAACGGCGCCTTGATCGCGCTGGCGTCGAGCAACCAGCCGCGCAACGCTTCTTCACCGGCTTCCAGTTGGCTGGAAGGCTGCACTTCGACCAGCGAGCCGTTGGCGTTCGATTGCACACGCACGCTCGGTGCGCGTTCGGTGGCATCCGCCGCGTTGTACAGCGGGAACCATTTGACGTCGGTCAGCGTGCGGTTGTCGTCGACCTGCGCGGTTTCCCGAGCCAATGCATAGGCCTGTGGTTCACCGGCGGCGTTGAACACCCGCACATCGCTCAGGTCGGTCTGGCGCGCATTCAGTTGCACGGTCAGGGGCAGCTCGAGGCGATACCACGGGCCGTCACCGCTGACCGACAGCGGCACTTGCGTGGCAAAGTCCGCCGGTTTCTCCTGAGCGGCCGCTGCCAGCGCCACACCCATTGCAACAATGCCCAACCAGCCAAGGTTCAGCTTCTGACTCAAGACGACACTCCTTCGGTTTCCGGCGCCGGTTTTTCCGCATCCGGCGCAGTTTCGACGCGTTTGGGTGGCAATGGCGCGAAATAGCCGACCACCAGCAGCAACACGCCAACGCCGATAAACGAGACGATCCGCGCCAACCCGCCGCGGTTACTTAATTCGACAAAGAACAGTTTGGCCACCACCACGCCGATCAACGCCGCGCCGACCAGCCAGACTTCACGGCGATGCCGCAAATGGCCGCCAATCATCAGGCTCAGGGCCATCAAGGTCCAGACAATCGACAGACCGGCCTGCACCAACATCGAGTCCAGCAACGCATCCCACTCGAACGGCACACCGCTCCAGTGATGCGCCGTGCGCATGACCACTACCGTGAAGAACGTGAACAGCGAAACGCCGGCGACCATTTGCGTGGCATAAGAGGCGTAGTCCTTGCGGATCGCCAGTTGCGGCACGGCACTGCGCGACCAGACGTAGATGCCGAACAACGCAAACAACAAACCCAACTCCAGCGGATTGATCAGCGGCACATAGGGCAGCGGCTCGGCGGCGCCGTCGCTGACGATATTGGCGAGCCAGAACCAGCCCAACATCAGCAAAGCCAAAGGCGCGGCGGCGTAAACCCGATATTCCCGGGCATAAGCCGACACCGGCCAGGGCCAGGCACGCGGGGAAGCCATCAGCACCAGATACAGGCTCGGCAGAATCGCCCAACCCAGCCAGCGCCAGGCGTTGTACTGCTCGGACATCAGCAGCAGTCCATATCGCAGCTCCAGCGCCAGCACCCCAATCAACAGCCAGCAACCAAGCACGTGCGCGGCACTCAGCGCCCACGCCGGCAGCATCGGCGCCAAGCGGCGCAGCGAGATGAAATGCACAACGAAGACCGACGTCCACACCAGCCAACCGAAGTCAGCCGCCGGGTGATAACGCGAATGCCAAGCGCCGAGCAATACCAGGCCGGCCGCCGGAATCAGCAAGGTGCAGAGCAGTCCCAGCGATGGCCATTTCAAGCGCAGGGCCAACACCGTCCACAACGCAACACTCAAGGCTGCGACGGCGAGCAAGAACGTCGCTTGCAGATTCAGCGGGGCAAAGCGCAATACCTCGGTAACCCAAGCCAGCGCCCACCAGCCTGCACCCCACACCAGCAACGCTTGAGAGAAACGCTGCAAAGCCAATCCATCGAACGCCTTGGGCGGATTGTCCAAGTGCAAGCGCCACGCCCCGAGCAACGCCGCCAGCCCCAACACCAGCGGCGTCCAGAACCCACCATGGGCCAATGGCTGCAACGCGTCGCCGGCCTGCAAAGCAAACAGATCCGAGCCTGCCATCAGGAATAAAACGCCACCGAGCAATTGCACGGCAAACGCGCTGAACAGGAACGTGCGCGATGGCAATCGCAGGCCGACAAACAACGTCGCCAACCCGGCCAACGCCCAACTGATGACCGTGCCATGGGTGAAGAAGAACAGCGGCGCCAGCAGATAGAGGAACGTCAGACCGAGACAGGCCAGCACCGGCAATCCTTTACGCTCCCAGGATTTCGTGTGCTCGGGCAACGCTTTGTGCAATTGGTAGAAACTGAACAACAAGGCGCAGCCCAGCAACAATGCGCCCAAGGGCGCGCCGCTGATCAGGCTGCTGTCTCCACTGCGCAGTTCGCTGAGGAACGCCAACGCCGAACCCAGTTGCAGCAACAAGGCAAAGGCCCGCGCCAACGGCCGCTGTTGACGCAGACCGAGCCAGAAAATCCCCGCGCCTTCCACCGCCCACGCCGCTGTCGTCCAGCGCGCATCGAGCCCCAACGGGATTGCCAGGCTGGTGAAGATCACGCCCAACGCCAGGCAGGTTTCCGTCAGCAGCAGCGCCTTTCCACCCATGAGTAGCCGAGCCAAACCCATGTAGATAATGCCCAACGCCAAGGCGCTGAACGCGGCAGCGAACTCAAGATGCTGGACCAGCGCGAACTGCAAGCCGAAGCCCACCAGCGGCGGACCGAATAGCAGTGTGCCGTCGACGTAATCACCTTTGCGTGCTGACCAGCGAAGCAGCGCCTCACGGCTGTCGTCTTCAGGCGTATCTGACAATTCCAGCAGCTTGCGCCGCGCGAATAACAAACCGATGGCCAGGTACATCAGGAAGAACAGGATCAGGAACGGCTCTGTGCTCCAGAGCAAGTCCGGCGTGTAGGAACGTATACCCCAGACAAAACCAATACCGAAGGTGCCGTTGAAGCCGATCACGTTCAGCAAACGCCAAGCCTTGAACCACGCAATGGCAAAGATCCCGGCATTGAGCAATGCGAAGTAGCTGAACAGCGCGACGTGGCTACCGGCCCCGGTGGACACCAGGAGGGGAGCGGCGAAACCCCCGAGCGCAGCGGCGGCAGCCAGTCCCAGGGAATCCTGGGTGATGGCGAGAATCGCCGAGAACACCGTCACCGCCACCAACAGGCCAAACGCCGCCGTGGGGTCGAGCAACGGATGCAGGCGCATCGCGGCAAACACGGTCAGGTACAACACGGCGATGCCGGTGCCTTGCAGGATCAAGGCGTACTGGCTGTTGCGGGCCCTCAGCCACCAGCCTAAACCGAGCAACCCCAGCGCTGCTGCCGCGACGCCGGCGTAGCGTAATTCGATCGGTATCACCACGCCCTCGGTGGCGTAGCGCAACAGGAAGGCCAGACCGAGAAACAACAGCACCACGCCGACCCGGAGCACCGTGTTGCCGCCAAACAGCCATGCGCGGGCACCGCTGATGGCGCGGTCGATGAGGTTAGGTGCGCGAGGGGTGGCGGGTTGTTGCGGTTCGCGGGCGACTGGTTTCCAGGCATCCACGGGGAGCGGGCGGCTGGCTTCGGTCGTGGTGACGGGATCAAGTTCGGGCGGCAGTTCCCAGATCAGTTGCGGCGCTTCGACAATGTCTGGGATTGAAACGGACTTGGTGACAACAGGTTCGCCGACTGCTTGCGGTGAGGTGGCACCCGACACGTCCAGCACGGCCAGCCGTTGCTCGACTGCATGCAGCGCAACCCGCGCCTGTTCCAGCAAACGGCGCTGCTCGACAGTTTGGGAATCCAGACGACCGATGCGAATGGCCTGGCCGATTCCCAAACCCAGTAGCGCGCCCAGCAGCGCATCGCCGAACGACTCGTCGAGTATCCAGCCCACAACGAGGCCAATCAGCATCAACATCCATTGCATGGTCGATATCCCTAAGCGCAATCCGGAAAGATTAGCGTAGCCAGCTCCAAAAAAGATCGCAGCCTCCGGCAGCGCCTACATTGATCCTGTAGGAGCTGCCGAAGGCTGCGATCTTTTACGGCCGCCAGTATATCGACCCGACTGAAAAGTTACCCCAACGCCTTCCAGATATCCGTAGCGTACTCGCGAATCGTCCGGTCCGATGAGAACCAGCCCATGCGTGCCGTGTTCAACACCGCTGAACGCCACCATTCGTTAGAGTCGTGCCAGTGGGCTTCGACGCGCATTTGCGCGTTCCAGTAGGAATCGAAATCGGCGCACACCAGGAAGCGATCGTAGTCCACCAGCGAATCGATGAGCCCGGCATAACGGGACGGATCATCCGGCGAGAACACCCCGCCGCGAATCGCTTGCAGTACGTCGTTGAGCCGATGGGACGCAGCAATGTCCGGCACCGCACTGAACTCATGGTTCTGCTTACGCGCTTCAACCTGCTGCGCGCTGAGGCCGAAAATGAACATGTGCTCGGCGCCGATGCGCTCGCACATTTCCACGTTCGCGCCGTCCAGCGTGCCGATTGTCAACGCGCCGTTGAGTCCGAACTTCATGTTGCTGGTGCCCGAAGCTTCGAACCCTGCGGTGGAAATCTGCTCGGACAAGTCCGCCGCCGGAATAATACTTTCCGCTAGGCTGACGTTGTAGTTGGGCAGGAACACCACTTTCAACAATCCGCGCACGGTCGGGTCGTTGTTCACCACCCGGGCGATGTCGTTGGTCAATTTGATGATCAGCTTGGCCTGGTGATAGCTCGCGGCAGCCTTGCCAGCGAAGATTTTCACTCGCGGCACCCAGTCGATTTCCGGCTCGGCGCGAATTGCCTGGTACAGCGCCACGGTGTGCATGAGGTTGAGCAGTTGTCGTTTGTACTCGTGGATCCGCTTGACCTGCACGTCGAACATCGCCGCCGGGTTGACCGCCACCCCGAGTCGTTCGTGAATGATGTACGCCAGGGCTTTTTTGCTGTGCAGGCGCTGCTCGGCGAAGGCTTTGCGGAATGCGGTCTTCTCGGCGAACGGCTCAAGATCCAGCAGACGCGCTTCCGGGTTATCCAGCAGGTCCGGGCCGAGGGCGTCGACCAGCATCGAGGTCAGTTCCGAGTTGGCCTGATACAACCAGCGGCGGAAGGTGATTCCGTTGGTCTTGTTGTTGATCCGCTCTGGATAGAGTTTGTGCAGTTCAGAGAACACGGTTTTGCGCATCAGCTGCGTGTGTAACCCGGACACGCCATTGACGCTGTGGGAACCGAGAAACGCCAGGTTGCCCATGCGCACACGGCGGCCGTTGTCTTCTTCGATCAGCGACACCGCGCGCAGCACGTCGAAGTCATGGATGCCTTTGGCGCGCAGCGAGTCGATGTGCTGGGCGTTGATCAGATAAATGATCTGCATGTGCCGCGGCAACATGCGCTCCATCAAACCGACCGGCCAGGTTTCCAGTGCTTCCGGCAACAGCGTGTGGTTGGTGTAGGACAGCGTGTCGACCGTGACCTGCCACGCGGCGTCCCACGCCACGTCATAGACGTCGACCAATTGCCGCATCAGCTCGGCCACGGCAATCGACGGGTGAGTGTCGTTGAGCTGGATCGCCGCGTGATCGCCCAGCGTCAGTACCGAGGTGTGCATGTTGCGATGGCGGCGCAGCAAATCCTGCAGGGACGCGGCGACGAAGAAATATTCCTGGCGCAGACGCAATTCCTGACCGGCCTCTGTGCTGTCCGCCGGGTACAGCACGCGGGAGATACTTTCGGCCCGCGCTACTTCGGCAACCGCGCCCAAGTGGTCGCCGGCGTTGAAGCGCTCGAGGTGCAAATCTTCCATCGCCCGCGCACGCCACAAACGCAGCGTGTTCACACTCGCGCCGCGCCAACCGACCACCGGCGTGTCATAGGCAATGGCCCGCACGGTTTCCGCCGGATGCCAGACTTGCTTGGACTTGCCGCTTTCATCGGTCACGGTTTCGACGCTGCCGCCGAAGCCGATCGGGTAAACCACTTCCGGCCGCTCGAATTCCCAGGGGTTGCCGAAATCCAGCCAGTGCTCGGTCTGTTCCTGCTGCCAACCGTCGACGATGGCCTGGCGGAACAAGCCGTGTTCGTAACGAATGCCGTAACCGTGTCCGGCGATGCCGAGAGTCGACATGCTTTCCATGAAGCACGCCGCCAGACGACCGAGGCCGCCGTTGCCCAACGCCGCATCGGGCTCCAGCAGGCGGATGCGTTCCAGGTCCACGCCGAGTTCGGTCAGGGCCTCGCGTGCCACATCAAGCAAGCCTAGGTTGCTCAAGCTGTCGTAGAGCAGCCGGCCGATGAGGAATTCCAGGGAGAGGTAATAAACGCGCTTCTGGCCTTTGCGATAGATCTGCCGCGTGTGGTCCATCCAGTGCTCGACCATGTGATCGCGCGCTGCCAGCGCAATGGCTTCGAACCAGTCGTGGTCGAAGGCGTGATCCGGGTCTTTGCCCACCGCGTAGGTGAGTTTGGTCAAGACGGCGTCGCGGAATGCGGCCACCTCTGCTTCGCGAACAAGTGGTTCTTGAGTCATCGATAAGACCTCGAGCGAGCTTTGAGTTGTCTGAGCCTAGACGGTCTGACAGGCGGTAGAGGCTCCGGTTCGGCAGTTTTTCCCGTTAGTGCGAATTGGGTCGGCAATCCATTGTCGTGTACTTGAATCAATGCAGGTGCCGTGCCGGATTAGCGGTGGTGTTGAGCGGTGACGAAAAAAATCTGGCGAAAGGTTGTTCAAAAATCCACCAGTCCCGGTATGATCGCGCGCCCTGATGCACACGCTGGTAACAACCGATGATGAAGCCGAACCTGATCGCCGCTGCGGAGATCGACCGCCTCGATACCTGGGCCAAGTACTCCGCCCCGATGTGCGGCTCCTGCATGTCCAGCTGCTGCACGCTGCCGGTCGAGGTCAAGATCAAGGATCTGATCCGCATCGGTGTGGTCGATGAGTTCGAGATGGGTGATCCGCCGAAGAACATCGCCAAGCGCCTGCAAAAGGAAGGCCTGGTCGAGCGCTTTAACCAGAAGTCGGGAATCTTCACTCTCCAGCGCATGAGCAACAACGATTGCCTGTACCTGGATCGTAAGAGCCGTCTGTGCACTATTTATGAAAAGCGCCCGGATACTTGCCGCAACCACCCGAAAATCGGCCCGCGGCCGGGGTATTGCGCGTACAAGCCGAAAGAAGTTGTGCGCGAACAGTATTCGCGGAGTATCGAGCGGTTCTGACCGGTTACATCCGTGGCGAGGGAGCTCGCTCCCGCTGGGTTGCGCAGCGACCCCAAAATTTTACGACTGCTGCGCAGCCGAGCGGGAGCAAGCTCCCTCGCCACAAAGGCTCGGCGTAAATCGCAGACAAACAAAAACGCCCCCGGTCTCTCGACCGGGGGCGTTTTCGTTAAGCCAGGCTAAATGTTACGCCTTGGCTTTCTTGGCAGCGCGGGTACGCTCGCTTTCGTCCAGGATCTTCTTGCGAAGACGGATGGACTTAGGAGTGACTTCACACAGCTCGTCGTCCTGGATGAATTCCAGAGCCTGTTCCAGGGTGAAGCGAACAGGTGGAACCAGAGCGATGGTTTCGTCTTTACCCGACGCACGCATGTTGTCGAGCTTCTTGCCCTTGGTAGGGTTAACGCCCAGGTCGTTGTCACGGCTGTTCAGACCAACGATCTGACCGTTGTAGATTTCCTGACCGTGCTCTACGAACAGCTTGCCACGTGCCTGCAGGGTTTCCAGGGAGTAGGTCAGCGCCTTGCCGGTTTCAACCGAAACCAGAACGCCGTTCTGACGGCCGGACATGTCGCCCGACTTCATCACGTCGTAACGGTCGAAGATCGAGGTCAGGATGCCAGCACCGTTGGTCAGGGTCAGGAACTGGTTACGGAAACCGATCAGACCACGAGCAGGGATGTTGTATTCCAGACGTACACGGCCTTTGCCATCCGGCACCATGTTGGTCAGGTCGCCTTTACGCAGGCCCATCTCTTCCATCACCTTGCCTTGGGATTCTTCCGGCAGGTCGATGGTGACGTTTTCGAACGGTTCGTGCTTCACGCCGTCAACCAGACGGATGATCACTTCCGGACGGCCTACAGCCATTTCGAAGCCTTCGCGACGCATGGTTTCGATCAGTACCGAGAGGTGCAGTTCGCCACGGCCGGAAACCTTGAACTTGTCAGCCGAGTCGCCTTCTTCAACGCGCAGTGCAACGTTGTACAGCAGCTCTTTGTCCAGACGTTCCTTGATGTTACGGGAAGTCACGAACTTGCCTTCTTTACCGCAGAATGGCGAGTCGTTTACCTGGAAGGTCATGGAAACGGTTGGCTCGTCGACGGTCAACGGCTTCATCGCTTCAACGGTGTCCGGGTGGCACAGGGTGTCGGAGATGAACAGCGAGTCCATACCGCTGATGCACACGATGTCGCCTGCAGCAGCTTCGTCAACGTCTACACGGTGCAGACCGTGGTGACCCATCAGCTTCAGGATACGACCGTTACGCTTCTTGCCGTCGGCGCCGATAGCGACAACCGGGGAGTTCGGCTTGATGCGACCACGAGCGATACGGCCAACACCGATAACACCCAGGAAGCTGTTGTAGTCCAGTGCGGAGATCTGCATCTGGAACGGACCGTCACGGTCAACAGCCGGCGCGGGTACGTTGTCGACGATCGACTGGTACAGCGGGGTCATGTCTTCAGCCATTTCGTTGTGGTCCAGACCGGCAATACCGTTCAGGGCCGAGGCGTAGACGACTTTGAAGTCCAGCTGTTCTTCGGTGGCACCCAGGTTGTCGAACAGGTCGAAGATCTGGTCCAGAACCCAGTCCGGACGCGCGCCTGGACGGTCAACCTTGTTGATGCACACGATCGGACGCAGGCCGGCTTCGAAAGCCTTCTTGGTCACGAAACGGGTTTGCGGCATAGGGCCGTCTTGAGCGTCAACCAGCAGCAGAACGGAGTCAACCATCGACATTACGCGTTCAACTTCGCCGCCGAAGTCGGCGTGGCCCGGGGTGTCCACGATGTTGATGTGGTAGCCGTTCCAGTTGATGGCGGTGTTTTTCGCCAGAATGGTAATACCGCGCTCTTTTTCCTGGTCGTTGGAGTCCATCACGCGCTCGTCGTTGAGCTCGTTGCGCTCCAGGGTGCCGGATTGACGCAGGAGTTTGTCTACCAGGGTGGTTTTACCATGGTCAACGTGAGCAATGATGGCGATGTTGCGTAGATTTTCGATCACTTGTGTATCTCGATCAGAGGATTCGGTGTGCTGACAAGTCTTGGCAGCGATTAACAGTAGCGTCCGTAAAAGCCGTTACAGCTTGACGGTGGCATCGGGGGGCCGGTGACGCAGGCCACAGGCAAACAGCCCCGGGCACTTAGCTCGGTCGATAAACGCGCACATTGGCATGCCCCTCACTGAGCAAATGGTGGGCATGCAGGCGACTCATCACGCCTTTGTCGCAATACAGCAGGTACTGGCGAGTAGGGTCCAGTTCCTTGAAACGAGCGTTCAGTGCATAAAACGGCATCGTCTGTACCTCGATACCAGCAAGCTCCAGCGGGTCATCTTCAGCGGCATCCGGGTGACGGATGTCGATGACGATCTGACCGGCCAGCGCATCGCTGACTTCTTCAATCTGTACGTCCTGGCCCAATTCATCGATCACGCGATCGATCGGTACCAGTTTGGCGTTCTCGAGCGCACGCTCAAGGACGGCCATGTCGAACTCTTTCTCTTCGTGCTCCACGCGATGGCGTTTTGCAGCGGTCTTGGGGTTCACCGAAATGACCCCGCAGTATTCCGGCATGTGCTTGGCGAAGTCGGCGGTGCCGATTTCGTTGGCCGTATCGATGATGTCCTGCTTGTGACTGGCGATCAGCGGGCGCAGCACCAGCTTCTCGGTCACGCAGTCGATCACGTTCAGGTTCGGCAATGTCTGGCTCGAAACCTGGGAGATCGCTTCACCGGTGACCAGCGCCTCGATCTGCAGCCGATCAGCAATTTTCGACGCAGCGCGCAACATCATACGCTTCAATACTACGCCCATATGACTGTTATCGACTTTGCCGAGAATTTCTCCGAGCACTTCCTCGAACGGCACACTGACAAATAGCACGCGTTGCGAGCTGCCGTACTTCTTCCAGATGAAGTGCGCGACTTCCATCACGCCCAGCTCGTGGGCCCGTCCACCCAGGTTAAAGAAGCAGAAATGGGCCATCAGGCCACGGCGCATGATCTGGTAGGCCGCGACGGTGGAATCGAACCCGCCGGACATCAACACAAGCGTCTGTTCCAGTGCTCCCAGCGGATAACCGCCGATGCCGGTGTGCTGGCTGTGGATCACGAACAACCGTTGGTCGCGAACTTCGATGCGAACTTCGATTTCAGGCTTTTTCAGATCGATCCCGGCGGCACCGCACTGTCGGCGCAACTGGCTACCGACGTATTTCTCGATGTCTATGGAGCTAAATGGGTGCTTGCCGGCGCGTTTGCAACGCACCGAAAAAATCTTCCCGGCCAGCGCATCGCCGTAATGCTGTTTGCACTTCTCGACGATGTCGTCGAAGTCGCCCAGCGGGTATTCGTCGATTTGCAGGAAGTGCGCGACGCCCGGCATGCAGCTCAGGCGCTCGCCCATCTCTTTCAGGGCCTTGGGATCGCTGACGCGGGTTTCCAGCTCGAGGTTGTCCCACACGCCGTTCACCACCACAGCCGGGTCCAGATCGCGGAGCACGGCACGGATGTTCTTGGCCAACTGACGGATGAAACGCATCCGTACCGGGCGGCTCTTGATGGTGATCTCGGGGAAGACTTTTACGATTAATTTCATGGAAACAGCGCGCGCAGGGCCTGCCGAAAAAGGGGGGCGCGGATTATAGCGGAAATTGCTCAAGGTTTAACCAGTTAATGTGCAGAAGGTTTTGCGCGCACCAAAACGGGTCACTTTCACTTTCCAGCGCCACATTAAGGAGCGCATTTTTCTGCTTTAAGAAGCTTTGCACGTCTATAAGCGTGAATTTGGGGCAAAAAACCCATGGTGGGGCACTGGCATGCAATTTGCTCCCTTGTGAGGCAGGTTGCCTTGGCAGAGTATTCGCGCCGGCATCACAAACATTTAAGGGCATCCACTACCAGCCCTAATCCACCCGGAGGACACTATGTCGAAGTCGGTTCAACTCATCAAAGATCATGACGTCAAGTGGATTGATCTGCGCTTCACAGACACCAAGGGCACTCAGCACCACGTGACCATGCCGGCTCGCGATGCGCTGGATGATGACTTCTTTGAAGTCGGCAAAATGTTCGACGGTTCCTCCATCGCTGGCTGGAAAGGCATCGAAGCCTCCGACATGATCCTGATGCCGGACGACTCCACCGCTGTCCTGGACCCGTTCACCGAAGAGCCGACCCTGATCCTGGTCTGCGACATCATCGAACCTTCGAGCATGCAAGGCTACGACCGCGACCCACGTGCGATCGCCAAGCGCGCTGAAGAACACCTGAAATCCACCGGTATCGGTGACACCGTATTCGCTGGTCCAGAGCCAGAGTTCTTCATCTTTGACCAAGTGAAGTTCAAGTCCGACATCTCCGGCTCCATGTTCAAGATCTACTCCGAACAAGGCTCCTGGATGTCCGACCAGGACATCGAAGGCGGCAACAAGGGCCACCGTCCAGGCGTCAAAGGCGGCTACTTCCCGGTTCCACCGTTCGACCACGACCACGAAATCCGTACCTCCATGTGCAACGCACTGGAAGAAATGGGCCTGACCGTCGAAGTTCACCACCACGAAGTGGCAACTGCCGGCCAGAACGAAATCGGCGTCAAGTTCAACACCCTGGTGAAGAAAGCCGACGAAACCCAAACCCTGAAGTACGTTGTACACAACGTTGCTGACGCTTACGGCCGCACCGCGACCTTCATGCCTAAGCCGCTGTACGGCGACAACGGTTCGGGTATGCACGTACACATGTCCATCTGGAAAGATGGCAAGAACACCTTCGCAGGCGAAGGCTATGCCGGCCTGTCCGATACCGCCCTTTACTTCATCGGCGGCATCATCAAGCACGGTAAAGCCCTGAACGGCTTCACCAACCCGGCGACCAACTCCTACAAGCGTCTGGTTCCAGGCTTCGAAGCTCCAGTTATGCTGGCCTACTCGGCTCGCAACCGCTCCGCTTCGATCCGTATTCCTTACGTGTCGAGCCCTAAAGCCCGCCGTATCGAAGCTCGCTTCCCGGATCCGGCTGCCAACCCGTACCTGTGCTTCGCCGCCCTGTTGATGGCTGGCCTGGACGGTATCCAGAACAAGATTCACCCTGGCGATGCTGCTGACAAAAACCTGTACGACCTGCCGCCTGAAGAGGCGAAAGAGATCCCACAAGTTTGCGGCAGCTTGAAAGAAGCCCTGGAAGAGCTGGACAAAGGTCGTGCGTTCCTGACCAAAGGCGGCGTTTTCAGCGACGATTTCATCGACGCTTACATCGCCCTGAAAAGCGAAGAAGAAATCAAGGTACGTACCTTCGTACACCCACTGGAATACGAGCTGTACTACAGCTGCTAATCCGGTAGCGCCTGCGCAAGCGGCGTGACAAGAAAGGCCTCCTTCGGGAGGCCTTTTTTTGTGCCCGTCATTTCACGGCTCCTACAGACGGATTTGTGATGTTTGGGAAAACCCGTAAATCATGCCCAAATGTTTAGCGACTTGGGTCTACCACCAACCCTGCCCTATGCTGCACCTATCGCTTTCGTTTCCGGTCGATTTTATGGGTCGTGGTTTTCTCTTCATCCTTTTGCTGATCGCCCTGCCCGTATCGGCGCAGATCTACAAGTACACTGACGCCGAGGGCAACACGGCCTACAGCAATCAACCACCTGACGGTGTGAACGCCCAGCCGGTCGAGCTGCCGCCGCTCAATCGCGTCGAACCCTTGTCGCCTCCTGCGCCCCCGACTCAACCCAAACCAAAGGAACAACCCCAAGCCGCCTACGAGGTGCTGGAACTCACCGGTCTGCCCACCACCGAAGCCCTGCGCGCCAACAATGGCACCTTCACCGTCAACGCACTGATCAAACCGCGTCTGCAAGCCCCTCATCTATTGAGACTGCTTCTGGATGGCCAACCTTACGGCCAGCCAACCAACGTACCAATCCTCCAATTGGTGAACATCGACCGCGGTGAACACAGTCTGGCAGTGCAAGTGATTGACGGCGAAACCGTGGTTCAGCAGAGCTCGACAGTCACTTTTTACGTGCAACGGGTGCGAAAGCATCGAGGGCCTGGGCGCTGATCGGGTGCCTTCAAACGCATCTTCGGCCGACGACCGAAATCCCCACTTACCGACGAACCCGAAGAAAAAAGTTCGTTCTTGCACCTTTCAAACGTCGTTCAGCTTTGCGCACTATATTGGTGCGATTCGTTGCACTGCGCTCACACTTCAACCCATTTTGGTTCGAAAGTACCCGCGTTAGCTGGCAGTACGCCACGCAATCGAGCGTCAAACGCCCGTTTCAGGCGTTTAACGCTTCTTTTCGGAGCCTTGGTTTGGTTTTTGCATTTTCCCCGCATCAGCGCTTTTTTCCTGCGCGCCGCCCTGCTCCAAAAGAGGTCCCGATGACCATTAGCGACGCACTGCACCGCTTGCTACTCGACAACCTCACCACCGCGACCATCCTGCTCGACGCCGAATTGCGCCTTGAGTACATGAACCCGGCGGCGGAGATGCTTCTGGCCATCAGCGGCCAGCGCAGCCATGGGCAATTCATCAGCGAGTTATTCACCGAATCCACCGAGGCGCTGAATTCCTTGCGTCAGGCGGTGCAGCAGGCGCACCCGTTCACCAAACGTGAAGCGATGCTCACCGCCCTCACCGGCCAAACCCTGACCGTCGATTACGCCGTGACGCCTATCCTGAGCGATGGCAAGACAATGCTGCTGCTCGAAGTCCATCCCCGTGACCGCTTGCTGCGTATCACCAAGGAAGAAGCGCAACTGTCGAAGCAGGAAACCAGCAAGATGCTGGTGCGCGGCCTGGCCCATGAAATCAAAAACCCCCTGGGCGGGATTCGCGGCGCGGCGCAATTGCTGGCCCGTGAGCTGCCGGAAGAAAGCCTGCGCGACTACACCAACGTCATCATCGAAGAAGCCGACCGCCTGAGAAATCTGGTGGACCGCATGCTCGGCTCCAACAAGCTGCCGTCGCTGGCGATGTGCAACATCCACGAGGTGTTGGAGCGCGTCTGCCATCTGGTCGAGGCCGAAAGCCAAGGCTGCATTACATTGGTGCGTGACTATGACCCAAGCATTCCCGACGTCCTGATCGATCGCGAACAAATGATTCAGGCAGTCCTGAATATCGTGCGCAATGCGATGCAGGCCATCAGCAGCCAGAACGAGTTGCGCCTGGGCCGCATCAGTTTGCGCACCCGCGCCATGCGCCAATTCACCATCGGCCACGTGCGCCATCGCCTGGTGACCAAGATCGAAATCATCGACAACGGTCCCGGCATTCCTGCGGAACTCCAGGAAACCATCTTCTTTCCCATGGTCAGCGGTCGTCCGGACGGTACCGGGCTCGGCCTGGCCATTACCCAGAACATCATCAGCCAGCACCAGGGCCTGATCGAATGTGACAGCCACCCAGGCCACACCACTTTCTCGATCTTTCTGCCACTGGAACAAGGAGCCACATCGACATGAGCCGTAGTGAAACCGTGTGGATCGTCGATGACGACCGTTCTATCCGTTGGGTCCTGGAAAAAGCCTTGCAGCAAGAAGGCATGACCACACAAAGCTTCGACAGCGCCGATGGCGTGATGAGCCGCTTGGCGCGCCAGCAGCCGGACGTGATCATCTCCGACATCCGCATGCCCGGCGCCAGCGGCCTGGACCTTCTGGCGCGGATTCGCGAGCAACACCCACGGCTGCCAGTGATCATCATGACCGCGCATTCCGATCTGGACAGCGCTGTCGCGTCCTATCAGGGCGGCGCGTTCGAATACCTGCCCAAGCCGTTTGACGTTGATGAAGCGGTTTCCCTGGTCAAGCGTGCGAATCAGCACGCTCAAGAGCAACAAGGGATGGAAGTCCCGGTCGCACTCACCCGCACCCCGGAAATCATCGGCGAAGCGCCGGCGATGCAGGAAGTGTTTCGCGCTATCGGGCGCTTGAGCCATTCCAACATCACCGTGCTGATCAACGGCGAATCCGGGACCGGTAAAGAACTGGTGGCCCACGCCCTGCACCGTCACAGCCCGCGCGCGGCTTCGCCGTTCATCGCGCTGAACATGGCGGCGATCCCGAAGGATTTGATGGAGTCCGAACTGTTCGGCCACGAAAAAGGCG
This sequence comes from Pseudomonas sp. GL-RE-29, assembly GCF_019947275.1. Taxonomy (NCBI): domain Bacteria; kingdom Pseudomonadati; phylum Pseudomonadota; class Gammaproteobacteria; order Pseudomonadales; family Pseudomonadaceae; genus Pseudomonas; species Pseudomonas sp. GL-RE-29. The sequence continues at coordinate 192,644 of NZ_JAGYGD010000002.1, forward strand.
CGTTCACCGGCGCGGCCAACCTGCGTCGCGGACGCTTCGAACAGGCTGACGGCGGTACGCTTTTCCTCGATGAAATTGGCGATATGCCCGCAGACACGCAGACCCGATTGCTGCGCGTACTGGCCGATGGCGAGTTCTACCGCGTTGGCGGCCATGTGCCGGTCAAGGTTGACGTGCGGATCATCGCCGCAACGCACCAGAACCTGGAAACCCTGGTCCACGCCGGGAAATTCCGTGAGGACTTGTTCCACCGCCTCAACGTGATCCGTATCCACATCCCGCGCCTGTCGGACCGTCGCGAAGACATTCCGACCCTGGCCAAGCACTTCCTCAGCCGTGCTGCGCAAGAGCTGGCCGTCGAGCCGAAGTTGCTGAAAAGCGAAACCGAGGAATACCTGAAAAACCTGCCATGGCCGGGCAACGTGCGTCAGTTGGAGAACACTTGCCGCTGGATCACGGTGATGGCTTCCGGGCGCGAAGTGCACATTGGCGACTTGCCGCCAGAGCTGCTGAGCCTGCCGCAGGATTCGGCACCGGTGACCAACTGGGAGCAGGCGCTGCGTCAGTGGGCCGATCAGGCGTTGGCACGCGGTCAATCGAGCCTGCTCGACAGCGCTGTGCCGGCATTTGAGCGGATCATGATCGAGACCGCCCTGAAGCACACCGCCGGTCGCCGCCGCGATGCTGCTGTTTTGCTGGGCTGGGGGCGTAATACCCTGACTCGCAAGATCAAGGAGCTGGGGATGAAGGTTGATGGCGGGGATGATGATGAGGGGGATGAGGGTTAAGTCCGGCTTCAGATTCCAGTAGTCCGCAAAAAGATCGCAGCCTTCGTCAGCTCCTACAGGGGTACGCAATTCCCTGTAGGGCCGACGAAGGCTGCGATCTTTTTTTGCTTGTGCACCGCCGCAATGCACCGTGAACCGCAATCGCGCACGCCAACTGATCCGAAAACCCGCCTGCGTTCGTAACCGAACCCTTATCGAAAAAACACGAAAGCCCCGATTTACGGGGCTTTCGGCGTATCGAAACGACTTTTTATTTCCATTTATTAAATTCTGGCATGCCCCCTGCAATAGTCCCTTCAGTGATTCAGTTCACTACCCAGTTTCGGGGACCTTGGTACAGGCAGGCCGGGGATTCCCCTCTTTACACCGGGCTCACACCGCACTCGCGACGAGCCCTCCCGTTTTGGGGTCCTTGGTACAGGCAGGCCGGGGATTCCTTCTTTACACCGGGTTCACGCCGAAATGCGCGAACCCTCCCGTTTCGGGAACCTTGGTACAGGCAGGCCGGGGATTCCCTCTTTTATTGCTCTCGGAGATGGATCTCCAGCCTCCAGCGGTCATCGACCTCGCTACCGGCCCAGTCGCCCTGCAGCGGTCGGGCCGCCACCAGCGTCAGCAACAATCCCCCGTCACTCAATCGCGTTCGCCAGTTCACGTCCTTGCCGTTGAGCTTGAGCTGACCTTTTTGCGCCTTGCCTTCTGCTTCGAACAACAGCGCGATGCTGCCTTCCACTATCTCGCCGTGGGTCTTGGGTTCATTGTTGAACCACACCACCAGGCCGTCGTCCGTCACTTCAACCTGCTGCAATTGGCTGGGGTCCGGGGTGGTCAGGCGACCGATCATCAGCCCCACCATCACACCGACAATCGCCAGCGATCCCATTACGCGCGGGAATAGTTTCGAACGAGGGTCGGCTTGCGGCGTAGAATGCCGCTCATCTTTACCTTCGGAGCCGTGCATGTTTCACGTCATCCTTTTCCAACCAGAAATTCCGCCGAATACCGGCAACGTTATCAGGCTGTGCGCCAACAGTGGCTGCCACCTGCATTTGATCGAACCGCTGGGCTTCGAGATGGACGACAAGCGCCTGCGCCGGGCCGGCCTCGACTATCACGAGTATGCCACCCTGCAGCGCCACGCCGACTTGGCCAGTTGCCTGGAAAGCCTCGGTCATCCACGGGTGTTCGCCTTCACCACCAAGGGCTCGCGGCCGTTTCACGACGCCAGCTTCGCCCCGGGTGATGCGTTCCTGTTCGGTCCGGAAAGCCGTGGCTTGCCGGCCGACGTTCTGGACGCTCTGCCCGCCGAGCAACGCTTGCGATTGCCGATGCGCGAAGGTTGCCGCAGCCTGAATCTGTCGAACACCGTGGCGGTGGCCGTGTACGAAGCCTGGCGCCAAAACGACTTCAAGTAACCCCACGGTCCAATGTAGGAGCTGCCGCAGGCTGCGATCTTTTGATCTTGATTTTTTAAGATCAAAAGATCGCAGCCTGCGGCAGCTCCTACAGGAGGATGCGGAGCAGTCCATAAAAAAAGCGCCTGTTACGGCGCTTTTTTCATGGAGCAAACGAAGCTTTTATTGCACGGTCGGAGTCTCGCCCGCCGCTTGCATGCGTTGCAGCTCTTGCGCGTACAGGGCGTCGAAATTCACCGGTGCCAGCATCAGGGCCGGGAACGAGCCACGGGTCACCAGGCTGTCCAGCGCTTCACGAGCGTACGGGAACAGGATGTTCGGGCAGAACGCGCCGAGGGTGTGGCTCATCGAAGCGTCGTCGAGGTTCTTGATCAGGAAGATACCGGCCTGTTGCACCTCAGCGATGAAGGCCACTTCGTCGCCGTTCTTCACGGTCACCGACAGGGTCAGGACGACTTCGTGGAAATCGTTTTCCAGAGCCTTTTGACGAGTGTTCAGATCCAGACCGACGCTCGGCTCCCACTGCTGGCGGAAGATCGCCGGGCTTTTCGGGGCTTCAAAGGACAAGTCACGTACGTAGATGCGCTGCAAGGAGAATTGCGGTGCGGTTTCTTCTTCGCTAGCTGCAGTGTTCTGTTGGTCAGTCATCTCAGATCCTTTCTGATCTTGGGTCTTTTATAGGGTACGGAGTTCAGGCCTTGAGCATCGCGTCGAGCTTGCCGGCGCGCTCCAGGGCAAACAAATCATCACAACCACCCACGTGGGTGCTGCCGATCCAGATCTGCGGCACGGACGTGCGTCCGGCTTTCTGAGCCATTGCGGCACGCACCTGCGGCTTGCCATCGACCTTGATCTCTTCGAAGGCCACGCCTTTGTTCTCGAGCAGGTACTTGGCTCGCGAGCAGTAAGGGCAGTAATCGCTGGAATAGACGACGACGTTGTTCATATCACTTCACCAGCGGCAGGTTGTCGGCTTTCCAGCTGGACACACCACCGGACAGCTTGGCGGCAGTGAAGCCAGCCTTCACCAGCTCACGGGCGTGAGTGCCGGCGGTCTGGCCCATGGCGTCGACCAGGATGATGGTCTTGGCCTTGTGCTTTTCCAGCTCGCCAACGCGTGCGGCCAGTTTGTCGTGAGGAATGTTCAACGCGCCAACAATGTGACCGGCGGCGAAGTCCTTGGTCGGACGAATGTCGATTACCACGCCTGCGTCTTTGTTGACCAGGCCAGTCAGTTCGCCCGTGCTCAGGCTACGGCCGCCACCTTGCATCTGATAGGCGATCAGCGCGGCCAGCAGTACGACGAAGATACCGACGAGAATGTAGTGGTTAGTGGCAAATTCAATCAGGTGAGCAACCATCGAAGGAGGTTCCAGGGCGTTAAAATGTCGGCCAGTATACACAGCCCCTAGGGTGGGCCAAACCCCGTCCGGCGGTGACGTGGCCGGAACTTCGCATTAAACTGCGACTCCCTTTTTCCATTACTCCTTTTTACCTCAGCCACGAGTGGATTCCATGACTACCACGCCTAAACCTTTGGTCCTGATGATTCTCGACGGCTTCGGTCACAGCGATAACCCCGAATCCAACGCGATCTTTGCCGCGAAGAAGCCCGTACTGGACCGCTTGTGGGCCACCGTGCCCAACGGCCTGATTTCGGGCAGTGGCATGGACGTCGGCTTGCCGGATGGCCAGATGGGCAACTCCGAAGTCGGCCACATGAACCTCGGCGCCGGTCGCGTGGTGTATCAAGACTTCACTCGCGTGACCAAATCGATCCGCGACGGCGAGTTTTTCGAGAACCCGACCATCTGCGCCGCAGTGGATAAAGCCGTTGCTGCCGGCAAAGCCGTGCACTTCATGGGCCTGCTGTCCGATGGCGGCGTGCACAGCCACCAGGATCACCTGGTCGCCATGGCCGAACTGGCTGCCAAGCGTGGCGCCGAAAAAATCTACCTGCACGCCTTCCTCGACGGCCGCGACACCCCGCCGAAAAGCGCGCAATCGTCGATCGAGCTGCTGGACGCCACGTTCCAGGCATTGGGCAAAGGTCGCATCGCCAGCCTCATCGGCCGTTATTTCGCGATGGACCGCGACAACCGTTGGGACCGTGTATCCCAGGCCTACAACCTGATCGTCGACGGCAATGGCGAATTCAACGCCGCCACCGCTCAGGAAGGCCTGCAAGCCGCTTACGAGCGTGGCGAGAGCGACGAATTCGTCAAAGCCACCTCCATCGGTGAGCCGGTAAAAGTCGAAGACGGCGATGCCGTGGTGTTCATGAACTTCCGCGCCGACCGCGCCCGTGAACTGACCCGTGTATTCGTCGAAGACGACTTCAAGGAATTCGAACGCACCCGCCAGCCGAAACTGGCTGGTTTCGTCATGCTGACCCAATACGCCGCCAGCATTCCCGCGCCATCGGCCTTCGCCGCCGGCAGCCTGGAAAACGTGCTGGGCGATTACCTGGCGAAAAACGGCAAGACCCAGCTGCGCATCGCTGAAACCGAGAAGTACGCCCACGTGACCTTCTTCTTCTCCGGCGGTCGCGAAGAACCGTTCCCGGGCGAAGAGCGCATCCTGATCCCGTCGCCGAAAGTCGCCACTTACGACTTGCAGCCGGAAATGAGTGCACCGGAAGTCACCGACCGTATCGTCGACGCCATCGAAAACCAGCGTTACGACGTGATCGTGGTCAACTACGCCAACGGCGACATGGTTGGCCACAGTGGCGTGTTCGACGCGGCGGTGAAAGCCGTTGAATGCCTGGACCAGTGCGTCGGTCGTATCGTCGAGGCGCTGGAAAAAGTCGGTGGCGAAGCGCTGATCACCGCCGACCACGGCAACGTCGAGCAAATGTCCGACGCATCCACTGGCCAGGCGCACACCGCGCACACCACAGAGCCAGTGCCGTTCATCTATGTCGGCAAGCGCGACCTGAAGGTCCGTGAAGGTGGCGTTCTGGCGGACGTAGCGCCGACCATGCTGAAGCTGCTGGGCCTGGAACAGCCGGCGGAAATGACCGGGACTTCGATTCTGGTTTAACCCGGCCGCACAAGCACTGAAATACCCTTGTAGGAGCTGGCTTGCCAGCGATAGCAATTTGACAGTCAGCATCTATGCTGACTGATCATCCGCCATCGCTGGCAAGCCAGCTCCTACAGTGTTTGTGGTGGTTTTAAAGATTAAATCTCCCAGCATCTTGTTCCAGTTATCACACAGTCAGAAATGGGCATTTTTTTTGCTGCGCATGGCGGGCATACTAGGCCGTCCCTTTCCCTGGTGCCGCCCGCCTCTATGCTCCGCGTCCTGATAGCCCTCGCCCTGACTTGCCTGCTCCAACCGGCCTTCGCTGACGAGCGCACGCAAACCCAACAACAGTTGGACGCTACGCGTCAGGACATTGCCGAGCTGAAAAAGCTGCTGGGCAAGCTCCAGGAAGAAAAATCCGGGGTGCAGAAGGATCTCAAAGGCACCGAGACCGAAATGGGCAAGCTCGAGAAGCAGGTCGATGCCCTGCAAAAAGAGCTGAAGAAGAGCGAATCCGAGCTGCAGCGGCTCGATGCAGAGAAAAAAAAACTCCAGAGCGCGCGCACTGAACAGCAACGACTGATCGCCATCCAGGCCCGGGCGGCCTATCAGAACGGTCGTCAGGAATACCTGAAGCTGCTGCTCAACCAGCAGAACCCCGAAAAATTTGCCCGCACCCTCACCTATTACGACTACCTGAGCCAGGCCCGCCTGGAGCAGCTGAAGAATTTCAACGAAACCCTGCGCCAATTGGCCAATGTCGAAAAAGACATCGCCATGCAGCAAGCGCAATTGCTGGTGCAGCAAAGCAGCCTCGAATCCCAGCGTGGCGAACTCGAGAAAGTTCGCCAGGAGCGCCAGCAAGTTCTGGCCAAGCTCAACGACGACGTGAAAGCGCGCGACCAGAAACTGGCAGCCCGCGAGCAGGATCAGGCAGACCTGTCTAAAGTCCTTAAAACCATTGAAGAAACCCTGGCTCGCCAGGCTCGTGAGGCAGAAGAAGCGCGGCAAAAAGCGCTGATCGCCCAGCAGGAAGCCGAAAAAAAGCGTTTACGTGAGGCCCAGGCTCAAGCAGATGAGACTGACGCCCCACGCAAACCGGTTAAATCAACACCTGGCGCATTGGTTTCAAGCTCCGGCGAAACCTTTGGCGGTGCATTTGCGTCAACTCGCGGCAAACTTCCATGGCCTGTCGATGGTCGACTGTTGGCGCGCTTCGGCGAAAGCCGTGGCGACGACGCCCGGACCAAATGGGACGGCGTGATGATCGGTGCTTCCGCTGGTAGCACCGTGCATGCGGTGCATGGCGGGCGCGTGGTGTTCGCCGACTGGTTGCGCGGCGCGGGGCTGCTGGTGATCCTCGATCACGGCAACGGTTTTTTGAGTCTTTACGGTCACAACCAGACACTGCTCAAGTCTGCGGGTGACGTGGTTAAAGCCGGTGAGTCCATTTCCACTGTCGGTAGCAGTGGTGGCCAGGACACACCGGCTCTGTATTTCGCGATTCGTCAGCAGGGTCACCCGAGTGACCCGGCACAATGGTGTCGCGCGCAAGGATAAGCGCGCTGCCTACATTCAGGAGTTCGTTCGACATGCTGCATTTGTCCCGCCTTACCTCGCTCGCCCTGACGATTGCCCTGGTGATCGGCGCGCCGTTGGCGTTCGCCGCTCAACCGGCCCCGGCAGTCGCGCCTGCGGGCACTGCTGCAACCACCAAGGCGCCATTGCCGCTGGAAGAGTTGCGCACCTTTGCCGAGGTCATGGATCGGATCAAAGCGGCGTATGTCGAGCCGGTAGACGATAAAACCCTGCTGGAAAATGCCATCAAAGGCATGCTCAGCAACCTTGACCCGCACTCCGCCTACCTCGGCCCGGAAGACTTCGCTGAATTGCAGGAAAGCACCAGCGGCGAATTCGGTGGCCTGGGCATCGAAGTCGGCGCCGAAGACGGATTCATCAAAGTGGTGTCGCCAATCGACGACACCCCGGCATCCAAGGCTGGCATTCAGGCCGGCGACTTCATCGTCAAGATCAACGGTCAGCCAACCCGTGGCCAGACCATGACCGAAGCCGTGGACAAGATGCGCGGCAAGATCGGCGAAAAAATCACCCTGACCCTGGTCCGCGACGGTGGCACACCGTTCGACGTGACACTGGCCCGCGCGATCATTCAAGTGAAGAGCGTGAAGAGCCAGTTGCTGGAGTCCGGCTACGGCTACATCCGCATCACCCAGTTCCAGGTCAAGACCGGCGAAGAGGTCTCCAAGGCCTTGGCCAAATTGCGCAAAGACAACGGCAAGAAGCTCAAAGGCATCATCCTCGACCTGCGCAACAACCCGGGTGGCGTGCTGCAATCGGCAGTTGAAGTGGTCGACCACTTCATCACCAAAGGCCTGATCGTTTACACCAAGGGCCGAATCGCCAACTCCGAGCTGCGCTTCAACGCCACCGGCAAGGATGAAAGCGAAGCCGTGCCAATGGTCGTGCTGATCAATGGTGGCAGCGCCTCGGCGTCGGAAATTGTCGCGGGCGCCTTGCAGGATCAGAAACGTGCAGTGGTCATGGGCACCACCAGTTTCGGTAAAGGCTCGGTACAAACCGTGTTGCCACTGAACAATGACCGCGCCCTGAAAATCACCACGGCGCTGTATTTCACGCCGAACGGCCGCTCGATCCAGGCCCAGGGCATCGTCCCGGACATCGAAGTGCGCAAGGCCAAGATCACCAGCGAGCAGGACGGCGAATACTTCAAGGAAGCCGACCTGCAAGGTCACCTCGGCAATGGCAACGGTGGCGCCGACAAACCAACCGGCTCCAGCGGCAAAGCCAAGCCTATGCCGCAGGATGACGACTACCAATTGGCCCAGGCCCTGAGCCTGCTCAAAGGGCTGAGCATCACCTCCGGCCGTTGAGAATGGGTCTGCGCTTAATCCTCATCCTGTTGTGCTGCCTGGCGGGTACTGCTCACGCAGAATCCGCCGGGTCGACGCCTCACAAGGCCTATCTGACGCTAATCATCGATGACCTTGGGCAAAGCCTGCCCCGGGATCGCCGTGTATTGGCGCTGCCCGGCCCAGTGACGGCGGCGATCATGCCCGACACGCCCCACGCCACCGAGTTCGCCCGCGAAGCCCATCGCGCCGGCAAAATCGTCATCCTGCACATGCCCATGGACCCGGCCACCGGACCGTTCGCCTGGCATCCCGAGTTGCCCCTCGGAGAACTTGAGAAGCGCCTCGACGCGGCTTTCAAAGCGGTGCCCTACACCGCAGGCATCAATAATCACATGGGCAGTCGCATGACCGCCCAGCAACCGGCGATGGCCTGGTTGATGGCGAATCTGCAAAGTCGACACAAAATCTTCCTGGACAGCCGCACCAGCGCACAGACTGTCGCCGCCGCAGAAGCACAGAAGATTGGTTTGGCGAGCGTTTCGCGGGATGTGTTTCTGGATGACGAGCGCACGGAAGCAGCAATCTTCACGCAGTTACGGACAGCGATCAGCCTGGCGCACAAGCAGGGTTCGGCGGTGATGATCGGGCATCCGTATCCGCAGACGCTGGCGGTGCTGGAGCGTGAGTTGCCAAAGTTGAAGGCACAGGGGATTGAGTGGATCGATATCAAGCAGATGGTCAGCGTGCGCGGTAATCGGGCGATGGCAGCGCATGGAAAGGATGGCGTTTACCGCTGATTGGCTCGTCGCCGATCACTGTAGGAGCCGGCTTGCTGGCGATGCGGCCTCGAGATTTGCATTGCCCTTTCGGCCGCCATCGCTGGCAAGCCAGCTCCTACAGGGATTACAAATACCGCGCCATGATCTCGTCGACCTTGCCTTCCTTGCGCAACTGATCCAGCGCTGCCTGAAGTCTGGCAACCGTTTCGTCCGGCACATCCTTGTTCAGTGCCAGGTACAGCTCGGCGCTGTTAAAGCGCAAAACGGTCTTGAGCCCGCTCACGCCTTCCTGACGCGCCAGATAGCGCCCGGCCGGATCGCCGGTGGCCCACAGGTCAATCTGCCCGTTGACCAGTTTCTTCGCATTGTCCTGATCGCGCAGCACCACCACCGGCTTCAAGCCCTGCTTGGCCAGGGTCATGGCAATGGCGTCACCCTTGTACGCACCGATCTTGTACTTTCGCGCGTCATCCAGGGTTTCGAGGGTGATTTTGCTGTCAGCCTTGGCCAGCATGATCCAGTCGTCCGGACCGATCGGCCCGACCCACTTGAAGAGTTTCTCTCGGTCGGGCAACCGCGCCATCACGAACGCGCCGTAACCGGGGTTTTCCAGGGCGAGTTTGTACACTCGCTCCCAAGGAAAGCGCAGGGTCAGGCTATAGGTAATGTCGGTACGCTTGAATATTTCACGAACGATGTCCGTAGCAATGCCATCGATGTTCTCGCCCTGGGCGAAATTCTTTCCATTCTTCGCCATGTTGTACGGCGGGAAGTTTTCCGTCAGCAACACAATGTCGGTGTCGGGACTGTCTGCAGCTTGCGCTGTGCTGATAAACAACAGGGAAGTGCTGGCGAGGGCTAGAAGAAGGCGTTTAAGCATGTCTGGCTACCGAAATCCATGGCGTACCCAAGAGTGCCTTGAGCCCGCCATGATGTCTACTGGCCTGCATCGGTTTGTTTAACGCATCACGATTCCGCGATGGGCCATATACGCCTTGGCTTCCTGAACGGTGTATTCGCCGAAGTGGAAAATACTCGCCGCCAATACCGCGCTGGCGTGACCTTCGAGAATGCCGTCAGCCAAGTGCTGAAGATTGCCGACGCCGCCGGAGGCGATCACCGGAATGCTCAAGGCATCGCTGATGGCGCGGGTGACGCCGAGGTCGAAGCCGTTCTTCATGCCGTCCTGATCCATGCTGGTCAGGAGGATTTCGCCGGCACCCAGGCCTTCCATCTTCTTCGCCCACTCAACGGCATCGAGCCCGGTCGGCTTGCGGCCACCGTGGGTGAAGATTTCCCAGCGCGGGGTTTCGCCCGGAGCGGAGACCTTCTTCGCATCGATGGCAACAACGATGCACTGCGAGCCGAAATGCTGTGCGGCTTCGCCGACGAACTCCGGATTGAACACCGCTGCGGTGTTGATCGAGACCTTGTCCGCGCCAGCGTTCAGCAGGTTGCGAATGTCTTGCACGGTACGCACGCCACCACCCACGGTCAGCGGAATGAACACCTGGCTGGCCATGCGCTCGACGGTGTGCAACGTGGTGTCGCGGCCATCGACGCTGGCGGTGATGTCGAGAAAGGTAATCTCGTCGGCACCCTGCTCGTCGTAACGACGAGCGATTTCCACCGGGTCACCGGCGTCGCGAATGTTTTCGAATTTCACACCCTTGACCACCCGGCCGTTGTCCACGTCCAGGCAAGGGATGATGCGTTTGGCCAGCGCCATGGTCAGTCCTCAGCCTTTGTACGAATCGCAGAAAGCTTGCGCTTCAGCGACGTCGAGGGTGCCTTCGTAGATCGCCCGGCCGGTGATTGCGCCGATGATGCCTGGCGCCTTGGCGTCAAGCAGGGTCTTGATGTCACCCAGGTTGTGGATGCCACCGGAAGCGATCACCGGGATCGATGTGGCGGCGGCCAGCGCGGCGGTGAACGGCACGTTGCAGCCCTGCATCATGCCGTCTTTGGCGATATCGGTATAAACGATCGCGGACACGCCGTCGGCTTCAAATTGCTTGGCCAGGTCGATCACCTGGATGGTGCTGATTTCAGCCCAGCCGTCGGTTGCGACGAAACCGTCCTTGGCATCCAGGCCAACAATCACTTTGCCCGGGAACGCACGGCAGGCTTCAGCGACGAAGGCCGGATCTTTAACAGCTTTGGTGCCGATGATCACGTAGCTCACGCCAGCCTTGACGTAGTGCTCGATGGTTTCCAGGGAGCGGATACCGCCGCCGATCTGGATCGGCAGGTTCGGGTAGCGCTTGGCGATGGCGGTGACCACTTCGCCGTTGACCGGCTGGCCTTCGAAGGCGCCGTTCAGGTCGACCAGATGCAGACGGCGGCAACCACCCTCCACCCACTTGGCAGCCATGCTCACCGGGTCATCGGAGAACACCGTGGAATCTTCCATGCGGCCCTGGCGCAGACGAACACAGGCACCGTCTTTAAGATCGATAGCGGGAATAATCAGCATCTGGCAAACCTTCAAATTCGAATGTTCAGCTTGGCTCGGAAATCAGTTTTTCTCGAGCGCCCACAGGTCGCTTTCGATGCTTTCGAACCTCTCTTTGAGGTGCGCCTGCACATCGAAAATCGCCCTGTTGTAATAGTGCGGAGCAATTTCGCGGGTAAACAACTCAAGGATTTCGGCCGCTTCGAACGAACCCAGGTCCAGTTCGAAGCGATCCTCCATGAAGCGCTTGATCTTGTGATTGGCCTCGCTCTCCTGCTCGGGAGTGAGGGTCAGGATCGGCGGCTTCTTCTTGACGGCCATTTACCAGCGACCATCCCACGCAGCGAAGTTCTGCAGCAATTGCAGGCCATGGGTATGGCTTTTCTCCGGGTGGAACTGCACGGCGAAACGCGAGCCATCGGCCAGCGCCGCAGCGAAATCGACACCGTAGTGACCGCCACCCACCACCTGACGCGCATTGGCGGCGGCGATGTAGTAGCTGTGCACGAAGTAGAAACGCGCCATGTCCGGAATGTCGTGCCACAGCGGGTGACTGACCTTCTGCTTCACTTCGTTCCAGCCCATGTGCGGCACTTTCAGGTGTTCGCCGTCTTCATGCAGGTCTTTGCCGAAGAACTTCACCGCGCCCGGGAACAGGCCGATGCAATCAACGCCATCGTTCTCTTCACTGGTGTCGAGCAAGGCTTGCATGCCGACACAGATGCCAAGGAACGGACGGTCCTGGCTGACTTCACGCACCAGCGAATCGAAACCGAGACGACGGATCTCCGCCATGCAATCGCGAATCGCACCGACACCGGGGAAAACCACCCGGTCGGCTTCGCGAATCACGTTGGCATCGCTGGTGATCAGGACCTTGCCGGCACCGACGTGCTCGAGGGCCTTGGCCACCGAGTGCAGGTTGCCCATGCCGTAATCGATTACCGCGACTGTCTGCATTACAGAACGCCCTTGGTCGATGGCATTTGCCCGGCCATGCGGTCATCGAGCTCAACGGCCATGCGCAGGGCGCGGCCGAAAGCCTTGAACACGGTTTCGATCTGGTGGTGAGTGTTGTGCCCACGCAGGTTGTCGATGTGCAGGGTGACGTTGGCGTGGTTGACGAAGCCCTGGAAGAACTCCTGGAACAGGTCAACGTCGAAACCGCCGACGGTGGCGCGGGTGTACGGAACGTGCATCTGCAGGCCTGGACGGCCGGAGAAGTCGATCACCACGCGCGACAGCGCCTCATCGAGCGGCACGTAGGCGTGACCGTAGCGACGGATGCCTTTCTTGTCGCCGATGGCTTTGGTGAAGGCCTGGCCGAGGGTGATACCGACGTCTTCCACGGTATGGTGGTCATCGATATGCAGGTCGCCCTTGCTGACAATATCCAGGTCGATCAGCCCGTGGCGGGCGATCTGGTCCAGCATGTGCTCAAGAAAAGGAACACCGATATCGAATCGGGCCTTTCCGGTGCCATCAAGGTTGATCGAGGCTTTGATCTGGGTTTCCAGAGTGTCGCGCTCGACAGACGCCATACGTTCGGCCATCACCAGCTCCGCAAAATCATTGGGCGAAAAAGGCAACCATTATAGGGGCGCGGGCGCGAAACAGAAACACGGGAGGTGATATCGCTGACGGACAGAAACCCGTGCTGTCGGGGCTGTACATGTCAGTACAAGTCGGCGCTCATTGCGAACGCACGGCTTTTAACCCCGTAGGAGCCGACTTGCTGGCGATCCAGACGCCGCGGTTTTGCAAGCATACCGCGTGATCGTTCATCGCCAGCAAGCCGGCTCCTACAGGAGGTCGGTGTTAGTGGAACAGTACTGCCGTCTTCTGCAGGGTCACCCACACACCCCACGCCAAAGGAATACCCACCGCCAGCCAGGCAGCAAGCGCCAGAGGTTTGGTGCCCGGCGCAGCTTTCCACTCCAGCGACGTGCTGGCGTCAGCACCCTTGTCGTGACCCAGCGCCTGTTCGGCAGCCAGTTCAGCGTCGGTCATGAAGTACTTGTCAGCCACCGGACGCACCAGCAGGTTGCAAATGAAACCCAGCACCAGCAGGCCGGCAAGGATGTACAAGGTGATGTCGTAAGCTGCCGCACGCTCAACGCCGATGCTCAGCTGATATTCACGCAGGTAGTTCACCAGCACCGGACCCAACACGCCCGCCGCTGCCCACGCCGTCAGCAGACGACCGTGAATCGCGCCGACCATTTGCGTACCGAACAGGTCCGCCAGGTACGCCGGAACCGTCGCGAAACCACCGCCGTACATCGACAGAATGATGCAGAACGCCGCCACGAACAGCGCGACGCTGCCCAGATGACCCAAGTTTGGAATCAGTCCATACAGGGCAAAGCCCAGGGCGAAGAACACGAAGTAGGTGTTTTTGCGACCCAGGTAGTCCGAGAACGAGGCCCAGAAGAAGCGGCCACCGATGTTGAACAGGCTCAGCAAACCGGTGAAACCGGCAGCGATGGCCGCGATAGAAGCCAATTGCCCGGCGTCCAGCTGACCGAACGCCTGGTCCGTGCCCAGCAACTTGCCGCCAAACACTTCCTGCAACAGCGGCGAAGCCATGCCGAGGATGCCGATACCGGCCGATACGTTCAGGCACAGCACCAGCCATACCAGGCGGAACTGCGGGGTTTTCCACGCCACGTTCACGTGCACGTGACGGTGAGTGATCATCGCGTTCGCAGCTTTTTTCGCCGGAGCGGTCCAGCCTTCAGGCTTCCAGCCGGTTGGCGGAACGCGATAAGACAGCGCGCCACCGATCATGAACACGAAGTAGATCGCCGCCATCGCCACGAAGCTCTGCCATACGCCAACGCCTTCTGGCGAACCGAAGTGGCTCATCAGCGCTGTCGCCAACGGTGCACCAACCATCGCACCACCGCCGAAGCCCATGATCGCCATGCCGGTCGCCATGCCGCGCTTGTCCGGGAACCACTTGATCAGGGTCGACACCGGCGAGATGTAGCCCAGGCCCAGGCCGATACCACCAATAACCCCGGAGCCGATCCACATCAGCCAGATCTGGTGGGTATAGATACCCAACGCCGAAATCAGCAGACCGCCACACCAGCACAGCGCCGATACAACGCCAGCCTTGCGCGGCCCGGCGTGTTCCAGCCAGCCGCCCCAGATCGCTGCCGAGCAACCGAGGAAGATGAAGAACAGGGTGTAGATCCAGCCGAGCATCGAAATCGGCCAGTCGCATTGCGACGAGAAGACTTGAGCGATGAAGCTCATGTCCGGCGCGCAAGTCACCGCCTTGGTAACGCCCAGCGCCTTGGACAGTGGCAGCCAGAACACCGAGAAGCCGTAAGCCATGCCGATGCACAGGTGGATGGCCAGAGCGGCCGGTGGCACCAGCCAACGGTTAAAACCGGGCTTGGCGATGATTCGCTCCTTGGACAGGAACGAGGGCTGGTCGGCATAGCCGTCCGCCGTGATACTCGTGGTCATTGTTTATCCCCCAATTATTAGTATGGTTCGCCAGCCAGCCACTCTTTACCCCCAGCCTTAAATGCAACGCAGGCATGACTGTGTTATTCCGGGTAAAGCTCCATTTTGGTGCGGCATCACGTCGCAGAAGGACGGACGAACGGGCGAAGGTTACCATTTGCACGTGACAGAAAAACCAAACTGATATCACGTTTTGTACGTTATCCGATCTCGTTACCTGTAGGAGCTGCCGAAGGCTGCGATCTTTTGATTTTGCTTCTGGTTACAAAAGATCAAAGGATCGCAGCCTTCGGCAGCCCCTACAGAGCGTGTGTACAACTTCACAGGAACCACCATGCCGATCATTGTCGAGTCGTTGCAACAAATCACTCCTCAGGACCAACAAGACCTCCAGAAGATTTACCGCGACGCTCCGGATTGGCTGTTCAGCCCATTTACCGGAGATGAACATCTGATCGAAGACTGCCTGCGTGATGGCTCGCTGATCGCCGGGCGCTTCAATGATCGGCTACTGGGCGCGGCACGCCTGCAACGGCACGCTGACGTCTGGCATTTGTCTCAAATATGCGTACGAAAAATCACCCGTCGTCGTGGCGTTGCCGAGCGACTGGTGCACGAAGCACAAAGAATGGCCGCACAATCGGGCGCCATCTTGCGCCTGCTGGCACCCGCCGGACACTTGGAAGCACAGGCATTGGCGGCCAAGCTGCACATTCCGCTGGATACAGAGTCAGCGTGATCGCCGACCGGTCGTCCGTTCTGGAGCGCTATACTCCTCGGCTAAATTTCGAATTCGACTAATTACAAGGACTCGCCCATGAAAGCGTTCGGCAAAATCCTGGGTCTGGTACTTCTCGGGCTGTTGCTGATCATTGTGGCGCTGGGCTTTGCCCTGACCCACCTCTTCGATCCCAACGACTACAAAGACGAGATCCGCCAGATTGCCCGCGACAAGGCCCACATCGAGCTGACGCTCAATGGCGATATCGGCTGGAGCCTGTTCCCGTGGCTGGGCCTGGAATTGCACGATGCCGGTGTTGCGACCCTGGCCAAACCCACCGAGCCGTTCGCTGATTTGCAGATGCTGGGCTTGTCGGTGCGCGTGCTGCCGCTGCTGCGCCGCGAAGTGCAGATGAGCGATGTACGCGTCGAAGGTCTGAATCTGCGCCTGAACCGTGACAAGGACGGCCACGGCAACTGGGAAGACATCGGCAAGGTGCCGGTCGCTGCCAGCCCCGCTGGCACGCCTCCCGCCACGCCTGGCGAACCTGCATCGCAAACCACCGTCCAGGTGGAAAAACCGGCCCAGCCGATTCGCCTGGACATCGACAGCCTGACCGTCAACAACGCCCGCGTTGAATACAACGACGAGAAGACCGGCAAGCAGTTCAGCGCCGAAAGCATCCAGCTGAGCACCGGCCCGGTGCATGATTCCACCAACATCCCGGTCAAACTCACCGCGTTCCTGGGCACCAACCAGCCGGTTCTGCGAGTCCGTACCGAACTGAATGGTGAAGTGCGTTTCGAACGCGCGTTGCAGCGTTACAAACTCGAAGACATGAAGTTGTCCGGTGAAGTCGCCGGCGATCCGCTGCAAGGCAAAACCATGACCTTCGCCGCTCAGGGTCAATTGCTGCTGGACCGCGCCGCCAACGTTGCCGAATGGACCGGCATCAAAATTTCCGCCAACCAACTGCGCGCGCTGGGTGAACTGAAAGTCAACGACCTCGACAAGACGCCACAGATCAGCGGCGGAATTTCCATCGCGCAATTCGATTTGGCGAAATTCGTCGACAGCATCGGCCAGAAACTCCCGGCCATGGCTGAAGGCAGCCTGAGCAAAGTCGAACTGGCCACACGCCTCGCGGGGACGCCGACCAGCGTAGTGCTGGATGACATCAATCTGAAAGTCGACGACAGCACCTTCAGCGGCCGCATCGCCGTCGAAGACTTCGCCAAGCCATCCTTGCGGGCAAATCTCAAGGCCGACACCTTCAACGTCGACCGTTACCTGCCGCCGAAATCGGCCGAAGCCAACAGCGCAACACAAGTGCGTCAGGCCGAAGTCGCCAGCACCGAAGCCGATGCCATGGCCGGCGCCGGCAGTACGCCGTTGCCGCAAGCACCGACCAAAGACGCATGGAGCAACGAGCGCCTGCTGCCGGTGGAGCGCCTGAGCAAACTGGACGTTGACGCCGACCTGACCTTTGGCCAACTGACCCTGGAAAAACTGCCGATTCAAAACGCAACGCTCAAGGCCAACGGCCAGGGCGGACTGCTGACTTTGGCAAACCTGCGCGGCGATCTGTACGCCGGCAATTTCGAAGCCTCCGGCACCCTCGATGTGCGCCAGCCAGTGCCCGCGCTGAACTTGCAGACGAAAATCAGCCGCGTACCGGTAGAAAAAATCCTCGAAAGCCAGGGCAAGAATCCCCCGGTCAAAGGTCTGGTCACGCTCAATAGCAACGTAACCGGCAACGGCAACAGCCAGAAAGCGCTGATCGAAACCCTCAACGGCACCACCAGTTTCGTCATCAACAATGGCGTACTGCTCAACGCCAACCTCGAACAACAGCTGTGCAAAGGCATCGCCACGCTCAACCGCAAAACCCTTAGCGGCGAGCCACGGGGCAAGGACACACCGTTCGAGGAGCTCAAGGGCAACCTGACGTTCCGCAACGGCGTGGCCAGCAACCCGGACCTGAAGGTGCGCATCCCGGGCATGACCGTCAAAGGTGACGGCGATGTCGACCTGCGTGTGCTGGGCATGGACTACCGCGTGGGCATCGTTGTCGAAGGCGATACCAGCGCCATGCCGGACCCGGCTTGCCAGGTTGGCGAGAAGTTTGTCGGCATAGAGTGGCCGCTGCGTTGTCGTGGACCGCTGGAACTGGGTGCCAAGGCATGCCGCCTCGATAACGAACGCATGGGTCAGGTGGCGAGCAAACTGGCGGGCGAGCGCATCAGCGAGAAAATCGACGAGAAGCTGGGCGACAAGGTCAGCCCGGAATTGAAAGATGCACTCAAGGGGCTGTTCAAGCGATGAGAGCCGAGCAGTTTTCAACGGCGGTGCTGGAATGGTTCGACCGCCACGGCCGGCACGATTTGCCCTGGCAGCAGGACATCAACCCGTATCGGGTGTGGGTCTCGGAAATCATGTTGCAGCAAACCCAGGTCAGCACCGTGCTGAATTACTTCGACCGTTTCATGGCTTCGTTGCCGACAGTCGAAGCCCTGGCCGCCGCGCCGGAAGATGAAGTGCTGCACCTGTGGACCGGCCTGGGTTACTACACCCGCGCGCGCAATTTGCAGAAGACAGCGAAGATCGTCGTCGAGCAGTACGGCGGTGAATTTCCCCCTGATGTGGAAAAACTTACCGACTTGCCGGGTATCGGCCTGTCCACCGCCGGGGCCATTGCCAGCATCAGCATGGGCCTGCGCGCGCCGATCCTCGACGGCAACGTCAAACGCGTGCTGGCGCGATTTACCGCGCAAGAGGGTTATCCGGGGGAGCCGAAGGTGGCCAAACAGCTCTGGGCCAACGCTGAGCGCTTTACGCCGCATGATCGGGTCAACGCCTACACCCAGGCGATGATGGATCTGGGCGCCACGCTCTGCACCCGCAGCAAACCGAGCTGCCTGCTCTGCCCGCTGGAAAAGGGCTGCGAAGCGCACATGCTCGGCCTGGAGACACGCTACCCGATTCCCAAACCGCGCAAAGCCGTGCCACAGAAACGCACGCTGATGCCGTTGCTCGCCAACGGTGACGGCGCGATTCTGCTTTACCGTCGCCCTTCCACGGGTCTGTGGGGCGGTTTGTGGAGCTTGCCGGAACTCGACGACCTCGACGACCTGCAACACCTCGCCTCGCAACACTCGCTGGAGCTGGGCGACCAACAGGCACTGCCGAACCTGATTCACACTTTCAGCCATTTTCAGTTGTCCATCGAACCCTGGCTGGTTCAGGTCCAGGAGGCCAGCCATCACGTGGCCGAGGCCGACTGGCTCTGGTATAACCTCGCCACCCCGCCGCGCCTGGGCCTTGCTGCCCCGGTCAAAACCTTGCTCGAACGCGCGGCCGCCGTATTGAACGCAGGAGAGTCGTCATGACCCGCACCATCATGTGCCGCAAGTACAAAGAAGAATTGCCCGCCCTGGAGCGCGCTCCATTCCCGGGCGCCAAAGGTCAGGACATTTTTGACCACGTCTCGGCCAAGGCCTGGGCTGACTGGCAAAAGCACCAGACGCTGCTGATCAACGAAAAACGCCTGAACATGATGAACGCTGAAGATCGCAAATATCTTCAGGGCGAGATGGACAAGTACTTCTCCGGCGAGGATTACGCCAAGGCCGAAGGCTACGTTCCGCCTGCCGAGTAAGCCCGTAAAATCGGGGGTCGGATCGTAAGCGACGGTAATAATTAAATATTTTTTGAAAACTTGCTTGACGACCCCCTGAAAAACCCGTTTAATGCGCCCCGTTGCCCAGATAGCTCAGTCGGTAGAGCAGGGGATTGAAAATCCCCGTGTCGGCGGTTCGATTCCGTCTCTGGGCACCAAATACCGAAAACCCTGAATCGCAAGATTCAGGGTTTTTTTATGCCTGCCGGAAATGGAAGCAGGCTTGGCGACTCGCCGCTCCCTAACTGTCACCATTCCAATGGAAGACCAAATTGCGAGCAGCGCCGCTGCTAACATCCGCAGTGTCACGCCGCTCCTCACCATTGCGTGTCGCGACGACAATGTATTTGCCGGCAGGCAATTTCACATACACCAGTGGACCAGCTTCATTCAGCGTCAGCACGGTCTGACCTTGGGCTTTCTGGATAACTACGCTCACATCAGGAATGTATTCATTCCCTGCCCCGACAGAGAACGTCATGTGCAGGTTATAGCCAGTGGTCTGCTGGATGGCCTTTGACTCATCCTCACCTATACCGCCGGACAGGTAAGTAATCCCGTTCTGCTCCTGCCGTTGAACCTGCACGGCCGAACTGTCGATGGGCTCAAGGCTGGCGGCAGGCAACACAGCTGGAAACATCAGCACGCTGAAGGCGGTGATGGGCAACATCAGTGAATGGAAGAATTTCATGATGGTGACTCCCGGGCTCTTTAGAACCCATTCGTTACCTACGTTTGATTGGCTGCTGAAGGGTTGTGTTTTAGATTGATTCAACCTTGGGTTGAGTACGAAACGTACTACATGAGGCACTCCCAGGATCTGACCCGGTGTCAGCTCCGTCCTGCAAGCGAACCCGGTATTTCTGGCCGATTTCTCAGCGTCGCCCTGCATCTTTGCCCCAAGCCCTTTTGCCATTCTCTTCTGCCTGATCAAACCGATGCGGAAGTCTTCATGAGCGCGCTGAAACCCGGTGACACCCAAGACCCACAAATCAATTCACTGCTTGGCAATCCCGGCGAATTGATCCGCCAGGCACGCCGGAAAGTGTTGCGTGCAGTCGATACCATTCAAGTGCAAACCTGCTGGCAAATCGGTCGGCATATCGTTGAGTTCGAGCAGGAAGGGGCTCGGCGGGCGGGTTACGGGAAACAACTGCTGTCGACTCTGGCAACGGCGCTGACAGCGGAGTTTGGCAAGGGCTTTGATGCCTCCAACCTTCGCTACATGCGCCTTTTCTATCAAGCCTTCCCCATTCGTGACGCACTGCGTCACGAATTGAGCTGGACCCACTACCGCAGACTGTTGAGAGTCGACAACGCAAGCGCTCGCCTCTGGTACATGAACGAGTCAGCCAGCCAGAACTGGTCAAGCCGGGCACTGGAACGCCAGATCAACACGCTCTACTACGAACGCCTGTTGGCTAGCCGCGACCGCTGCGCCGTCAAGCAAGAGGCCGCGGTCAATATTCAGCAAATGAAGGGCAGCCCTCGGGACTTAATTCGTGATCCGGTGGTGGCGGAGTTTCTTGGCTTGCCCCACGCGGGCAGACTTCAGGAAAGTGAGATCGAACAAGCTCTGATCGAGCAGCTCCAGGGCTTCCTGCTCGAACGGGGCAAAGGCTTTGCCTTCATCGCTCGCCAGCAGCGCATCAGCACTGACAGCAAGGACTTCTACATCGATCTGGTGTTCTACAACTACCTGCTCAAGTGCTTCGTCATCTTCGATATCAAACGCGGTGAGCTGACCCATCAGGATGTGGACCAGATGGATATGTACGTGCGCATGTACGACGACCTCAAACGCGGCGTGGAAGACGGCCCCACTGTCGGCATCATTCTCTGCGCACAAAAGGATGAGTCCGTGGTGCGTTACTCGGTGCTGGAGGGCAACGAACAATTGTTTGCCAGCAAATACCAGCTAGTACTGCCCAGCGAAGAAGAGTTGCGTGCGGAGCTGGATCGAGAGCGGGCGGTACTGGAAGAACGGCTCAATCAAAATCAGTGATGGTTCCGGTGGATTGTTCATCTGCAACTCGAAGACTATCGTTGGCAGCTATCCGCAAAGGAACGGCGCCGATGAATTTGCAGGAAACACCACCACTGGCCTCCACTCAAATCGAGTTGCCGTTGACGGCAGATGCCCTTGGCGAATCCTTCAAGGAGCCCGCCGCGGATGGCTTCGCACTCGGTGGTTTCACATGGAGGCACGCGGCCCAGGACTCCACTCGGCCCGTCGTCGTCATCAACGCCGCCACCTCGGTCCGCTGCCGGCATTACTCACGCTTCGCCGATTATCTGTTCGCCAACGGCTTCGATGTCATCACTTATGACTACCGAGGTATCGGCGAATCGCGTCCGGCCTCGATCAAAGGGCTTCGGGCTTCATGGACAGACTGGGGCGCGCTGGACTTCGAGGCCATGCTCAAGCGCGCACAGCGAGAATTCCCCGGTCAGCCTGTCGATGTGGTCGGACACAGCTTTGGCGGCTGTGCAGCGGGACTGGGAGCCTCGGGAGATATGATCCGGCGCTTGGTGACCGTTGGCGCTCAATTCGCTTATTGGCGCGACTATGCGCCCGCCCATCGCTGGCGGATGTTTGGCAAGTGGCATGTGGTAATGCCTTTGGTGACGATGATGTGCGGTTACTTTCCCGGCAAACGCCTCGGCTGGCTGGAAGACACGCCCGCGGGCGTGGTGCGCGATTGGAGCACGCCCACGGCCCGCTACGAAACTCGCCCAAGTGGCCGCGTAATCAACGATCGCCTGCCCTTCGCCAGCGTCACCGCAAAAACCCTCGCGATCAGCATCAGCGACGATCCCTACGGCACAATCCCTGCCATCGAACGCCTGCTCGGCTACTTCACCGGCAGCACAAACACTCACCTGCGCATTGCCCCCGAAGACATCGGAGAACAAGAAGTCGGACATTTCGCCTTTTTTCGCAGCGCATACCAAGCCACACTATGGCCCATTGCATTGTCCTGGCTGCAAACCGGCGAACTGCCCCCCGACACACCCGGGCGGACAGTGCCTCGCAGCTAGCCCTCTGCCCTTTCAACGAATTACGGAATGACGCCCATGGCCTCCGCCAACAAGCAGCAGAAACGCGCCACTCGCGCAAAGGCCAAGGCCAAGCAGAACCGCACCCAACGCGCTGCCGCGCCGGTCGAGCTGGATCCGAATGACGATCGCATTGATTTCGAGTCGGTGGACCTGACCGAATTGTTCAAGAAAATGATCGACGCCGAAAAAATCAGCCAGCAAGCCCTGTGCACGGCTTTCCTCGAAGACCCGCTGCTGGAACTGGTCTACGAGCAGGAAGGCGAAGAAGGCGCGATGGACTTCATCCTCGCTGCGCTGATCGAGTATCGCCAATGGTCCACCGAGACCGACGAAGCCGGCGCCTTGGCGTGGATCGAATCCCCCGCCTTCCAGGCTGACTACGTGGCGGCGTCCGACGCTATCGCCGCGCAAACCCAACAGAAACCGAACTGAGTTCCCATGGCCTCCCTGAACAAGCAGCAGAAACGCGCCAAGCGCGCAAAAGCCAAAGCTAAACAAATCAATATCCACGGCCGCAAACCCGCCGCGCTGGACGATGACCTCGGCCACCTCGCCGAGCCGATCCCGGAATACACCCTGGCGATGTTCAGCAAAATGCGCGATGCGGAAGCCGTAAGCCGCGGCGAGATGCTCTCGGTTTTACTCTCGGATCTCGCCTTTATCATCGTCGACCATCCTGAATTGCTGGACATGGAAAACGCCGACGACGAAGGCATGGCCGCCACCCACCTGGCCGCTGACATGCTGATCGACTACCGCATGTGGGCCGACGGCATGGACCGCGAGACCGCCCAGGCCTGGCTGAGCGAACCGCAGTTCATCGCCGATTTCGGCATTGCACTGGACGCTTATCGAGAGTCGCTGGATGCGCCGGAAGAGAAAGGCGAGTAAATACTCACCGCCAGAAACAAAAACGGCCGCTTGTCATCACTGACAGCGGCCGTTTTGCGTCATGCGGTACGAATCAGTTCAGTACCACCGCACCCGCTTTCTGCACCTTGCGACGTCGAGCAACCAGCAAACCGGAAGCCACCACCAGAGCGCTGAGCAGTCCGGTCGCGAGGATTTCCACGCGGTGGGCGTCCTGGAACAGCATGATGGTCAGGGCTGCGACGATGAACACGATCACCGCGTAGGTCAGGCCCGGGAACAGCCACATGCTGAAGACGATTTTCTCACCGCGAGCCATACGCTGCTTGCGCATGCGCAGTTGCGAGATCGCGATCACCAGGTACACCAGCAGCGCAATGGCGCCGGAGCTGGCCAGCAGGAATTCGAACACCGCGGCCGGGGCGACGTAGTTGGCGAAAGTTGCCAGGAACGCTGCGCCAGTGGACAGCATTACCGCCCAGTATGGCGTGCCACTTTTGTTGGTACGGGTGGAAACGGCTGGTGCATCACCGCGCTTGCCCAGGGAGAACAACATGCGGGACGAGGTGTAGAGCGCCGAGTTCAGGCAGCTGGTCACGGCGACCAGTACCACGATGTCGACGATCATCTTGGCGTTCGGGATGCCCATGCGCTCAAGCACGGTCTGGTAAGAACCGAGGCTGGCCAGGACCGGATCATTCCATGGCACCAGGGCCACGACGATGAAGATCGAGACGAGGTAGAACAAGCCGATCCGCCAGATCACCGAGTTGGTGGCCTTGGAAATTTGCTTGCCTGGGTTCTTCGATTCCGCGGCCGCGATGGTCACGATCTCGGTACCCATGAAGGAAAACATGGTGGTCAGGATGGCACCCAATACTGCGCCCATGCCGTTTGGCAGGAAGCCTTGGGTGTCGAACAGGTGTGATACCCCGCTCACCTGGCTGCCTGGCAGGAAGCCGAAGATGGCCATGACGCCAAGGACAATGAAGCCGATGATCGCCAGAACCTTGATCAGGGCGAACCAGAACTCGAACTCGCCGTAGTTCTTAACGCTGAACAGGTTGGTGACGGTCAGCAGCATGGTGATGACCAGGGCGAAGGCCCAGATGTCCACGCCCGGGAACCAGGCATGCAGGATAGTCGCGGCGGCGTTGGCTTCCAACGGGATGACGAGCACCCAGAACCACCAGTACAGCCAGCCGATGGTGAAGCCGGCCCAGTGACCAATCGCGCGATCGGCGTATGTCGAGAAGGAGCCCGTGTCCGGCGAGGCAACAGCCATTTCACCGAGCATGCGCATCACCAACACCACCAGCATGCCGGCGGCGGCGTAAGCCAGGAGCACGGCCGGGCCTGCTGCAGCAATGGCGTGGCCCGAGCCAACGAACAGGCCGGCACCGATAACCCCGGCGATCGACAGCATGGTGACATGCCGCGGTTTGAGCCCCTGTTCGAGGCCGTTAGAGCTTTGGGTACTGCTCATTGAAACTACCTTTGTAAGGAAAAGCGAATGCGTGCATCCCGCTTGTGTTCGCTCTTGTAAAAAGAAACAAACGGGGCGTTCCGGAATCTGCACGCAATATTTGCGCCAAAATGTTTCAAAACCATCTAACACGGGAATTCCGCCCTGACCGGACAGTCATCGCAAGCCATTGAAATTAATGGCACTTTGCCAGAACGTTACCCAGCGACTCACTTTATTGAACGAAGCAGCGCACCGGAAACACACCTGAAAACGGTACGACGCACGATAAAAGTGCGGATCTGCAACCTTTGGCCCGTTAGCGCTTCCAACCCCCCGCCAAAGCTGGCAACATCGCGCCTTTTTTTACGCGACAGCCCGGAAAACTCTCGTTCAAACGGCTGTTCGGTTGTTGATGGGGCGACAGTCTGCTGTGCCGATGCGACAACCTGCCACACGCCACCCGTTTACTGCCCGTAGCGCTGTTGGCTGCCTTTGAAACGCTATGCTAGCTTGGCCGCCTCGCCAGGAAGGCCACCCAACAGCAGGAGCGAATACACAATGAGGAACGCACATGGCTGAGGCCACGCCCGCGCTTGAAATCCGCAACTTGCACAAACGCTACGGCTCGCTGGAGGTGCTCAAAGGCATCTCGCTGACCGCCCGCGACGGCGATGTGATCTCGATCCTGGGTTCTTCCGGCTCCGGCAAGTCAACATTCCTGCGCTGCATCAACCTGCTGGAGAACCCGCATCAGGGCCAGATTCTGGTGGCCGGCGAAGAGCTCAAGCTCAAAGCCGCGAAGAACGGTGAACTGGTCGCAGCCGACGGCAAGCAGATCAACCGCCTGCGCAGCGAGATTGGTTTTGTGTTTCAAAACTTTAATCTGTGGCCGCACATGAGCGTGCTCGACAACATCATCGAAGCCCCGCGCCGCGTACTCGGCCAGAGCAAGGCCGAGGCTATCGAAGGCGCCGAAGCGTTACTGAACAAGGTCGGCATCTTCGACAAGCGCCACGCCTACCCGGCGCAATTGTCCGGCGGTCAACAACAACGCGCGGCCATCGCCCGCACCCTGGCCATGCGGCCGAATGTCATCCTGTTCGACGAGCCCACCTCCGCGCTTGACCCGGAAATGGTCCAGGAAGTACTTAATGTCATCCGTGCACTGGCCGAAGAAGGCCGCACCATGTTGCTCGTGACCCACGAAATGGGCTTTGCCCGTCAGGTCTCCAGCGAAGTGGTGTTCCTCCACCAGGGCTTGGTAGAAGAGCAAGGATCGCCACAGCAGGTGTTTGAAAACCCGCTTTCGGCGCGCTGCAAACAATTCATGTCCAGCAACCGCTAACGGAGCTACCCGCATGCAGAACTACAAAAAGGTCTTCCTGGCTGCCGCCGTCACCCTGGCGTTCAGTGCCGGTGCCATGGCCGAAACCCTGAAGATGGGCATCGAAGCGGCCTACCCGCCGTTCAACAATAAAGATGCCAGTGGCAATGTCGTTGGCTTCGACAAGGAAATCGGCGACGCCCTGTGCGCCAAGATGAAAGTCGAGTGCACCGTCGTGACCTCCGACTGGGACGGCATCATCCCGGCCCTGAACGCCAAGAAGTTCGACTTCCTGATTTCCTCGATGTCGATCACCGACGAGCGCAAGCAAGCGGTGGACTTCACCGACCCGTACTACTCCAACAAACTGCAATTCATCGCCAAGAAAGACGTCGACTTCAAAACCGACAAGGCTTCCCTGCAAGGAAAAGTGATCGGTGCACAACGTGCGACCCTCGCCGGCACCTGGCTGGAAGACAACATGGAAGGCGTTGAAGTCAAACTCTATGACACCCAGGAAAACGCCTACCTCGATCTGACCTCCGGTCGTCTGGACGGCATCCTGGCCGACAAGTACGTCAACTACGAGTGGCTGAAAAGCGACGCCGGCCGTTCTTACGAATTCAAGGGCGACCCGGTGGAAGAAAGCGACAAGATCGGTATCGCGGTGCGTAAGAACGACCCGATCCGCGCCAAGCTGAACCTGGCGCTGAAAGAAATCGTCGCTGACGGCACCTACAAGAAGATCAACGACAAGTACTTCCCGTTCAGCATCTATTGATACTGACCTGCCGGACCGGCGCCGCCTTCAGACGTCGCCGGTCCCCGGCCTTGCCTGCCGCGATTTGAAAAGAAATCCATGATTATCGACCTCTACGGATTCGGCCCGGCGCTCGCCGCTGGCGCGCTGATGACTGTGAAACTGGCACTCTCGGCCCTGTGCCTGGGGCTGGTGCTCGGTCTGCTTGGCGCCTTGGCCAAGACTTCCCCGTACAAGCCGCTGCAATGGCTTGGCGGCACTTATTCGACTTTGGTTCGCGGTATCCCGGAATTGCTCTGGGTGCTGTTGATCTATTTCGGCACCGTGAATCTGATGCGTGCCCTGGGCGAGCTTTTCGGCAACCCCGACCTTGAACTCAACGCCTTCGCCGCTGGCGTGATTGCGCTGGGCCTGTGCTTTGGCGCCTACGCCACGGAAGTGTTTCGCGGCGCGATCCTCGCCATTCCGAAAGGCCATCGTGAGGCCGGCGTGGCCCTGGGCCTTTCGAAGTGGCGGATCTTCACCAAGTTGATCATGCCGCAGATGTGGCGCATCGCCCTGCCCGGCCTGGGCAACCTGTTCATGATCCTGATGAAGGACACCGCACTGGTGTCGGTGATCGGCCTGGAAGAAATCATGCGTCACGCGCAAATCGGCGTGACCGTGTCCAAGCAACCGTTCACCTTCTATATGGTCGCGGCGTTCATGTACCTGAGCCTGACGATCCTGGCCATGACCGGCATGCACTTCCTGGAAAGACGCGCCGCTCGCGGCTTCGCGAGGAGCACCCAATGAACTGGGAAGTCATCATCAAGTGGCTGCCGAAACTGGCCCAGGGCGCAACCCTGACCCTGGAACTGGTGGCGATCGCCGTGATCGCCGGCCTGCTGCTGGCGATTCCACTGGGCATCGCACGCTCGTCGCGCCTGTGGTGGGTGCGGGCGTTTCCTTACGGCTACATCTTCTTTTTCCGTGGCACGCCGTTACTGGTTCAGCTGTTCCTGGTCTACTACGGCCTGGCGCAGTTCGACGCGATCCGTAACAGTTCGATGTGGCCCTACTTGCGCGATCCGTTCTGGTGCGCCACCGCCACCATGACCCTGCACACCGCGGCCTACATCGCCGAGATCCTGCGCGGTGCGATTCAGGCGATTCCACCGGGCGAGATCGAAGCGGCGCGAGCGCTGGGCATGTCCAAGGCCAAGGCAATGATCTACATCATGCTGCCCCGCGCCGCGCGCATCGGCCTGCCGGCCTACAGCAACGAAGTGATCCTGATGCTCAAGGCCAGCGCCCTGGCCAGCACCGTAACCTTGCTGGAACTGACCGGCATGGCCCGTACCATCATTGCCCGCACTTACCTGCCGGTGGAGATCTTTTTCGCCGCCGGCATGTTCTACCTGGTGATGGCTTATGTGCTGGTGCGCGGCTTCAAGCTGCTGGAGCGCTGGTTGCGCGTCGATGCCTGCCAAGGACGCTGATTCCCACGTACTGACGGGCGAGACCCTACTCGCCCGTTTCACGGCGCTCGATGCTTTTCTGACACAGCATCAGGCGCTGTGGAAACCTCGACCGTTCACTCATCTGCAACTTCCTTGGGAAACCTCCTACCCCGAGTTGGCCACTTGGCTACGCGGGCGCTCGCTGGAAGACGCGGAAAACGCTCACAACCAACCCGCCCTTCTGGATGCGCCGGAGCCTTTTGCTTCGTTGGCTGCGATGTCACTGGAATTGAGCACGATAGGTGAACTGCCCGCGCATGCGCTAGAAGCACCGGGTCATCGCCTGAATGTTGATGTGCCAGGACGCAAGTGGGAGCAAATCGAAGCCTTCGCCAGTCGTTTGTCGTTTGCTTCTGCCCCCACACATTGGCTGGATTGGTGCTCGGGTAAAGGACACTTGGGGCGTCGACTGCTACAAACCGGCCAACAGCTGACATGCCTGGAATATGACCCGGCGCTGGTTGCCAGCGGCCAAGCCCTCAGCCAACGTCACCAGTTGCATGCGCTGCATGTCGAGCAGGATGTGCTCGCGAGTGAAGTGGCCGCCCTGATAAAGGCTGACCACACACCCGTCGCCCTGCATGCCTGCGGGGATTTGCATGTGAGATTGATCCAGCTCGCCAGCGCGGGAGGCTGCAAGCAACTCGCCGTCGCACCGTGTTGCTACAACCGGATCAGTCTGTCCCAGTACTCACCGATTTCCTCGTCCGCACAAAGATCCGGCCTACAACTGTCCCTCGACGATCTCGCGCTGCCAATGAGTGAAACCGTCACCGCCGGCGCTCGCGTCCGACGTCAGCGCGACACCTCCATGGCGCGGCGCCTGGCTTTCGACCTGCTACAACGGCAACTGCGCGGCATTGACGAATACTTGCCAACTCCGTCCCTTTCCAGCACCTGGCTTGATAAACCGTTCACCGAGTACTGCCATCATTTGGCCCGACTAAAAGACTTATCCACAATCGGCTCGCAAGACTGGTCAGCCCTGGAGGCTGCCGGTTGGCAGCGCCTGGCGCAAGTCCGCAACCTGGAGCTGCTGCGCGGGCTTTTCCGACGCCCGCTGGAGCTTTGGCTGGTTCTCGATCGAGCGCTTTTTCTCCTTGAGCAGGGCTACACCGTTCAACTCGGCACCTTCTGCAAAACCCCGCTCACACCGCGCAATTTGCTGATATTGGCGGAACGCGATTAATCCATCACAGCCTGTGGATAACTCTGTTGATGAAAATATCGTGGATCCAATATTTACAGCTGTTTCAGGGGTGAAACGATACTGTTCAGTTTTCGTACACAAAATAAAAAACCCGTAAAACAGTGATTTGCGCACAAATGAGAACGGATCCACAAATCCGTCATATAGACGGCCCGACACAAATCCCGTTGTGCATAAGCATTCGACGAAAAGGACATAACCGCCGTTCTAAAGGGCTGCTTGAGCAGAAAACGAGAATTCTCTGCGACTGATAAACCTGTAAAGGTTTTCCACTAAAAGCGTGGAAAGTAGAGGAGCGATTACCGCGCTAGATCACAAGCGGAGAGCGCTATTAATCCTCGACAAAGGCTTACGCAAAAATAGTCAGAATTCAGGGGTTTACAGAACCAACCCAATCGCTATAATCGTCGCCCTGACACGCCGGTATAGCTCAGATGGTAGAGCAACTGACTTGTAATCAGTAGGTCCCGGGTTCGATTCCTGGTGCCGGCACCATACAAAACAAAGCCCTCGTAGCAATACGAGGGCTTTGTTGTTTCCGGGATTTGAATTTCCTACGCCAACGGTTTCGATCAATCGAACTCCGTCGATGCCGAAAGATGCTCCCAGGCATCGATTTCCGCCTGCAGGTTTGCAATTTTTTGGCGCACCAGCCCCACCGCATCCTTACCCAGTAACAAATGAACCGGCGGCTTCTCTGCAGCCACCAGGGTCAACAATGCCTGCGCAGCTTTGTGGGGATCGCCCGCCTGCTTGCCGCTCTTTTCTTCTCGCGCCTTGCGGACCGGATTGAACACTGCGTCGTAGTCATCCAGCGTGCGACCCGATCGGATCATCGAGCGGCCTGCCCATTCGGTTCGAAACGAGCCCGGGGCCACGGCCGTCACGTGGATGCCCAGACCTTCTACTTCTTTGGCCAGCGCTTCACTGACACCTTCAAGGGCGAATTTGCTGCCGCTGTAGTAAGCGATCCCCGGCAAGGTGATGAAGCCAGCCATGGAAGTGATGTTGACGATATGCCCGCTGCGCCGTTCTCGCATACCAGGCAGAACCGCCTTGATCATTGCCACCGCGCCAAACACATTGACGTCGAACTGACGTTGCATTTCAGTCAGCGGCGACTCTTCGAGAATGCCTTCATGACCGTAACCGGCGTTGTTCACCAGCACGTCTATCCGGCCTACCTCACGAAGGATATCGGCCACCAAGGGTTCAATCGCCGCAAAGTCTGTGACGTCGAGTACTAACGCTTTGGCGCGATGTGCGTGCAGGGCTTCGAACGCAGCCCGCTCGGCTTCGCGCCGCACCGTCCCCACCACCGTGTGCCCCGCCGCCAGCGCTGCTTGTGAAAAAGCCAGGCCGAAGCCCGAGCTGACCCCGGTGATCAGGAAAACCTTGTGAACGTGGGCGTTCATGGTGCGCTCTCCAAATAAAAACGCCGTCGATATCGATCGACGGCGTTGTGGACAGGTGAGGTCTTAGTGACCTGCGCTCTGACCACCATCCACGTGCAGGATTTCGCCGGTGACAAACTTGGCGTTGTCCAGGTACACGACCGCCTGAGCAATGTCTTCGATCTCGCCCATGTGCCCGACCGGGTGCAGTGCGCCGAGTGCGGCGTGGGTTTCTTGGCCGTGCATCGGGGTTTTGATGATGCCCGGGGAAACCGCGTTCACCCGAATACCGCGTTTGGCGTATTCGATGGCCAGGGATTTAGTTGCTGCGTTCAAGCCACCTTTGGTCAGCGAGGCCAGTACCGATGGCACGCCGTCGATGGCGTGGTCTACCAGGCTGGTGGTGATGTTGACCACGTGACCGCTGCCCTGTTTTTCCATTTCGGCGATAGCCAGTTGGGTGATGTAGAAGAAGCCGTTGACGTTCACCGACAACACGTTCGCGTAGTCTTCTGCGGTGTACGCGGTGAACGGCTTGGCGATGAAGATCCCGGCGTTGTTGATCAGGGTGTCGACGCGGCCGAAACGGGCGATCGCTTCACGAATCACGCGCTGTGCCGTCACTGGTTCGCCGATGTCGCCAGCCACGGTGAGGATGTCCGGATCGGTCGATGGCTTGATCGAACGCGAGGTCGCGACGATCTGGTAACCGAGTTCACGGAAGGCCTTGACCATGCCGTCGCCGAGACCTTGGGATGCGCCAGTGATGACAACGACTTTTTTCGAATTGCTCATGATGAACCTCTACTAATTAAATGATGGTTTGAAAAAGCAACTAATCAGGCCTGCGCCATTTGTCTCAACATCTGTTCGTAGTACTCGACCGACTGCGATCCGGACACCAGGTGGCGGCCATTGAGCACCATGGCCGGCACCGAATTGATGCCGTGCTGCCGGTAAAACTCCTCAAGCTCACGCACCTCGTCGGCAAACTCGCCAGACGCCAACACCTGGCGTGCACGCTTCTCGTCCAACCCTGCTTCTACGGCCAAGCGCACCAGCGTCGGCTGATCACTCGGGTTCTGGCCTTCGCTGAAGTAAGCGCGCAGCAGGATCTTTTTCAGCGCCACCTGACGCCCTTCCTCTAGCGCCCAAAGCAACAACCGGTGAGCGTCGAAGGTGTTGTAGAAGTGGGTGCGCTTCTCCAGGTCGAACTTGAAGCCGATGGCATTGCCGCGTTCGATCTGCATCGCTTTGCCATTGGCGACGTCCTGGGCGGTACGTCCGTATTTGCGCATCAAGTGCTCGACCGCTTTTTCGCCTTCGGCCGGCATGTTCGGGTTGAGTTCGAAAGGCTTGTAGGTCAGCTCGACCGACACCTCACCCGCCACGTTCTCGATCGCCTGCTCCAGCGCCGTCGCTCCCAGTGCGCACCACGGACACACCACGTCGGAGACGAAATCGACGGTGACCGACGGCGTCATGACTGCCCCTCTTCCGCCAGTTGCTTGCGGTACTGAGTGGTGGTGATCCCGGCGTAACCCCAGTTATCGGTGTCGACTTCTTCGATGACGATATGGGTCAGGTCCGGACGCTTGTTGAGGACGCGTTCCAGTGTTCCAGTGATTTCCGCGATCACCTGAGCTTTCTGCTCAGTGGTAACGCCATCGCGGGTGATGCGTACGCTTACGAAAGGCATGAGGGAAACTCCAGTGACCTTCCCGTCGGGATGATGGGAGAGGCGTTGGAGCTCAATGTATGGAGTTAGCTGGAGGGGATAAAGGTGGGAACGGGAACATCATTAGTTACGCGGTGTAATGGGTTGCGGTGCCGATGATCGGCTGAAAACGCCTGCACCCATCCTGGATCATTGGCGCCAGAACGACCACCCATAAAAGATGGCACCTTGACATCAGCCATCGCATTCACTTAAAACGTCGGCTCATTTGACTTTATCGAGACAGGGATGTCGGCCAGACCACCACTATTTTCTCGATGGCAGTACGTGCTTGGAGCCCTTGTCGTCGCCCTCGCTGTGCTTGACCCTTTCGGGCTTTCAAGTTCGAGCAACAATGCCTCGGCGCAATGGCTGAATCGGGTATTTGCCAGCAGCTACAAAGACACCGGGCAACAGCAAATCGCGGTCATTCTGATCGACGACGCGTACCTGATGCGCAACAACACACACTGGCCAATGCCATACGGCGAGCAAAGCAAGCTGTTCAAACGCTTGCTGGCGTACAAGCCGAAGGCCGTATTCGTGGATTTCCTGTATAGCCACGATCACTCCGTGGGCGACCCGGCTCAGGGTAGCCAGTTACTGGCCAACGTCTTCGAACGCTACCGCCATCAGGGCATTCCATTGTTGTTGGCCAATACGGGCCAGGAACGCGGCGAAGAGGGACAGGCCAACACGCTGGCCAATCTGGCCAGGGTCAGCAGTCCGGCATTGGTCGTGTGGAGCGGGTTGGGCGATAAGTACCCGCTGGCGTTCGAAACGCCGCTGGGTCCCATGGAAACACCGGCGCTCTCAATGTATCGCCAGTATTGCCAGGCCAATTCCTGCGTTGATCTTCCAAGCGATATGCAAGCCGCCATTGAGGCGCCCCCCATGGCCATTCAGTGGGGAGTCAATCTCGCCCCACAACAGATGCGCATCGCCGATATCGCTCACTGCTCCGCACCCAAAGGCTTCTTCGTCGATATGGCGAAAGAGTTTTTCCAGGCGATTTTCTGGAAGCTCGCCGGGCCCGATCAATCGCGCTGCCTCTATAACTTCACACTTTCGGCCAGCGACCTGGAGGCCAGTACACCCGAGGACCGAGCCCTGCTCGCCGAACTGCTGCGTGATCGCCTGGTACTGGTCGGCGCCAACATCACCTCCACCGGCGATCTGGTCCATTCGCCCGTGCACGGCAAAATCCCCGGCATTTACCTGCATGCCATGGCGCTGGATAACCTCATCACATTGGGCATGAACTATAACCGTGAGCCGGCCAACCTGCCGAGATCCGATGTCAATTGGCTCGACCTGGTGGAGATTGCGCTGCTTGGGCTGATCGCGCTGCTGAAAGCGTTACATGAGCGACAGAGTCCAGCGTCGGGAATCATCGGAATGAACGTCGGAAGAAGCGGTTTTTTCAGCTCGTCGCTCCTGTCCTTCGCACTGGTCGTTAGCGTGCTCCTGCTACTGAGCTACGGGCTTCACAAGTTCCACTACACACCCGTCAATGTGCTCGCTGTCCTGATGATTTCGCTGGCGATATTCAGCGAAAAAATCCAGGAATTTTTTGCCCGCAAGAACTGATTGCCCACGCATTCTCATCAAATAAAAAAGGAATCAAGGATGACCAGAACAGCCCTGTTTTTACTTGCCGCCGTATTCAGCCAGGCAGTTTTGGCCGCCGCGCCCACTGTTGAAGCATTTCTCGCCGATCCGATCGCGTTGCTCGACGAACAAGGAAAACTCGAACGCGAGCTGCCGTTGAAGGACGCACCGAAAAATCCGCTCCCGGTGCTGCAATACAACGAGTCGCTGGAGCTGGTGCAGGTTGAACTGGCGGGCCGAAAAGTCTGGCTGGACACCATGGACTTGCGCTTGAACCCCAGCAAAATGGTGAAACTGCCGTGCCAGAAAATGCCGGCAAGCAAGATTGCCGACAGCCAGAACAACTCGACCATCGGTTTTGGTGCGGGCTGCAAACAATAAGGGGTCGGTCATGAAAAGGTCTGTCCTTGCGCTGTCGATCCTCGCCGGTTCGTTGCTCAGCGGCTGTAGCACCCTCAATGGCGCCAATGATGCGGTGATGAACCTGGTAGGTCCTTCGACTCAATCCAGAGTCGCCGGTAAGTACGTCGAAAACGCAGACGTTCGTCAGCACTACAAACTCGACGTGCAGCAACAGAGCAAACAGCGCTTGAGCTATGACGGCCACGCCATTCCCGCCCATGAGACCCGCCAGAACAATCTGGTGGATATCCCGATGCTGCAGAACTACTTGCAGGGCATCGTCACCAGGTTGTCCAAGGGCTGGCCCGGCGAGATGCCTGCGTTGCAGGTACGGATCACCGACAGCTACAGCTTCGGGCCGTCGGCGGATTCGGTAGGTAATGTGTTCGTTCCGCTGGGCATGCTGGATAACGTCGAAAGCGAAGACGAAATCGCGGCCATGCTGGGGCACGAAATGAGCCATGTGCTGCTGCGCCACCACGATCGCGTGGCGGCCTTCAAGGAGCAGAAAGAACTGATGACCAACATCGCCACGACGGTGGTGTTCGCCGCGATGGCCTCCAACACCGGCGTGGACCGCAGTTCCGGAACGATGAAGTTGATCAGCAAGGATCCCCTCGGTACGCAAAAGACCATTGGCAATACGGTTTTATACACCGCACTGGCCAACAGCTTTTCGGACAACATCTGGAGCACGGCCTGGGGTCGTAGCCAGGAAGATCAGGCGGATCTGTTGGGCACCGACTTGATGATCCGTGCCGGATATGCGCCTCGTGCCGCCAGTTACAGCCTGCAACGCCTGAACGATTTCCAGGGCAAACAAAAGCCGCTGCTCGGCAGCTTTCTCAGTGAACGCAAGACCGCGATGCAGCAATCACTTGAGCACTTCAATCTCAATAGTTTCACCAAAGAACTGGATGTACTGATCAATCAGGGACTGACCACCAGCATCACCGCGACAAGTGAGTACTTCAATCGCTCGCACATGTCACCGATGGACCGCGATGAGGAGCTTCGACAGTACCTTCAACGCGAGTACCGCCAGGAGCGCCGAGCCCGGGTCGATACACGCAGCTGGCCGAAGGTCCGCGATGCCGCGCCCGTCGTTGCCGCCACGCAGGCTTACAAGGACGCTTACGCGGCGACCGCCGCACTGGAGCAAGGCAAGCTGAGTGAGGCCGACGCACTTAACCAGCGTGCGCTGTCCTCGCCGGTAAAAGACCAGCCCGGCATTCGTCGAACCGCATTTGCCGTGCATATTGCGCAAGGCAAGAGCGCCGAAGCACTGAAAGATCTTGAGTCAATCAAGGATTGGTCACTGGCCGGCCCGTCCATCTATGACCTGATGATCGGTTACCACCTCAAGCGCGGTGATGCTCAATCGGCACTGGCCATGATCGACAAGGCAGAGCGGAACCTGGGTTCGGAAGAATTGTTCATTACCGAAAAGCTGCTGGCCAACCAGCAACTCAAAAACGCTGCACAGGTGCAGGCGGTTCTCAGTAAGTGCGAGCAGTACCCCACCCGCAAGGAAAGCTGCAAAAAACTGGCTCCGGTAAAAGCCTGAAGCCACAGTCACTGCAAAACCTTAAGCAAAAAGAAGCCCCGAACCAGTCGGGGCTTCTTTTTTCCAGCCTTGAGTCAGGCCTCGATACTGCAATCGATCATCAGAAAATATTGATCGGGTAATCCACAAACACACGCACTTCGTTACCGCTGACGTTGTACTCGCTCGACTTCTGCGACACGCGCAGGATCGAGCTGCGCAGTTTCACGCTCAGGTCTTTGGCCGGGCCGCTTTGTACGACGTACTTGAACTGGTTGAAGATTTCGCGCTCGGTGCCGCCTTCGCTGGTGGAGGTGGTGATGTTGTCACCGCGCACGTAAGCGAAGTTGTAGCTCAGGCCCGGAACACCGAAGGTGCTGAAGTCCAGGCCGTAGCCCAGCTGCCAGCTGCGTTCGTCTTCAGCGTTGAAGTCGGACCAGTAGGAGTTGGCCAGGTAGATGGTGTTGCCACCGTCACCGACGCGGTTTTGATCTTTCTGGTAGCCGCCGTAGGCGTAGCCCAGGTTGCTGTCGCCGGTGCTGCGCTGGTGAGCGAGGGTGAACGAGTGCGGGCCGGTGGCGAAGGTCGCTGCCAGGCTCCAGATCTTGTTGTCGTCACCGGTGACGATGCTTTCGCCGGGGATGGTGTTTTCGCGGACGTACGCACTATCCAGTTTGGTGCGGTAGCCGTTGAAGTCCAGGGTCAGGGACTGATCCTTGTCGATCGGGAAAACGTAGTTGGCGTTCACGTACTGCTTCTTCAACACGTCTTCAACGTCGGACGCATACAGCGCAGCCTTGAATTGTTCGGTGAACTGATAGCTACCGCCCAACACGTTGATCGACTTCAAGCCACCACTATCACGGCCTTCAGCGCTTTTACGCGATTCGGCGGTGAAGCGACCGGCGTCCAGTTGCAGGCCCTTGATCTCCTTGGAGGTGATCAGGGTGCCGGTGTAGCTTTCCGGCAGCAGACGCCCGTTGTCGTAGCTCAGCACCGGCAGGGCCGGCATCTGGTCACCGTAGGTCAGCGTCGTGCTGGACAGGCGGAATTTGACGGCTGCGCCGCCTTTGGCCAAGTCATCAGCCGGCTCGCCGCTGGCACCTTTCTTGAAGAAATCGATACCTTGTGCGCCGCTACGGTCTTCATTGCGCTCCAGATTGAGTGCGTACAGACCGAAGGCATCCACACCCACACCAACGGTGCCTTGGGTGAAGCCGGAGGAGAACGTACCGATGGCGGCTTGGCCCCACTCGGATTTATCCGGGTTGCCATCTTTGTAGTCGCGGTTCATGTAGGCGTTGCGCAGTAGCACTTTGAGGCTGCTGTCTTCAACAAATCCCTTGGATTCGGCCTGGTCGTTAGCCATGGCCTGTGTAGCGCTCAAAATCCCCAGAGCGATCAGACTGATTCGCTTGTTCAACATGTTGTTTTCCTTATTACGGGTTGAAACGCGCTGTGTCGAACGGCTGAAACGGCACTATTGCGCTCTTTTTTCATTCCGCAAACAAAAAGGCCCGCCCACGATCACTCGCGGCGGGCCTTTTTATTATTTTAGGGTCATGGCGGTCAGCCACAGGCGTTGGCCGAATCGTAGCCGCGCCCTTATTGATGTGTCAATTTCGTGAATCGTCTGTTACCAGGCAAAAATCGTCTAAGAAATGCCTTTACTTGGCAGAAAAACTCAATCGGCGCGCGGCATGAAGAGTTTGAATCCACACAATCTCCTGTAGGCGCTGGCTTGCCAGCGATAGCGGTTTTTCATCCGACATCAACGTTGGATGGGATGGCCTCATCGCTGGCAAGCCAGCTCCTACAGGTGGGGTGTCCGCGTCTTCGCCCATAAAAAAAGCGCTGCCATCCTGGCAGCGCTTTTCTTTTATCAATCCGTTGTTTTTTCTTCTTATCCTTCCATCACATCCCACAACGCATCCAGTTCCGCTTCGCTGAATAAACCAGCGGGGTAGCGCTCGATCATCGTCCGGCGCGGATCACATTCTGCGATCTGACGCGTTCCATTGGACTTGAACCAGTGCGCCAGGATCTGGAGCGATTCACCATTGACTGCCAGGGGATGCAACGTCCGCTCGCTCACCACATTCACTTCGGCGTTCATTTCAGCGCTCTCTCCTGGTTTGTGAGCGGCCTAACTTATCCAAGGTTTATGACAGAACAACTAAGTTCTCCCCCTCCCTGCATTGCACCATCGCAGATACAAGAGCTATGCCAAGGTCTGCGAACTGTCGACAAGCGGATACAAAAAAACCCGCAGTCCTGAAGGGCTGCGGGCTTGCCAGGAGGCAGTGCGCGAAAACGTTTGCCTGAATGATTTCGCCGCTAACTCAAGCTGTTACAACTGCACTCACTCTTTGTGCGGCGCTGGCTGTTGTTGGGTAAGGCAGTGAATGTTGCCGCCTCCCAGTAACAGTTCACGGCCAGGCACCATGACCACTTCGTGCTGCGGAAACAGGGTCTGCAAAATCTCTTTTGCCGGACCATCCAGCGGGTCGTCGAAACTCGGGGCGATGATGCCGCCGTTGACGATCAGGAAGTTCACGTAGGAACCCGCCAAACGCACGGACGGATTACGTTCCTGAGTGCCATCCACCGGGTCGACACCGGCGCATTCTTCCTCGGTCGCATACAGCGGCCCTGGAATCGGCATCTTGTGCACCGTAAATGGGCGACCTTTGGCATCGGTGCTGCTTTGCAGCACTTTCATTGCAGCCTGGCAGCGTGGGTAGTTTGGATCCTGCGGGTCATCGGTCCAGGCCAACAGCACTTCACCCGGACGCACGTAGCAGCAGAAGTTATCCACATGACCGTCGGTTTCGTCGTTGTACAAACCGTCCGGCAACCAGATGATTTTATCCACAGCCAGGTTGGCGCTGAGCACCGCTTCGATTTCCGCGCGGTTCAGGTGCGGGTTGCGATTGCGGTTGAGCAGACACTCTTCGGTGGTGATCAGCGTGCCTTCGCCATCCACGTGGATAGAACCGCCTTCAAGCACGAAGCCTTCAGTGCGATAGCGTTGGCTGCGCTCGATCTCAAGGATCTTGCCGCCCACCTGCGAGTCGCGGTTCCAAGGCGAATACAGTCCGCCATCAAAGCCGCCCCAGGAGTTGAAATCCCAGTTCACGCCGCGGACTTCGCCGCTGTTATTAATGACGAATGTCGGGCCGGTATCGCGGACCCAGGCGTCGTCGCTGGACATTTCTACGACGCGGATATTCGGCACGTCCAAACGGGCACGGGCGTTTTCGTATTGGCCGGCGGAGACTGCCACCGTGACCGGTTCAAAACGGGCGATGGCTTTGGCCACCGCGACGTGCGCGGCTTGCGCCGGTTTGCCGCCCAGGCGCCAGTTGTCCGGGCGCTCGGGCCAGATCATCCAGGTCTGGGTTTGGGGTGCCCACTCGGCCGGCATGTAGAAGCCGTCTGCGCGAGGGGTGCTGCTCAAAGTGGTCATGTCGATCAGGACTCCAGGGTACCGTCGAGGGTTTTCAGCGCGCTGTACAGGTTCGGACGACGGTCACGGAACGAGCCCCACGCGCTACGGATGTGTTCCAGTTGGTCGAGGTCGAAGGTGTGAACCAGAATGCCTTCTTCGGTTTCGTTGAGTTCCTGCACCTTCTCGCCGAACTGGTTGGCGATGAACGACGAACCATAGAAGGTAATGTCGTAGCCGTCTTGTTCTTCGTTGCCGATGCGGTTACTGGCGATCAGCGGCATCAGGTTAGCGCCGGCGTGGCCCTGTTGCACGCGTTGCCAGTGATCGCGGGACGAAATGGCCTTGTCGTGCGGCTCACTGCCGATGGCGGTCGGGTAGAACAGAATTTCCGCGCCTTGCAGCGCCATGCTGCGCGCGGCCTCTGGGAACCACTGGTCCCAGCAAATGCCCACGCCGATTTTCGCGTAACGGGTGTTCCACACTTTGAAGCCGGTATCGCCCGGGTTGAAGTAATACTTTTCGTGGTAGCCAGGGCCGTCCGGGATGTGGCTTTTCCGATAAATCCCGAGGTTGCTGCCGTCGGCATCGATGATCGCGATGCTATTGAAACGCGCGCGGCCCGCCAGCTCATAGAAGCTGATCGGCAGCACCACTTGCAGTTCCTTGGCGACTTTCTGGAAATGCTTGATGGCGACGTTGTCTTCAACCGTCGTGGCCAGTTGCAGGTAATCCGGGTTCGGCTTCTGGCAGAAGTACGGCGCTTCAAACAGTTCCTGGATCAGGATGATCTGTGCACCTTTGGCAGCGGCTTCGCGCACCAGCCTTTCAGCGACTTCGATGTTGCCTTCGAGGTCCCAGGAACAGGCCATCTGAGTGGCGGCGACGGTAACGTTACGGCTCATGAATCATCTCCGGGCAAGTGCGTGACGGTCGGGCATGGTTCATCCACGCCCTGGCATTGGCGACTTTATATCCGATAAAAATCGGCTTTAGAAGCTAATAATGTGCAATTCGTCTAAATATAAGCACTTATTCCCGATAACAATCGAATTACCACCCAGAAATGTAGGAGCTGCCGAAGGCTGCGATCTTTTGATCTTCAGCGCCATGAATGGCAAAGAAAAATCAAAAGATCGCAGCCTGCGGCAGCTCCTACAGGGGCGGATCAGAGGTCTTCGTTCAATACTTTCGAGAGCATGTCGACGAAGAAATCCACACTCTGGCGCGAGGTCACCATCGGCGGTTTGATTTTCAGGACGTTCAGGTAATCACCGGTCGGCTGCATGAAGATTCCCAACTCACGCAAGCGGTCGCACAGCGCTGTGGTTTCTTCGGTGGCCGGCTCCAGGGTTTCGCGGTTGCGGATCAACTCCACCCCCAGATAAAACCCGGAACCATGCACCGCGCCCACCAACGGATGAATATCGATCAGCGCTTCAAGACGCTCCTTGAAATAGCCGCCAACGACCTGAGCGTTTTCCCAGAGTTTTTCTTCTTCCATCACATCCAGCACCGCCATGCCGATCTGGCAACTCACCGGGCTGCCACCCGCGGACGAGAAGAAATAGCCC
Organism: Pseudomonas sp. GL-RE-29; assembly: GCF_019947275.1. Taxonomy (NCBI): domain Bacteria; kingdom Pseudomonadati; phylum Pseudomonadota; class Gammaproteobacteria; order Pseudomonadales; family Pseudomonadaceae; genus Pseudomonas; species Pseudomonas sp. GL-RE-29. Next base: position 233,774 of record NZ_JAGYGD010000002.1, read on the forward strand.
TCGGCCTCTAGCGCTTCGGCGATTTCCCGGCGGGTAATCACCGCGCCCAGTGGCTGGCCGTTGCCCATGCCTTTAGCCATGGTGATGATGTCCGGCACCACGCCTTGCTCTTCGAAGCCCCAGAAGAAATGGCCCATACGCCCGTAGCCGACTTGCACTTCATCGGCAATGCACACACCGCCCCGGGCGCGAACCATGGCGTACACCTGCTGCAAGTAACCCGGCGGCAGCGAAATACCACCGGCATTGCCGTACACCGGCTCGCAAATGAAACCGGCCAGCTGACGTTTTTGTTCGGCGATTTTCGCCAGGTTGTGTTCGACGCTGCGCACGTAATCCGGCGCACTGTCCGGGCCGCGGAATTCGCCGCGATAGGTATTCGGCGCAATCACCGGGTGCACCCAGTCCGGACGGCTGCTCAAGGCCTTGGGGTTGTCGGCAATCGAAGTCGACACCGCGTCCGCGCCCACGGTCCAGCCGTGGTAAGCCTCCAGCACACTGAGCATGTCGCGCCCGCCGCTGTAGGCCCACGCCAGGCGAATCGCCAGGTCATTGGCCTCGCTGCCGCTGTTGACCAGGAACACGCGGTCCATGGAGTCCGGCGCCAGCTTCAGCAAGCGTTCGGAAAATTCGGCGACGGCGGCGTAGTTGAACCGCGAGTTGGTGTTGAGCAGCGACCATTGACGGCTGGCTACCTCCGCCATACGCGGATGGCCGTGGCCGAGCACCGCGACGTTGTTGAGCATGTCAAGGTAGGAGCGGCCCTGCATGTCAATCAGGTGATTGCGCCAGCCGCGCTCGATGCGCGGCGGGTCGACGTAATAGTGTTTTTGCGTGCGGGCGAAACTGGCGTCGCGACGGGCCAGCAAGGTGGGCGCGTCGAGTTCTTCTTCCGCATCGCAGGCCAGCCCCAGCAGCGCCGCCGGTGACGGGCACAACGCTTTCCAGGCATCTGCGCGCGACGGGGTACAAAACAATGGCGTCGTTAGCGTCGCACCACGACTCAACTGCACAATCAGTGGCCCGCTGACCGAACCCAGCACCTGGCCTTTGACCAGCGCAGCGCCCGCGTGCAGCGACGGCGTTACGCCCCACAGCCGAACACTCAGTTGCGGGCCGTCGAGTTGCAGCACGCCCGGCGCCGGCTGATGGACGATGCCGGCAAACGGCGATTCCACCGCCGTGCCATCAGGCACACGCAACTCGACGTGCAACGGACAGGTGTCCGGTTCGATGGCGCTGTCCGGCCGGGTGCGGGATAAACGGTATTGCCCGTAACGACTGGCCGCCAGACCGTGCGCAGCGGCGGCCTCGTTCAACAACCGCTGATCGATACCCTCCTGCTCCCAGTTACCGGCCTCGAAATGCGGGCTGAGTACACCCAAATCGATCAATGCAAATTCACGCCCGACCAGGCTTGGCAGCAGCGGCGCGAAATCTTCGCTGCCGATGGCAGGAAGGTTTTGCCCGACAGAACTCAGAATCGCGGCTTCCATCAACGCCAGCGGCACCGATGTCGCCACACTGAAAATCTCCCACTCATGGGTCAGGTTGTCGCGGCTGTAGTCGTTACCCGGATCGATGCTGACTTGCTGCTCACCGCTGAGCACCAGCACCGCCGCGCGAGCGACGATCAGCGGCCACAGCGCCAGCAACTCTTCATGGGTCAGCGGATTGACCGCGTGATAGGCCTGCACCGCCGGCAAGATGCAAAACGGATCGCCATCGGCGTGGTGCAGCAATGCGGCGCAGGTCACCGACAGATCGGTGATACGCCAGGTGCGAATCAAATCGCCGAAATCGATCACGCCCTGCAACTGCCATTGACGCTCAGCGTCGCGCTGCCACACCACGTTGTCGTCGGTGATGTCCATATGGATGGCCTGTACCGGCAACTTATCCACCAGAGGTTGCAGATGGCGCTCGGCTTGCTCCGCCGCTTCGGCGATCAGCTTGCGCTGGGCATCATCCTGGATCACCGGCAGCAAATGCGTGATCAACGCCTGGGCATGGCGGGCATCCCACTGCAGTGTGCGCTCCAGCCCCGGATGGTCGAACGCCGCCAGCGCCAGGTCCATCTCGCCGCACAAGCGACCGAAGCCGGCCACCACCGTGCGGTTGAAATGATCAAGGTGGGTCAGGGACTGGCCTTCGATGTAGTCCAGCAGGCGCACGTGCACCGCTTGCCCGCCGACTTCAAGGGACAGTAAGTCCGCGCCGTTTTTCGCCGGGATCACCCGCGGTACGTGCACGTCCGGGTGTTCGCCCAAATGCTTGAGCCCGGCGTGCTGGGCTTGCAGTTCCAGCGCCGAATAGTCGCCACGGCAGATTTTCAGGACAAAACGGCCCTGGTCGCTGTCGACGCGATAGTTCAGGTCCTGCTGGCTGCCGAGGGCCTGCAACCTGCCGCTGAGCCCGTAATGGTTCTGCAACAGCTCGAGCGCTTGCTCCGCAGAGACTTGCGGGCTGGGCAAACTGGCGCGATGAATCAACGTGGCGAGCGGCATACAACGACCCCTGAAGTTTTATTAGGCGCCTATATCGCCACTGCTCGGGGCGTTACGCAACCCCCCGTTCACCGGTCTGACGACCAACCGGCCTCACACATGAACAAGGAAAAAATGACCCGCCACTCGCCTTGATCAAGACTCTGCGCAAGAATGTTGACCATCAACGCCCATTACTGGAGTAACACCATGAATGTAGTCACCACCGACCTGCCCGGTGTTCTGATCATCGAACCCAAGGTATTTGGTGACGAGCGAGGTTTTTTTTACGAAAGCTTCAACGCAAAGGTTTTCCAGGAAGCTACCGGCCTGAACGTCAGGTTCGTTCAGGACAACCATTCCCGCTCGCAAAAAGGCGTAGTTCGTGGCCTGCATTACCAACTGGAAAATACCCAGGGCAAACTGGTTCGAGTCACGGTCGGTGAAGTACTCGATGTGGCAGTGGATATCCGCCGCAGCTCGCCACATTTCGGCAAATGGGTGGCGGTACGCCTGTCCGCCGAGAATCACCGCCAGCTCTGGGTACCGGAAGGTTTTGCCCATGGATTCGTGGTGTTGAGCGAGTACGCCGAGTTCCTCTACAAGACCACCGACTACTACAGCCCGTCATCCGAGCGCTGCATTCTGTGGAACGACCCGGACCTGGCGATCGACTGGCATTTGGACGCCGAACCGCAACTGTCAGGCAAGGATAAGGCCGGGGTACTGTTCAAGGACGCTGAAGTTTTTGCCTGAAACGCAGGTTGAAGCTTCACCCCGCAGCCTCAAGGTGCGCAGACTGCGCCCGCAAGCCTAGGCATAATGCGCCTGTACCCACAGGCGCTCGATGCTCATGACCCCGACTCTCCCCCGCAGACCTCGATGGCGCAGCCTGGCATTGCTCGCCTTATGCCTGGCGCCGTTGCTGTGGCCGCTGGAGCATCTGGCCGAGCGCTACTACCGCAGCGAACTCGCCGGCCAGAACCGTCAGACCCTCGACCTCTACGTCGCCAACTTGCTGGGCACCCTGCACCGCTATGAAGTGTTGCCGCAGATCCTCGGCGATCTGCCTGCCCTGCGCGCGGTGCTTGGGGCGCCGGACGACAGCGTCACCCAAGGCAACGCCAATCGCCTGCTGAAAAACATCAGCACCCAGACCGGTGCCGAAGTGATGTACCTGATGGACACCACGGGCAAAACCCTGGCCGCGTCCAACTGGGACAAACACGACAGTTTCGTCGGGCGCAATTTTGCCTTCCGCCCTTACTTCAGCGAAGCCATGGCCGGGCGACTCGGGCGCTTTTTCGGGCTGGGTACCACTTCCGCCAAACGCGGGTACTTTTTCGCCGCTGCCGTACGTAATGGCGAGAAAATTACTGGCGTGCTGGTGGTCAAAGTCGACCTTGATCACACCGAAAGCCTGTGGGGCAAAACCCCGGAGCAATTGCTTCTGACCGACCATAACGGTGTTGTGATTCTGACCTCGCGGCCGGAATGGCGCTTCCGCTCGACCCGGCCATTGAGCGAAGACGAGCGCAAGGCCATCACCGCGATCCAGCCTTATCCAACCCGCGATCCGAAGCCGTTGAGGCTCAATCCCAACGCTTGGCTGACCCAGACCCAGCCCATCGCGGAAACCGGCTGGAATGTCAGCATCCTCGCGCCGCGGACCCTGATCGACCGCCCGGTGCGCACCGTACTCGCCATCGGTGGCGCGACGTTGTTGGTGGTGATGCTGTTGCTCGGCCTGATGATGCAACGCCGCCGCCATTACCTTGAACGAATCGCCTTCGAAGCCAAGGCACGGCGCGAACTGGAAGGCCGGGTCGCCGAGCGCACCAGCGATCTGGAAGGCCTCAACCGTCGACTGAAACAGGAAGTGTTGGAGCGCGAGCAGGCCCAACAAGAGCTGGTGCGCGCCCAGGATGACCTGGTGCAGGCCGGCAAATTGTCGGCACTGGGGACGATGTCAGCGAGCATCAGCCACGAACTCAACCAGCCGCTGGCGGCCATTCGCAGCTATGCGGAAAACGCCGAAGTGCTGCTCGATCATCAGCGCACCGACGATGCCCGCGGCAACCTCAAGCTGATCAGCGAATTGACCGGGCGCATGGCCTCGATCATCGCTCACCTGCGCGCCTTCGCCCGCCGCGATCGCCACGCCCCGGAAAGCGTCGCCCTGCAACCAGCGCTGGACGATGCCCTGGCGTTGCTGGCCAAGCGTCGGCGCAGCATGGAAGTCGAACTGATCCGCGACTTGCCCGCCGCCACGTTGTGGGTCGAGGCCGGGGAAACCCGTCTGCGCCAGGTGCTCGGCAATCTGCTCGCCAATGCTTTGGATGCCCTGACCGAAAAAGGTCCGCCGCGTAAACTCTGGCTGAGTGCCCAGTCCACCGCCGATGGCGTCAACCTGTACATTCGCGACAATGGCCCCGGTTTCTGCCTGGAGGCACTTGGTCGCGCCAGCGAGCCCTTCTACACCACCAAGACCCGCACGCAGGGTCTGGGTTTGGGCTTGGCGATCTGCGAAACACTGATGCGCGCCTTCGGCGGTGAACTGTCGTTCGCCAACCACAAGGAAGGTGGCGCGTTGATTACCCTGAAGCTGCGCGCCGGCGCACCGGGTGTGAGCCTGCAACCGTCCGAGGACCGAAGTGCATGACCATCGACAACCGCATCCAGGTCGTCTTGATCGACGACGATCCCCATCTGCGCCAGGCCTTGAGCCAAACGCTGGATCTGGCCGGCCTGAAGATTCTGCCGCTGGCCGAAGCCAAGGGCCTGGCCGCGCAACTGGAGCGTGACTGGCCGGGCGTTGTCGTCAGTGATATCCGCATGCCAGGCATGGACGGTCTGGAATTGTTGACCGAACTCCACGCCCAGGACCCGGAACTGCCGGTTCTGCTGATCACCGGTCATGGCGACGTGCCGCTGGCGGTGCAAGCCATGCGCGCCGGGGCCTATGACTTCCTGGAAAAACCTTTCGCCAGCGACGCCCTGCTCGACAGCGTGCGCCGCGCCTTGGCCCTGCGCCGCTTGGTGCTGGACAACCGTAGCCTGCGTCTGGCCCTGAGCGATCGCAATGAGTTGAGCACCCGTCTGGTTGGCCATTCGCCGTCGATGCTGCGCCTGCGCGAGCAAATCGGTGCGTTGGCGGCGACCAAGGCTGACGTGTTGATCCTCGGTGAAACCGGTGCCGGTAAAGAAGTGGTGGCTCGGGCGCTGCATGACTTGTCGAGCCGACGCAACGGACCGTTCGTGGCGATCAACGCCGGAGCACTGGCCGAATCGGTGGTCGAGAGCGAGCTGTTCGGGCACGAGCCGGGCGCCTTCACCGGCGCGCAGAAGCGTCGCATCGGCAAGTTCGAATTCGCCAACGGCGGCACATTGTTCCTTGATGAAATCGAAAGCATGAGCCTGGATGTGCAGGTGAAATTGCTGCGTTTGCTGCAAGAGCGGGTGGTCGAACGCCTGGGCGGCAATCAGCTGATTCCGCTGGACATCCGCATCATCGCCGCCACCAAGGAAGACCTGCGTCAGTCCGCCGATCAGGGACGTTTCCGCGCCGACCTGTATTACCGCCTGAACGTCGCACCGCTGCGCATTCCACCCCTACGCGAGCGCGGTGAAGACGCCTTGATGCTGTTCCAGCACTTTGCCGATGAAGCCAGTGCCCGGCACGGCTTGCCGCCCCACGAACTGCAACCGGGACAACGCGCCATGCTGCTGCGCCACACTTGGCCCGGTAACGTGCGCGAACTGCAGAATGCCGCCGAACGCTTTGCTTTGGGCCTGGAATTGGCGCTGGATAACAACGAATCGCAAAACCCGTCCGGCGCGCCGATCGAAATGGTCAGCGGCGGCCTGAGCGAGCAAGTGGAAAACTTCGAAAAAACCCTGATCGCCGCTGAACTGGCACGCTCCCACAGCTCGGTGCGCAGCGTCGCCGAAGCGCTGGGCGTTCCGCGCAAGACCTTGCACGACAAACTGCGCAAGCACGGTCTGAGCTTCGCCGACAGCGGTGCCGCCAGTCACACCGACGAACTCGATTGAGCCACCGTCAAATCATCAACTGCCAATAAGAGGCCCTGAATGAGCCGCGAAAGTCGTCAACTGGAATCAGTCCTCCACCACGACATCCCCCTCACCCGGGACATGGGACTCAAGGTGCTCGACTGGCATGACCAGCAACTGCGCCTGCACTTGCCGCTGGACGCCAACGTCAATCACAAGAGCACCATGTTCGGCGGCAGCCTGTACTGCGGCGCGGTGCTGGCGGGTTGGGGCTGGCTGCATTTGCGCTTGAAGGAGGAAGGCATCACCGACGGGCACATCGTGATTCAGGAAGGGCAGATCAGCTATCCGCTGCCGGTGACGGGCGACGCCCATGCCATTTGCCAGGCGCCGAGTGCACAGGTGTGGAAGAAGTTTCTGACGATGTACCAGCGCTATGGACGCGCGCGACTGACGTTGGCTACGCGGGTGTTGAATGCGGGGAGTGATGAGGATGCGGTGCGGTTTGTCGGGCAGTACGTCCTGCACCGGTAATCATCAACACCTACAAAAAACCTGTGGCGAGGGAGCTTGCTCCCGCTCGGCTGCGCAGCAGCCGCAAATCACGCAACCGGGTTTACTGATGTTGCTCGGTGCCTGGGTTTGGGGCCGCTACGCAACCCAGCGGGAGCAAGCTCCCTCGCCACAATATGTTGTGAAGTTCAGGCCCGGGCCAGTTCCAACAACTTCTCGCGCCATGCCGCCTTCGCCGGCAGCGCCAAAAAGAACTCGTTCAACAACGACTCCCGCGCCGGATAGCTGAAAGGCACGCCGCTCAACTCCAGCACCTCACCGCCCGCGCCTTCCAGCACGCCTTGCGCTGCCGCTGTGTCCCACTGCGAAGTCGGCGCCAGCCGTGGGTAACAATCCGCTGCGCCTTCAGCCACTAGGCAAAACTTCAATGAGCTGCCGATATTCGCCAGTTCCAGCTCACCCAGACTGGCACTCAATCCCGCCAGCAAACGCTCCTGCTCAGGGCTGGAATGCCGCCGGCTGGCAACCACTGTAAAGGCCTCGCCCGGTGCCGGTACGTCACGCACTTGAATGGCCACCGGCGTGCTGCCCTTGTCACTCCGCCACGCCCCCAGTCCGGCACCGCCCACGTAAAAGCGCCCATTGGTCGGCATCGAAACCACACCAAACACCACCCGCCCCTGCTCGATCAAAGCGATGTTGACGGTGAACTCTTCACTACCGGAAATGAATTCCTTGGTCCCGTCCAGCGGGTCGACCAGCCACCAGCGTTGCCACCCGGCGCGCACGCTCTGGGGGATATTGGCGTCCTCTTCGGACAACACCGGAATACTCGGATCAAGCGCCGTGAGCCCGGCCAGAATCAGGTGATGAGCCGCCAGGTCTGCCGCAGTGACGGGCGAGTCGTCCGATTTGGCAGTTACCGCTGTGCCCGTGCGCCAGAACGGCAGGATCGCGTCACCGGCCTGCAATGCCAGTTCAACCACCGGCTCCATCAATGGATGTGGGAAATTCATGGCAGAAACACTCCACGTTGAGTCAGCAGATCACGAGCCAGATACAGAGCCGCCAAAGCGCGGCCCTCGGTGAATTGAGGGTTTTGCGCCAAGGCCGAGAGTTCGCGCAGATTGACCTTGCCCAGGCCCATCGGCTCAGGCTCATCGCCCTCAAGACGTTCTTCATAGAGATCGGTGGCCAGCACCACCTGGATTTTCTGGCTCATGTAACCGGGCGACAGTGACAGCTCGGTCAGATGCTCCAGTTGCCGGGCACCGAAACCGGCTTCTTCCTTGAGCTCACGCTCAGCCGCTGCCAACACGTCTTCACCGGGCTCGATCAAACCTTTTGGCAGCGACAGCTCGTAGGCATCGGTGCCGCCGCAATACTCTTCGACCAACACGGCGTGATCCGCATCGAGCATCGCCACGATCATCACCGCGCCATAACCCGCGCCCTTGCCGACCAAACGCTCATAGGTGCGTTCCACGCCGTTGGAAAAGCGCAGCTTCAGCTCTTCGACGCAGAATAAACGGCTGGTGGCGACAATCTCGCGGGCGAGGATGGTGGGTTTCTGGCGCATGAGCGGCTCCTGGGCAATAGCGGGTTACTATACCCGGCCTATCCTGATTGTTGTCTTCGGATACCTTTTTTTACCGCTGGAGAAGTTTTTTATGTCCCTGCTGCCCTGGCGCGACATCGACACTGTTCTGCTGGACATGGACGGCACGCTGCTGGACCTGCACTTCGACAACCATTTCTGGCTGGAGCACCTGCCCCAGCGTTATGCCGAGTTGCACGGGGTGAGCCGGGCCATGGCCGAGCTGGAACTGCAGCCATTGTTCGAACGCAATGCCGGGCAGTTGCAGTGGTACTGCCTGGATTTCTGGAGCGCCGAATTGAAGCTGCCGGTGCGCGAACTGAAACTCGAAACCGCGCACCTGATCGCCCTGCGCCCAGATGCCGATACGTTCCTGGCGGCGATCAAACGGGCCGGTAAACGCGTGGTGATGATCACCAACGCGCACCGCGATTCCCTGTCCTTGAAGCTGGAGAAAATCGAACTGGCGCCGTACTTCGAGCGTTTGATCAGCTCCCACGATTACGGCTTTCCCAAGGAAAACCCGCAGTTCTGGGAGGCGTTGCAGGCAGACATCGACTTCGAGCCGGCGCGTAGCCTGTTTATCGACGATACGCTGCCAATCCTGCGCAGTGCCCGGGATTTTGGCGTGGCCCATCTGTTGGCCGTGCGCGAGCCGGACAGCCGCAAGGGGCCGAAGGACACGGCAGAGTTTGCGGCGGTGGGGGATTATCGGGAGCTCATTACCGGGCTTTAGACCCGACACGTCATTGTGGCGAGGGAGCTTGCTGCCGCTCGGCTGCGCAGCAGTCGCAATTCAACTGACGCGATCTATTAGATAGAACGCATTGGCCGGATTGGGAGTGCTTCGCACTCCAGCGGGAGCAAGCTCCCTCGCCACAGGTGTTGTGTTATTCAGGAATACGTAACGACTGCCCTGGATAGATCTTGTTCACATCCTTGAGCATCGGTTTGTTGGCCTCGAAGATTTTCTGATATTTGTTGGCATCGCCATACACACGCAGGGAAATGGCGCTCAGGGTGTCGCCCTTCTCGACCACCACAAATTTCGCGGCCACTACTACAGGCCCGGTCACGGTGATCTGATCATCCACACTGCCGACACCGGCAATATTGCCCACTGCAAGCAGGATTTTTTCTTTCTCTTCCTGACTCGCCACTTCACCGGTCACAGTGACCTTGTCACCATCGACTGTCGCCTGCACATTTGGATTACCCAGGCCGACTTTGCTGATGTGTTCCTTTAACTGCTCGCTGGCATTGGCGTTTCCCGGCGTCAGTAAATCCAACAGTTTTTCGCCAGCTTCTTTCACAAAGCTCAAAAGACTCATGGTGCACTCTCCTTGGTTTTCGGGTTCCAGACGCAAAAGCCTAGACCACACCCGTCACTTGCGGATTCAACCCGACCAATGACGCCGCTTCCCGCCAAGCGATAGAATCCGCCCCTTCCCGAACACTGGAGCGAAGATGGACATCAAGCAGCTGAAATTCCTCATCGCTCTCGACGAAACCCGGCATTTCGGCCAGGCCGCCGCGCGCTGCCACATCACCCAGCCAACCCTGTCGATGCGCCTGCGCAGCCTCGAAGAAGAACTCGACCTGCCGCTGGTCAATCGCGGCCAGCGTTTCGAAGGCTTTACCGCACCGGGTGAACGCGTACTGGCCTGGGCTCGCACGGTTCTGGCGGCCTATGACGGGTTATACGCCGAGGCCGCCGCATGTCGCGGCAATCTGGTCGGTACGTTGCGTTTGGGCGTTGTGCCGCTGTCGAGCTTCGATCCTCTGCCGCTCATGCAACGCCTTCACGCCGAACACCCGAGCCTGCGCTTCGAACTCTCGGCATTGAGCTCCGAGCAGATCCTCGAACAACTGGCGAACAACCGCCTGGATATCGGGGTTTCCTACCTGGAACGCCTGGACAGCGAACGCTTCGAGTCGCTGACCTTCAGCGAAGCACGCATGGGCCTGCTCTACGATCAGCGCTTCTTTACCTTCAGTGAGGCGTCGCTGAGTTGGGAATCGTTGATGGAGCTGCCATTGGGCATGCTCACCAGCGGCATGCACTTTCGCCAGTCCATCGACCACAACTTCCACATCCGCGGCCTGACACCGCAACCGCTGTTGCAGACCGATGCGGTGCATCAACTGTTACAAGCTGTGCACGGCGGCCTGTGCTGCGCCGTGATGCCGCTGGACGGTGGCCTGGAAAACCTCACCGATCACCTGCGCCTGCACCCCATCGAAAATGCCCAGACCCTCGCCCGGCTGGGGCTGATCATGCGTCGTAGCGCCCCTCGCTCAGCGTTGGCGGAAGCTTGTTTCGCGATTTTTCAGCAATCGCTGCCTAGCTCTTGATCGACGCCATCTATCGGTAGATCAGTATTAGCGATTAGACGCGACAAGTTGTCGCGCCTAGTCTTAAAGCTGATCAAACCGCCGGTGATGCCATGAACGCCAAGCGCCCTGACTGCTCGGCGCCCGCCCCAAAAACGCCCGAGCCCGCTGCCAGCCAGACCTACAGCTACAGCAACCTTGAATACTCGGAATCAGCCAGCACTGCGTTGGCCGAGGAAGTCGCGTTGGCGATTGCCTATAACGGCATCAGCCAGGCGGTGATGCTGGTGACTCCGACGGATCTCGAAGACTTCATCGTCGGGTTCAGCCTGGGCAGCGGCATCATCCAGGACGCCACTGATATCTACGACCTGCAACTCAGCGGCTCGGGGTCGGCGCAATACGCGCAAGTGACCATCGCCAACCGCGCCTTCTGGAACCTCAAGCAGCAGCGTCGGCAACTGGCCGGCACCAGCGGTTGCGGGCTCTGTGGCGTGGAAGCGGTGGAGCAGGCGTTGCCGGACCTCCAGGTGTTGCCCGGAGCGCCACTACCACCTGCAGAATGGCTCGACGGCCTGCGGCAGCGCATCAACGAGTTCCAGCCGCTCGGCCAGTATTGCGGCGCGGTGCATGCGGCCGTGTTCATGAACGACAAGGGCGAACTGCTGCTGGGTCGAGAAGACATCGGCCGGCACAACGCTCTCGACAAACTGATCGGTGGCTTGATCCGCCGCAACATCCCGATCACTGGCGGGCTGGCGATTGTCACCAGCCGGTGCAGCCTCGAATTGATCCAGAAAGTCTTGCGCGCCGGTATCCAGACACTGGTCAGCCTGTCGTCGCCCACGGGCCTCGCCGTGCAATGGGCCCGTCGCCACAACCTCAATCTCATCCATTTGCCACAAAAGAATGCGCCGCGGGTGTACAGCCCGGCTTTGGAGAATCAAGCGTGAGTCAACACCGTCAAGCCGATCAGACACCCGTACCTCGCTACAAACCCTACAAAGGCCCGGCCGGTGGCTGGGGTGCACTGATCAGCGTGGCCCAGGCCTGGTTGACCAGCGACAACGCCCTGAAAAACCTGCGCATGATGCTCAAGACCAACAAGAACGGCGGCTTCGACTGCCCGGGTTGCGCCTGGGGCGATTCCAATGAAGCCGGCATGGTGGCGTTCTGCGAGAACGGCGCCAAAGCGGTGAACTGGGAAGCGACCAAACGGCGTGTCGATGGCAAATTCTTCGCCAGGCACAGCGTCACTTCGTTGCTGGAACAGAGCGACTATTGGCTTGAGTATCAGGGTCGCCTGACCGAGCCGTTGAGCTATAACGCCGAAACCGATCGTTACCAGCCCATCAGCTGGGACGATGCCTTCGCTCTGATCGCCAAACACCTGCAAGGCTTGTCGAGCCCGGATCAAGCCGAGTTCTACACCTCGGGCCGCGCCAGCAACGAAGCGGCGTTTCTCTATCAATTGTTCGTGCGCGCCTATGGCACCAACAACTTCCCCGACTGCTCGAACATGTGCCACGAAGCCAGCGGTGTGGCGTTGTCGCAAAGTGTCGGTGTTGGCAAAGGCACCGTGACCTTCGACGACTTCGAACACGCTGATGCGATTTTTGTCTGGGGTCAGAACCCTGGCACCAATCACCCACGGATGCTCGAACCGTTGCGCGAAGCGGTGAAACGCGGCGCGCAAGTGGTGTGCATCAACCCGCTGAAAGAGCGCGGGCTGGAACGTTTCCAGCATCCGCAGCACCCGATCGAAATGCTCACCAACGGTTTTAAAGCGACCAATACCGCTTACTTCCGTCCAGCCTTGGGCGGTGACATGGCAATCATGCGTGGCATGGCCAAGTTCCTGTTGCAATGGGAGCGCGACGCGCAGAAGGCCGGTGAGCCTGCCGTGTTCGATCACGATTTCCTCAACGAACACAGCGCCAACGTGCTGGAGTACCTCGGCATCGTCGACGACACGCAATGGGAACAGATCGTCGAGCAATCCGGCCTGACCCTTGTTGAAATCGAGCAAGCGGCGCGGATGTACCTCAAGGGCAAGAACGTCATCATGTGCTGGGCGATGGGCATCACCCAGCATCGCCATTCGGTAGCGACCATTCAGGAAATCGCCAACCTGATGCTGCTGCGCGGCAACATCGGCCGGCCGGGCGCGGGCCTGTGCCCGGTGCGTGGCCACAGCAACGTGCAGGGCGACCGGACCATGGGCATCAACGAACGCCCGCCGGCGGCGTTCCTCGATGCGCTGGAGCGGCGCTTCCAGTTCAAGGTGCCGCGTGAAAATGGCCACAACGTGGTCGAGGCGATTCATGCCATGGCCGAAGGTCGCGCCAAAGTGTTTATCGCCCTGGGCGGCAACTTCGCCCAGGCCACCCCGGACAGCCCACGGACCTTCCAGGCCCTGAGCAATTGCGACCTGACCGTGCAGATCAGCACCAAGCTCAACCGCAGCCATTTGGCTCACGGCAAAGACGCGCTGATCCTGCCGTGCCTGGGCCGTACCGACATCGACCGACAGACCGAAGGCCCCCAAGCGGTGACCGTCGAAGACTCGTTCAGCATGGTCCACGCCTCCAACGGCCAATTGGAACCGCTGTCGAACCAGATGCGCTCTGAGCCGGCGATCCTGGCCGGCATCGCCGCCGCCACGCTGGGCAGCAAACCCGTGGACTGGAACTGGCTGGTCGCCGACTACCGGCGCATCCGCGACCTGATCGCCGACACCATTCCCAACTTCAAGGACTTCAACGAGAAGATCAAGAACCCGGGTGGCTTCTATCTGGGCAACAGTGCCGGTGCGCGCAATTGGAACACGGCGTCGGGTCGAGCCAATTTCAAGCCGAACCTTTTGCCCAAGGATCTGGTACACGAACGCACCCGTGCCACCGGCAAGCTGCCGGACCTGATCATGCAATCGATGCGTTCCCACGATCAGTACAACACCACGATCTATGGCCTCAACGATCGTTATCGCGGAGTGAAGGGGCAACGTGATGTGCTGTTCGTCAACGAAGCCGACATCATTCGCCTGGGCTTCAAGCCGGGGCAGAAAGCTGACATCGTGTCGATCTGGAATGATGGCGTGGAACGTCGGGTGAAGGGCTTTACGCTACTGGCGTTTGATATCCCGGCGGGGCAAGCGGCGGCTTACTACCCGGAAGTGAACCCGCTGGTGCCGCTGGAAAGCACCGGGGATGGCAGCCATACGCCGACGTCGAAGTTCGTGGCGATCCGGTTGGAAGCGGCGAGTGAGACCGGGTTGATTTTGGCCAGATCGGCTTAAAGCAAAAACAAAAGATCGCAGCCTGCGGCAGCTCCTACACCGATACCTGTAGGAGCTGCCGCAGGCTGCGATCTTTTGACATTATTGCTGGCACAACAACTTTTCAACCGCCCACAAAAAAGGCCGTTTTTTCACAAAAACGGCCTGTCCGAAGTAACTAAAGACCGGCGAAAAACCGTTAAGTTCCGCCCAAAAAACAGCAACTTATAGAAATGTGCTGAAGTCGTGTTACTCGTCGGATTTCGATTGTCACACCTCTGACACAGCCTCAGGATCGCGTCGTCATCCCCTTGAGGTTCCTTTATGAAGTTCTCCTCGATTCTCTTGTTGTCCCTTGGCCTGGTCAGTGGCATCGCTTCTGCTGGCGGCAACACCGAAGCCGGTGTGGGCGGCGCATTGGGCGGGGTTTTGGGCTCGGTCGTCGGTCAGTCACTGGGCGGCAATACAGGTTCCACCATCGGCGCGGCCCTGGGCGGTGCGGGTGGTAGTGCAGTCGGCGCAGACAAACACAGCCGTGGCGAAGCCGCCATTGGCGGTGCGTTGGGCGCAGCGGGCGGTAACGTGGTCGGCCGCAGCGTGGGCGGCACCACCGGCAGCCTGATCGGCTCCGCAGCAGGCGGCGGCGCCGGTGGCGCGCTGGGTAACTACATGGGCAACAAGGCCGATGATGACGACGACGATGATCGTCGTTATCGTGGCCATGATGGTCGTCGTTACTACCGTGACGGCCACCCAGGTCGCGGTCATGCCTACGGCCATCGCAAGCACCACAAGTACTATCGTCATCGTGACTGATCCCGGAATACCGGAATGTTCACTGACAAACAGAAATCGCAGCCCGAGGGCTGCGATTTTTTTTGCCTGATTTAAACCATCAGACGTTCCATCGCACTGCGCAGGTTGTCCGGTATCGCCACCGGCTGATTCGAAGCCCGGTCGACAAACACATGCACAAAGCGCCCCGCTGCACAGGCTTCGTCCTCGCCTTGCTTGAACACCGCCAACTCATATTGCACCGAACTCTTGCCCAGTTTGCCGACCCGCAAACCGATCTCGATCCGCTCCGGGAATGCGATGGAGGCAAAGTAATCGCAAGCTGAGCTCACCACGAACCCCACCACCTCACCGTCATGGATATCCAGACCACCAACTTCGATCAGGTAAGTGTTCACCGCCGTATCGAAGAAGCTGTAGTAGGTGACGTTGTTGACGTGGCCGTAGGCGTCGTTGTCGTGCCAGCGGGTGGTGATGGGTTGGAAGTGTGGATATTCGGTGCGTTGGGGCATCAGTATTGGTTCCTGGAGTTGGGTTGCCAGTCTATGTCGAAAACCGTGTCGCATTCATCGCTGGCAAGCCAGCTCCCACAGAACATTGCTCCCCCTGTAGGAGCTGGCTTGCCAGCGAAGCATCGGTTCAGGCAATTCATCACTCAACGATCAGCAAACCCCTTACCCGCCACCGCCAACTCCCCAATCAACCGCGCCGGCTGCCAGTGGTCACCTTGGCGCGTTTCCAGCGCCAGCAGGCGCTGATGAATATCCGCCAACCCTTGCTGATCCGCCCAAGCCATCGGACCACCCTTTTCCGCAGGGAAGCCATAACCATTGAGGTACACCAGATCGATGTCATGAGCCGATCCGGCGATCCCTTCCTGCAGGATTTTCGCGCCTTCGTTGACCAGCGCCAGCAAGCAGCGCTCCAGAATTTCCTCCTGGCTGATCTCACGACGATGGAAGCCCAAACCTTCACTCACTTCCAATACCAATGCATCAACTAGCGGGTCGTGTTCCGCCTGACGACTGCCCGGCTCATAATGGTAAAAGCCGTTGCCGCTCTTCTGGCCGAAACGGCCCAGCTCACACAATCGGTTATCCACCTGCACTTCTGGCGCATCCTGCCCCACGCCGGACAGCTGCCGGGCGCGCCATTGCAGGTCGACACCCACTACGTCGAACATGCGGAACGGCCCCATGGCAAAACCGAAACCTTGCAGCGCCGCATCCACCTGATACGGATAAGCGCCCTCCAGCAGCATCTTGCGCGCCTCAAGCACGTAGGTATTGAGCATGCGATTGCCGATAAATCCGTCGCAGTTGCCCGCCACCACACTGACCTTGCCCATGCGCTTGCCCAACGCCAGCGCGGCCTCAAGCACCGCCGGAGCAGTCTGGGCACCGCGGACGATTTCGAGCAGTTTCATGATGTGTGCCGGGCTGAAAAAGTGCAGGCCCAGGACTTGTTGCGGACGGCGCGTAACGGCAGCGATCGCGTCGATGTCCAGCGCTGAAGTGTTGCTCGCCAGAATCGCTTCAGGTTTGAGCAGGCCATCCAGTTCGCGGAAGATTGACTGCTTGAGTTCGAGGTTTTCGTAAACCGCTTCGATGACCAGGTCGACGTCGCGGATGGCCGCGTAATTGGCGGCTGCCGTGACTCGGGCGATGCGGGCTTCTGCCTCGGCCTGATCAATACGCTCCTGTCGCACGCTGTGGGCGTAGGTGTCGGCGACGGCAACCAGAGCCTGCTCAAGCATCTGCGGATTGTTATCGACCCATTGCACCGCCACGCCGGCGTTGGCCAGGCACATGACAATGCCACGGCCCATGGTGCCCGCGCCGATCACGGCTGCGCGCTGAATGTTGAACGGTGTCTGGTTCATCTCTTGTTCTCTTGTTGGCGATCCAAAGACAGCCCTCACCATAGTCAGCCACCGCGCATTTTTGAAATTTATTCCTGTGATGAGCAACATTCAGCGCGTGGATGCAACCGATGATCCCCTGTAGGAGCTGCCGAAGGCTGCGATCTTTTGATCTTAAAAAGCAAAGTCAAAAGATCGCAGCCTTCGGCAGCTCCTACAGGTTAGAGATTCGCTTCGGCCCACCCCCGCACCTCGGCATACGGATAATCTTCCAGCACCGCAAACCCCGATATCGTCCGCGCCTTGAGCTTGGTGAACAGCGGCACACTGATCCCGCACAGAAACCGCGTCACTCGCTCTGCCGAGGGCAGGCTGCCAGTGTGCTGCTCATGCTTGTGGATAAACTCGCCACACAGCGCCTCGAAGTTTTTATCCACAAGGGCCGGCATCTCCGGCGGTGTCGGGAGCCGTGCAACCTGCCCATGGCACACCGAGCAATGCCCGCATTGCTGCGGGGCGTTGCTGTCGCCGAAATACTCGGCCAACCGGAAACCCAGGCAACGCTCGGTGGCAAACAAATCCAGCATGGCGTGGATTCGCGCGATCTCGGTTTGTTCGTGCCGGGTGAAACCGGCGTGAAGTTCAGCGCTGAGTGTCTGCGGGTCAAAGTCTGTTTGCAGCAGGGTATAGACCTCGGTCATCAACTTGCTTTCAAGCTCGACCCAGCCCTTCTCCTGAAAATAATCCAGCGCCTTGACCACCCGGTTGCGCTCGGCCTGGTGTTGCTCGTACAACGCGTCGAAGTTAACCGTGGCCCAGCTCCGTGCACGCTTGGAGGTCTGGATGATCGCCGCGACGAAATCCTTGCGCTCGCCTTCGAATCGGGCCAGCAACGCCTCGGGTTCCTCCAGGTATTTGAAACGGTACTCAGCGTAGTAGGCGTAACGCGGGGCAATGATTCCACGCAGCTCCAGCTGCACCAGCAACGTCTTGAGCGGCAGCTGGCGAATGTTGCTGTTATCCGCCAACGGCCCCAACAGAAACTCCCACTCCCCTTGCGGCGCACACGCTTGCAACTCGTCGACGACATGGCGGATACCGTCGAGCTCAGGGGTATCACCGTAAACAAAGTTTTCCAGCACGTTGAGGCTGTCGCGATTGGCCAGCACCAGGCAATCGGACGTCTGCCCATCACGCCCGGCACGGCCGATTTCCTGGCTGTAGTTTTCGATGGATTTGGGCAGGTCGAAATGCACGACGTTGCGGATATTGCTCTTGTCGATGCCCATGCCGAAGGCGATGGTCGCGACGATGCAATTGGACTGCCCGCCCATGAAGCGTTTCTGGATGCCGTCACGTTGGTCATGGGGCAAACCGGCGTGATAGGCCTCGGCCTGTATGCCGTTGCGTTGCAGATGTTCGGCAATGTGCTCGGCGGTTTTCTGCAGGGTGACGTAGACGATGCTCGGCTGATCGGGACGTTCACTCATCCACTCGACAAGACGTCGGCGTTTGTCCGGACCGCGCACCGGTTCTACCCACAGATTGAGGTTCGGTCGATAGAAACCCGTGGTCACCACGTCATCGGGAGCGATGGCGAATTTCGTCTGCATGTCGACAATGACCTTGGGTGTCGCCGTAGCCGTCAGCAGCAAAACCTGGGGGATGTTGAACTGCCGCTGGTAGTCCGGCAGCTTGAGGTAATCCGGGCGGAAGTTGTGGCCCCATTCCGAGATGCAGTGCGCTTCGTCCACCACTAGCAACGAGATCGGCACTTGCTGCAGGAAATTGCGGAAACGCTCATTCTTGAGGCGCTCCACCGAGATCATCAAGATCTTCAACTCGCCGGACCTGGCGCGGGCCATCACGTCACTGGCGTCATCGCGGCTCTGGGCCGAATCGATACTGCCCGCGGCAATGCCATGACGCTGCAGGAACGCCAACTGATCCTGCATCAATGCCAACAACGGCGAGACCACCAGCGTCAGGTGCGGGAGCAACACTGCCGATAATTGATAGCACAGGGACTTGCCGGAACCGGTGGGAAAAATAGCCGCCGCTGAACGCCCCGCCAGCACGGCGCTGACGGTTTTCTCCTGACCGGGTCGAAACTGTGGATAACCGAAAACCTGTTCCAGGGTGTTGTGCATAAGCTGTCACTCCGTTGACTGCTGCGAAGAGCAAAGCCTAGCCGGCGATCGCAGCGAGTCGAGAAAAGGTCGGGGCAAAAAACGATACGGGATGATACAGCGGATGGCGGGCCGGCATGCCAGGCTTGAAGAATTGGCTGAATGACAAATCGCTATCGCGGGCAAGCCCGCTCCCACAGTTGATCTTCAGCGAACGTATATTTTGTGCTCAACCGAAATACCTGTGGGAGCGGGCTTGCCCGCGAAGAGGCCGGAACATCCACCACACATCCCGAAATGACCTACAGCGTCTGAAGCCCCTTCAACCAAGACGTAATCCGTTTCCTCACACCCAATCAAATACCCTACAAAACCTGTCGACCTCAGCCGTCTTGTCGCACAGCGCCGCGCCCTTCTATAGTTTCCGGCACGGCTGAAAACAGTGTCTCGGCCTGCCGGGCACACTTGCCGATTTCGCACAGGACCTACCTCGATGACCACCCCCGATCCACTGACCCACCGCTACCGCCCACTCAAAACCCGCTACGGCGAAACCCCGGTATTGGTCATCGACACCGAAGCCGACCCCTTCGAAATCCTCGACGCCGCCCGCCAACGCATCCGCGCCGCCAGCGACCTGCTCGAAACCCTGTATTGCCTGTGCTTCAAACAGGCCGACACCAGCGACATCCCCAACATCGTCAGCGCCCTGTACCTGCTAACCCAGGACGGCAACGACCTGCTCGACATCGCCCGCCAACGCCTGCCGAAACTCACCGGCTAAGTCCCACCCCATTTTCCTGTGGGAGCTGGCTTGCCAGCGATGAACGATAACGCGGTGCCATGTGGACAAGTCCGTCAGCAACGCCCTATCAAAGCTTCGGCAACGTCCTACAAAAGAAGACACCTTGTCGGCTATCGCCAACCAGTGACTCAAACCTATAGTCCGGACTGTCGCTGCCGAATCAGCGGCTCGGGTTTGGTCACTCGATGGAATACATAAACGCATCCGTTGTAAGCTGCCGGCACCTCAAGTGTCTGCACGCTATATGGTGGCTGTGTTTGGGACGCCTTATGGCGTGCCGGTCTTATGTATTCCTCCGGTTGACCAACCCGAACACAGTCCGCCTCCATCGCTTGGTCACGATGACAGCGGTTCATCCGATGCACTTGAGAATACATAAAATGAATAAATTAAATCCGTTCCCTGATCGCTACCGCCCACTCCAAACCAACCTCACCGACACCACCCCGCTAATCATCGACACCGAAGCCAACCCCCAAGACATCCTCGAATCCGCTCTCCAGCGCATCCGAGCCTCCAGCGAATTGCTCCGAACCCTGCACTGCCAAAGCTTCCTCGACGGCGACATCGAAGACATCCCGCACATCACCCACGCGCTCTACCTGCTGACCCAGGACGGCTGCGACCTGCTCAAAGTCGCCCAGCAACGCATGCTCAACTGGAAAGCTCCGATCTAACATCAACTTCAGATCGCTCCCACGCACTGCGCAGGAGCGATCAAGTAACAAGATTTGCTCCGATGGGAAACAAAGTCGTCGAACGCTGGAGATAGCCATGAGCAGATTTTTTTATGACCTAATGGAAAGCGTGCAACAGATGAATGAGATTCTGCGGAACGAAAGTCTGCTCCGATCCTTCCACTCTATTCCAACGACCAATAAGATCAGTCCAAGCCTACCCGGACACCCCGCAATGAACCTCGCCCCCAACCTCCCCGACGACCCAGCCCTCCACCAGCTCATCCAGCTCCTGCACGAAGAACTCGGCTTCCCCGAGCGCAAAGCCATCAGCCTCAGCACCTCGATCAATTTCGACCTCGGCTGCAACGGTGCCGACGCACAACACCTGATCGAAACCCTGGAAGAACACTTCACCATCGACTTCGTGGATTTCGACAGCTATCGCTATTTCCAGCCCGACGGCTACGATGTGAATCTAAAGCGAAAAGCCAAGGGACGCGGCGAGAAGGTGCCATTGACCATCGGCATGCTCTACCGGGCTATCAAGGCCCTGCGCTGGGACACGGATGAGCTAGAAGGCCTATAACGTCCCCGGCGCATAACGATAAGGACATTGCGTGGACGTACTGATGGGCTTGTTGGCTGCCTTGTTATGGGGCGGGACGGATTTTCTGGTGGGTTTGAACGCCCGCGCTGTAGGCGTCAAACGCGCCGTGTATTTCGGTCAGGCGCTGGGCTTCGCCATTATGAGCCTGCTGCTGATCGCCTTCCCCGTGTTCATTCTGCGATCGATGGCCGCACCGCTTGATGTCTGGTTGATTGGCGTCGCTGCCGCCGTGCTGACCGTGTCCGGCGCGCTGGCCTTATCCAAGGCCTTCGCCCTCGGCAAAGCCTCCATTGTGGCGCCGCTGGTGACCTCTTACGGCGTAGTCACCACGTTGTTGTCCTGGGCCGGCGGCGAGCAGATCAGCCTGCTCCAGTTACTGTGCATCGTTCTGTGCGTCATTGGTGTGATCCTCTCCAGCATTCATTCCGACCCGAAAGTGCCACACACCACGCAGGCAAGCAGTTCCATTGCCTATGCGTTGCTGGCGGCGGTCTTCTACGGCATCAGTTTCTGGCTACAAGGTCGTTTTGTACTGCCGATACTTGGGCCGGTGACGATGCTCTGGCTAGCGTATCTGGTCGGGCTGATGGTGCTGGTGGTGATCGTAGTAAGGATCCACGACGGCCTGAAAATACCACCGCTGAAAAACTGCCTGACACTGACGGGTGCCAGCCTGATGAACCTCGGCGGTTTTTCATCGTTTGCCTGGGGTGCGGTAGCCGGCTCGGTGTCGGTGGTGACCGTCATCAGCACCTTGTCGGGCGGGATTGCGGCGATTCTGGGGTATGTATTTTTCAAGGAGCGACTGGGCAAGGTGCAGGTGCTGGGGGTCATGCTGGTGCTGGTCGGAGCGTTTGTATTGCACCTTAAAACCTGAAACCCCCGCGCACAAAAAAGCCGCCCCGAAGGGCGGCTTTTTCATTGCATCAAACCAACACTTACAACTTAGGGCCCGCAGCCTTGATCGCGTCGCTCACTTCGAACTTCTTGAAGTTCTCGATGAACAGGCCGGCCAGTGCTTTGGCGGCTTCGTCGTAGGCGGCTTTATCAGCCCAGGTGTTGCGTGGGTTCAGCAGGCCAGTCTCAACGCCCGGTACGGCCAGTGGCACGTCGAGGTTGATGGTGTCCAGGTGCTCGGTCTCGGTGCCGATCAGCGCGCCGCTCTGGATCGCTGCGATCACCGCACGGGTGGTCGGGATGTTGAAACGCTTGCCGACGCCGTATCCACCGCCGGTCCAGCCGGTGTTGACCAGGTAGACCTTGGAGCCGAAGCCGCGGATGCGCTTGATCAGCAGTTCAGCATATTCGCCGGCCGGACGCGGGAAGAACGGTGCGCCGAAGCAGGTGGAGAAGGTCGACTTGATGCCGGTGCCCGAACCCATTTCAGTCGAGCCCACCAGAGCGGTGTAGCCGGACAGGAAGTGGTAGGCCGCTTGTTCTTCGTTGAGAATCGACACTGGCGGCAGCACGCCGGTCAGGTCGCAGGTCAGGAAGATTACAGCGTTCGGCTCGCCGCCCAGGTTCTTCTCGGAACGCTTGGCAACGTGCTCCAGCGGGTAAGCGGCGCGGCTGTTCTGGGTCAGGCTGACATCAGCGTAGTCGGCGTGCTTGGCATCGTCGATGACGACGTTTTCCAGGACTGCGCCGTGCTTGATGGCTTTCCAGATTACTGGCTCGTTCTTCTCGGACAGGTCGATGCACTTGGCATAGCAACCGCCTTCGATGTTGAACACCACGCCTTCGCCCCAACCGTGTTCGTCGTCACCGATCAGGTAACGGCTTTCGTCGGCGGACAGGGTGGTTTTACCAGTGCCGGACAGACCGAAGAACAGGGTCACGTCGCCTTCTTCGCCGATGTTGGCAGCGCAGTGCATCGGCAGCACATCGGCGGCCGGCAGCAGGAAGTTCTGCACGGAGAACATGGCTTTCTTCATTTCACCGGCGTAACGCATGCCGGCAATCAGCACTTTCTTCGCAGCGAAGTTGAGGATCACGCAACCGTCGGAGTTGGTGCCGTCACG
This sequence comes from Pseudomonas sp. GL-RE-29, assembly GCF_019947275.1. Lineage (NCBI taxonomy): Bacteria > Pseudomonadati > Pseudomonadota > Gammaproteobacteria > Pseudomonadales > Pseudomonadaceae > Pseudomonas > Pseudomonas sp. GL-RE-29. The sequence goes on from NZ_JAGYGD010000002.1 coordinate 256,893, forward strand.
CTCAGGCACGCACTCGAAGTTGGCGACGTTAAGCACTTGCCACTCTTCACGGCCAGCCGGGTTGTACTGGGCCGGATTGATGAACAGGCAACGACCAAACAGGTTCTGCCAGGCAGTCTGGGTGGTCATCTTCACGGCCAGGTAGTGCTCGGAAGCCGCACCTACATGCACGTGGGAAACGAAGTGCTCTTGCGCGTTGTTGAAAGCCTCAACGCGGTTCCACAGGGCATCGAACTTGTCGGCCGGGAACTTGCGGTTGATCGGGCCCCAGGCGATAGCGCCTGTGGTGCTCGGCTCATCAACGATGAAACGATCGACTGGCGAACGGCCGGTACGGTGACCGGTACGAACAACCAGTGCGCCGGTATCGGCAAGCTCGCCTTCACCGCGGTTGAGGGCTTCTTTAACCAGATCATCAACACTCAGATCGGTGTACACGGCGTTATTGGCTTGCGTCATGAGGTTCCCCGTCGGCCAGTGGCCGAGTGCTCCAAACGTTTTTGTAGTAGAAAGTCGTGCACTACTACCGCGAAAAAAGTGGCCCGGATTATGCCAGAAAAGCCCAAAAAGAGTAGGCCCCTCCTGTCGTAACGGCGTTATTCCGGCGCTAACCAGTGAATTTACCTGCGCTGAAACGTTTTAGTGACGGGTAACTGACGGCGTATCGACACCCGCGCCGGCGAACAATTGAGTGACATCGGCGGCGTCGAACAGGTACTGCTGGTTGCAAAACTGGCAGTCGATCTCGATTTTTCCACCGTGCTCGACCACCAGGTTCTGCGCGTCTTCCATACCCAGACTGACCAGCGCATTGGCCGAGCGTTCGCGCGAGCAGCTGCAACGGAAACGCAGTTTTTGCACATCGAACAGTCGCACCTGCTCTTCGTGGTAGAGGCGATGGAGCACGGTTTCGTTGTCCAGGCTCAGCAGTTCGTCGGCGGTCAACGTCCCACTCAACGCGGTGAGGTGCTGCCAGCTGGCGGCGCGTTCTTCTTCGTCTTTCAAGCGGTCGGCGGGCAGTTGCTGCAGCAACAGGCCACGGGCGCGACGGCCATCGGCGCAGAGCTTGATGCGCGTGCCGATCTGCTGGGACATGACGAAGTAGTTGGTGAAGCAATCGGACAAGGTTTCACCATCCAGATCGACCACGCCCTGGTAGCGCTGGCCCTGTTTCGGGTCGATGGTCAAAGTCAGCGAACCGTCGGGCATCAGGTCGGCCAGGGTGGCGTCGGGGGCGATCCGGTCGGCCTCGTAACGGGCCAGGCCACGGATGTCGCGCTCGCTGGAGCATTCGATCATCAGCAACGGGATCGGGCCTTCGGAACGGGCCTGAAGAATCAGCAGACCATCGAACTTCAAGGTGCCGACCAGCAACGCCGCAGCCGCCATCAGTTCGCCGAGCAGTTGCGCAACCGGCTCCGGATAGGCGTGTTTGGCCAGGACTTCAGCGTAGCTGAGTTCCAGCGAAACCATCTCGCCGCGGGTGTCGCTGTCATCGAAGATGAAGCGTTGGGTGAAGTCGTTATCCGGTAGGTCGGTCATAAGTCTGGGTATCTGAAGTGGTGACAAAAGTGGTGACAGAATTCGAAGTTACGCCTTAGCCACAGAGTTTCGCTGTCTGGTTATGGCTTACAGGCCAGTGACTGTGTGCGCTTTACGACGAACGGCACATGCACGGCAGGCGAATTACCTCATATGGCTACGCAAAGGCGCAATTACAAGTCTTGGGCGGATTGATGTGATCGGCGGCCCCGGTGAATCATTCGTTGCTGCTGCCTCGAAACTTGAACAGATCGCGGCGCTGTTTCTTGCTCGGTTTGCCATCGGTGCTCACACCCAGGGCGCCTGCCTTGCGTTCAGCGGCGGCGTTTTCGCGCTTGGCGATGCTGGCTTCGGTTTCGGCGTACAGCGTCTGCGCTTCCGGCGCGCCACGGCGCACGATCGACAGCGCCTGGACCACCACGGTGCGTTCCTCAAAACCGGTGCGGATCACGAATTCATCGCCAATGCGCGGCTCCTTGCCAGGTTTGCAGCGCTCGCCCCGACAATGCACCTTGCCGCTTTCAATCGCCGCTTTGGCCAAGGCGCGGGTTTTGTAAAACCGCGCAGCCCACAACCATTTATCGAGGCGGACTTTGTCGTCCTCATCGTTTTTTTGTGCCATGGGATTTCCTCGCTCTGAAATATTAGTGAACTGTACTACCGTTCTGTCGTACCAAGAATTACTCCGTCCCGGACTACAATGCTGACATTCCAGAACCGCCTTGCGGGGCTGGAAATCCGGGCCGTAGATATCTGTCGCCTTTTAACCATTATTCTGCGTGAATACCGCGAAATCGGCCCCCTGCGGCCAACGCGGTATCTACCGGTTGAGCAATTTTGAAGACATTTGACCATTTGACCGTTGTCGGTCTGCGCGAGTGGGTGGCGCTCCCGGATTTGGGAGTCGCCGGCCTTCGGGCAAAAATCGACACCGGCGCCAGCACCTCCAGCCTGCACGCCACCGATATCGAGACATTCGATCGCGATGGCGAGCAGTGGGTGCGTTTCACGGCGCACCTGGGCACGGTGGTGCAGTTGCGGCACCGCCGTTGCGAGGCACCGCTGGTGACGAGAAAAACCATTAAAAGCTCTAACGGTCACGCGCAGGTGCGATACGTGATCAGCACCACCCTGGCCCTCGGTGACCGGGTCTTTCGGGTCGAGTTCACCCTCGCCTGCCGCAAGTCCATGCGTTATCGCCTGCTATTGGGTTCCAAAGCCCTGATCGACGGCCAGTTGGTGGTCAATCCAGGCATTAAATATGTACAAGACAAGCCGGTGTTCCCGGTATCTACCTCCTCCACAGGTGTTGCATGAAGATCGCTGTGCTGTCGCGGAACCCGCGTCTGTATTCCACCCGTCGCCTGGTCGAAGCCGGTACCGAACGCGGCCATGAAATGGTGGTGGTCGATACCCTGCGCGCCTATATGAACATCGCCAGCCACAAGCCTCAGATCCATTATCGCGGCAAACCGCTGGAAGGTTTCGATGCAGTGATCCCGCGGATTGGTGCATCAGTGACGTTTTATGGCTGCGCGGTATTGCGCCAGTTTGAAATGATGGGGGTATTTCCGCTCAACGAATCAGTGGCCATCGCCCGTTCGCGGGACAAACTGCGCTCGTTGCAATTGTTGTCTCGCCGCGGGATCGGTTTGCCGGTCACCGGTTTTGCCCACTCCCCCGACGACATTCCCGACCTGATTGCGATGGTCAACGGCGCGCCGCTGGTGATCAAAGTGCTGGAAGGCACCCAGGGTATCGGCGTGGTGCTGTGCGAAACCGCTACGGCTGCAGAATCGGTGATTGAGGCGTTCATGGGCCTCAAGCAAAACATCATGGTTCAGGAATACATCAAGGAAGCGGGTGGCGCCGACATTCGTTGCTTCGTGGTGGGCGACAAAGTGATTGCAGCGATGAAGCGCCAGGCCAAACCTGGGGAGTTTCGCTCCAACCTGCATCGCGGCGGCAGCGCCAGCCTGATCAAGATCACACCGGAAGAGCGCATGACCGCACTGCGTGCGGCGAAGGTCATGGGGTTGGCGGTGGCGGGTGTGGATATCCTGCGCTCCAATCACGGGCCATTGGTGATGGAAGTGAACTCGTCACCAGGACTTGAAGGGATTGAGACCACCACTGGCAAGAACGTGGCGGGGATCATCATCGAGCATCTGGAGAAGAATGGCGGGCCGAATATGACCCGGACCAAAGGCAAGGGTTAACTCAGAGCTTTTGTGGCGAGGGAGCTTGCTCCCGCTCGGTTGCGTAGCAGCCGCAAACGGGAGTCCTTCGGCCTCCAGCGGGAGCAAGCTCCCTCGCCACAAGGACGATTCCTAAACCGCGTCTCTAGGCAACATCAGACCCAACGGCAAGCGCACCCGCGCTTCAAGACCTCCACCGGTACGGTTGCGCAGCTCAACGTTGCCGCCGTGCATCGAAGCAATCCGCTTCACAATCGCCAAGCCCAATCCAGTGCCCTTGCCGCCCCGGGCACGATCACCCCGGGTAAACGGGTTGAAGATGGCTTCCAGCTCCGACGGATCGATACCGGCGCCGCGGTCCATGACGCTTAGCACCACGTACGGCGCGGCAGTGTCACCCGAAACATAGGCGGCCACTTCCACGCCACTGCCTGCGTGATGCAACGCATTGCCGATCAGGTTATTTAGCAGTCGCTTCATCGACACCCGGCGCAGCGGAAACGGCTGGATAGGCTCCAGACGCAAGTGCACTTTTTCTTCGGTCTGGTTGTACGGCGCGGCGACTTCACGAACAAGATCGCTCAGGTCCACCTCTTCCACTGTCTCATCGCGGCCATCGCGAATGAACGCCAGGAACTGGTCGAGAATCGCATCCATGTCTTCGATGTCACGGACCATGTCGTCGGTGAGGTCGTTGCGGTCGCCCATCAACTCCAAAGACAACCGCAAACGGGTCAGCGGCGTACGCAAATCATGTGAAACCCCGGCCAGCATCAACTCACGCTCGCGACCGGCCTGTTCGACGTCTTCGGCCATCTGGTTGAAGGCGCGATAAACCTCGGTCATTTCACTCGGCGTATCGCTGATCGGCAGACGCACGCTGCGACCCTGACCGAGTTGCCGTGCGGCATACACCAGACGTTTCAATGGTTGGTTGAGCTGGCTGACGAAGATCCATGCCGCGGCAGTGGACAGCAAGCCAATGGCGAGGAACCAGCCGAGGACATTCCAGATTTTCTGACCGCGCAATGGGTGCGGGTATAGCGGTACTTTCAGCCAGCCTTCACCCAGGCTTGGCGCTCGCACCCACAACGCCGGCGGTGCATGCATGCGCAATCGCACCTCAGTGTCCGCGCCCAGCTCGGCCTGCATCTGCCGTTGGTAGATCTCGCTGTAAGGCCAGTGTTGTTCACCTTCCGGCACACCGGCGCCTACTACGCGTATCAAAGGTACGGAGTCGGCAATCTTGTCGCGGTTCTGTTCGTCGGCGGCCCAATAGGCGCGCAGCGTCAGGGCGACGCCGTGGCTGTACTGGCGGTCCACCAGCACGTCTTCGTTCATCAGCAGATAAACCAGCGTCAGTGCCTTGGAGAACAGGACGACGATCAGCACCAGCCACAGGGTGCGGGAGAAGAAGCTCTGGGGGAACCAAACCGGGGTTTTCATGGATAACCGCTACACACTTGCAGGAGCGAGCGATGCTCGCATATTGCGGATCGCGAGTCTGCGGACAATGTCATCCGCACGACCCGCTCCTACAAATCGCCGATCACTTGGTGGCGGCGCCATCCGGCACGAATACGTAACCCACGCCCCAGACAGTCTGGATGTAACGCGGCTTGGACGGATCAGGTTCGATCATCCGGCGCAGGCGGGAGATCTGCACGTCGATGGAACGCTCCAGGGCATCCCACTCGCGACCACGGGCCAGGTTCATCAACTTGTCACGGGTCAATGGCTGACGGGCGTTCATCACCAGGGCCTTGAGCACCGCGAACTCACCGGTGGTGAGCATGTGCACTTCTTCGCCGCGCTTGAGCTCGCGGGTGGCCAGTGACAGCTCGTAATCACCGAAGGTCACGCTTTCGTCTTCGCTGCCCGGGGCGCCTGGCACCGGGGCCGATTGACGACGCAACACCGCTTTGACGCGAGCCATCAGCTCGTCCGGGTTGAACGGCTTGGCCAGGTAATCGTCGGCGCCCAGCTCCAGGCCCTTGATGCGGCTCAGCTCGTCGCCCTTGGCGGTGAGCATGATGATCGGAATCTGATTATTCGCGCCGCGCAGGCGGCGGCAGGCGGTCAGGCCGTCTTCGCCGGGCAGCATCAGGTCGAGGACGACCAGGTTGAACACTTCGCGCGCCAGCAGGCGATCCATTTGCTCGGTGTTCGGTACGGCGCGGGCACGGTAGCCCTTGCTGACGAAAAAACGCTCCAGCAGGCTGCTGAGGCCCGGATCGTCGTCAACAATTAGAATTTTTTCGCCTTCAGCAATGTTTGCAGTGCTGCTCATTGGATGCTCCTTTGATCTCGGCGCGCATTATGGCGTAGCTGCCGTTATACGCACCGTGTGCATTGTTAGCAGATTTTTCCTTTACCGCCAGAAAACCGGCCATTGTGCCCGCAGCCTGCGATGCCCCCGAACGGCAGAACGCTGGTTATAATGCGCGGCCATTTGTGTCAGGCAACATCAGACAGGTACTACAGACAGGCGCCATTTATTTTCATGGCGTCGGCAGTAATTGTTCGATTTCACGGGTCAACGGAGTGCCTGTTGACCCAGGTAGCGGCGCAGCCCGGGCCGCTCAACCAGACTCGCCAAGCCTCTATCTCTGCGCCTGCGAGCCTGCTTTCACAATTTGTCAGGTGGTTTTATGGACAGCATCAACAGCCGCATCGCCGAGGAACTCGGTGTACGCCCACAACAGGTCGAAGCGGCCGTCGCGCTACTCGATGAAGGCTCTACCGTGCCCTTCATCGCCCGTTACCGGAAAGAAGTGACCGGCAGCCTCGATGACACCCAGCTGCGTCATCTGGAAGAGCGTCTGCGCTACCTGCGAGAACTCGACGAACGGCGCATCAGCATCCTTGCCAGCATCCAGGAGCAAGGCAAGCTGACCCCGCAACTCGAACGCGACATCAAACTCGCCGACACCAAGACCCGCCTCGAAGACTTGTACCTGCCGTACAAGCAGAAGCGCCGCACCAAGGGCCAGATTGCCCTGGAAGCCGGCCTCGGCGACTTGGCTGACGGCTTGTTCAACGACCCGAGCCTGAGCCCGGAATCCGAAGCCGCTCGCTTCGTCGATGCCGAAAAAGGCGTGGCTGACGTGAAGGCCGCCCTCGAAGGCGCCAAGTACATCCTCATGGAGCGCTTCGCCGAAGACGCCGGCCTGCTCGACAAACTACGCAACTACCTCAAGCAGGAAGCCACCCTCAGTGCCCGCGTGATCGCCGGCAAGGAAGAGGAAGGCGCCAAGTTCCGCGACTACTTCGAACACGACGAACCGCTGAAAAGCATGCCGTCGCACCGTGCGCTGGCGATTTTCCGTGGCCGCAACGAAGGCATTCTCAGCTCCGCGCTGAAAGTCGGCGATGAACTGCCAGGCACCATGCACCCGTGCGAAGGCATGATCGGCCAGCAATTCGGCATCCAGAACCAGAATCGCGCCGCTGACAAATGGCTGGGTGAAGTGGTGCGCTGGACCTGGAAGGTCAAGCTCTACACCCACCTCGAAACCGACCTGCTGGGCGAGCTGCGCGATGGCGCGGAAACCGAAGCGATCAATGTGTTCGCCCACAACCTGCACGACCTGCTGCTGTCCGCCCCGGCCGGCCCTCGCGCCACCCTGGGCCTCGACCCGGGCCTGCGCACCGGTTGCAAGGTGGCCGTGGTCGATTCCACCGGCAAACTGCTGGATCACGCCACGGTTTACCCGCACGTACCGCACAACAAGTGGGATCAGACCCTCGCGATTCTTGCCGCCCTGTGCGCCAAGCATGCGGTGGACCTGATCGCCATCGGCAACGGCACCGCCAGCCGTGAGACCGACAAGCTCGCTGCCGAGCTGATCAAAAAATACCCAGCGATGAAGATGACCAAGGTCATGGTTTCCGAGGCCGGCGCATCGGTTTACTCGGCATCGGAGCTGGCTTCCAAGGAATTTCCGGACCTCGACGTGTCGATCCGTGGCGCGGTGTCGATTGCCCGTCGCCTGCAAGACCCGTTGGCGGAACTGGTGAAAATCGATCCGAAATCCATCGGTGTCGGCCAGTACCAGCACGACGTGTCGCAATTGAAACTGGCGCGCGGCCTGGATGCGGTGGTGGAGGATTGCGTGAACGCCGTGGGCGTGGACGTGAACACCGCTTCCGTGGCGCTGCTGGCACGGATCTCTGGCCTCAACGCGACCCTGGCGCAAAACATCGTCAGCCACCGCGACGAACACGGCGCTTTCAAAACCCGCGCTGCGTTGAAGAAAGTCGCGCGTCTGGGCGAAAAAACCTTCGAACAGGCTGCCGGTTTCTTGCGTGTCATGAACGGTGACAACCCGCTGGATTCGTCGGCGGTTCACCCGGAAGCCTATCCGCTGGTGCAGCGCATTGCCGCTGAAACCGACCGCGACATCCGCTCGCTGATTGGTGACGCCGCGTTCCTCAAGCGCCTTGATCCGAAAAAATACACCGACGAAACGTTCGGTTTGCCGACCGTAACCGACATCCTGCAAGAGCTGGAAAAGCCGGGTCGCGACCCGCGTCCCGAGTTCAAGACCGCCGAGTTCCAGGAAGGCGTCGAAGACCTCAAGGACCTGCAACTGGGCATGATCCTCGAAGGCGTGGTGACCAACGTGACCAATTTTGGCGCGTTCGTCGACATCGGCGTGCATCAGGACGGTTTGGTGCACATCTCTGCGCTTTCGGAGAAATTCATCAAGGATCCACGGGAAGCGGTGAAGGCCGGTGATGTGGTGAAAGTGAAGGTCATGGAAATCGACATCCCGCGTAAACGCGTGGGCCTGTCGATGCGCATGAGCGACACCCCGGGCGAGAAAATCGACGGCGCTCGCGGTGCACGTCCGGGTTCGGCGCCACGCCAATCCCAAAACACTGCACCGCGCAAGGAAACCACGGCGGCGGCTCCGGCCAACAATGCCATGGCTTCGCTGTTCGCCAACGCCAAGCAGTTGAAGAAGCGTTGATGGAGATCCCTGCCGGGTATACCGAAAGCGCTTTTTTCAAGCTGCTGGGCTGTCGCCTGCACAGCCTGGAAACCGGGGTGGCGCAAGTCGCCCTGGCGCTGGAACCGGAGCTGCGCAATCGCGCCAACAAGATGCACGGCGGGGCCTTGTTCAGTCTGGTGGACATTGCCATGGGGCTGGCCTGTTCCAGCACCCACGGCTTTGACCAGCAGAGCGCGACTATCGAGTGCAAGATCAACTACATCCGCGCCGTCGCTGACGGCGAGGTGATGTGCACGGCGCGGGTGATTCACCCGGGCCGTCGCACGCTGGTGGTCGAAGCTGATGTGATGCAAGGCGACAAACTGGTCGCAAAAGCACAAGGCACGTTCGCTGTCCTGTAGCTAGTCGCCACCGATTTGAGTTAATTTCGGCGCAATGAATCCTGTGGGAGCGAGCCTGCTCGCGATGGCGGTGTGTCAGACGGCAAAAATATTGCCTGACACTCCCTCATCGCGAGCAGGCTCGCTCCCACAGGGATTGTGCGGTTATTGACTGACCGGCATATGGCCTGAGCGGCTCCAAAACCAGGCGAAAACGCCAGTTTTAACTTCACCCTTGTAGACCGTCTTGCCCACCCCCATATTGGGGCGACTGACGCGTGAAGGAATCCAACTTGAGCGAACTTCTCAACCGCCGCCTGGCTCTGCTCGGCGAGCGCGCTAACCTCTCTCTGCTCGAACAGTGCCTTCACGGCATCGAACGTGAATGCCTGCGCGTGACCGATGAAGGTCGCCTGGCGCAAACGCCGCACCCGGAAGCTTTGGGTTCCGCGCTGACCAACGAACAAATCACCACCGACTATTCCGAGTCGCTGCTGGAGTTCATCACCCCGGCCCTGCCCGATCCTGCCGATACGCTGGCGAGCCTGGACAGCATTCACCGCTTTGCCTACAGCAAGCTCGGCAACGAGTACCTGTGGAGTCCATCGATGCCGTGCCCGTTGCCGGCCGAGGAAGATATCCCGATCGCCTATTACGGCACGTCCAACATCGGTCAGCTCAAGTACGTCTACCGCAAGGGCCTGGCCCTGCGTTATGGCAAGACCATGCAGTGCATCGCCGGGATTCACTACAACTTTTCCCTGCCGGAAAAACTCTGGCCGTTGCTTAAAGAGGCCGAAGGCTTTGTCGGCACCGATCGCGACTTCCAGTCGGTGTCCTACATCGCACTGATCCGCAACTTCCGTCGCTACAGCTGGCTGCTGATGTACCTGTTCGGCGCGTCGCCCGCGCTGGACGCCGGTTTCCTGCGCGGTCGCTCGCATCAGTTGGAACAACTCGATCCGCACACCCTGTATTTGCCGTACGCCACCAGCCTGCGCATGAGCGATCTGGGTTACCAGAGCAACGCCCAGGCTGGCCTGACGCCGTGCTACAACGACTTGACCAGCTACATCGACAGCCTGCGCAAAGCGGTGGCCACGCCGTACGCGCCCTACGTCGAAGTCGGCACCCACAAGGACGGTGAGTGGGTTCAGCTCAACACCAACATCCTGCAGATCGAAAACGAGTACTACTCCAACATCCGCCCGAAACGCGTGACCTACACCGGCGAGCGGCCGATTCAGGCGCTGATGGCCCGTGGCATCCAGTACGTCGAAGTACGCTGCCTGGACATCAACCCGTTCCTGCCGACGGGCATCGACCTCACCGAATCGCGTTTTCTCGACGCCTTCTTGCTGTATTGCGCGCTGAACGACAGCCCGTTATTGACCAACACCAGCTGCAACAATGCGACCTCCAACTTCCTCAGCGTGGTCAAGGAAGGTCGTCGTCCCGGCTTGCAACTGCAACGCAACGGGCAACCGGTCGACCTGAAAGAGTGGGCAGGCGAATTGCTGGAAAACATCGCGCCACTGGCGGCGTTGCTGGATCAGAGCCACGGTGGTGATGCTCACAGCAAAGCGCTGGATGCGCAGCTGGCCAAGGTCAAGGACCCGTCTTTGACGCCTTCGGCCCAAGTGTTGGCGGCGATGGCCGAGCACAAGGAAAGCTTCGCCGAGTTCTCCCTGCGCCAGAGCCGCGCCCATGCCGAGTTTTTCCGTAGCGAGCCGTTGCCGGCCGAGGAACAGGCCAAGTTTGAAGAACTGGCGCGTTCGTCGCTGGCTCAACAGACCGAGCTGGAACAGAATGAAGTCGGCGACTTCGATGTGTTTGTCGGGTCGTATCAGGCGAGCATTCTGGCGATCAGTAACTAGCTGCTATCCCCTGTGGCGAGGGAGCTTGCTCCCGCTCGGCTGCGCAGCAGCCGCAAAATCAGACGACCGAAGAATTTGATTGTCTGGAATGGGAGTCCTTCGGCCTCCAGCGGGAGCAAGCTCCCTCGCCACAAAAGCGATCTGGTTCTTAGAATTTTCCGCTCATAAGCTCATTCGAAAAAGTTATTTATTTTCGGATTCTTAGATCATTTAGTCTCCTTTCACGCCGACTCTCGGTCGCCTGACAAGGAGCTTCCCAATGAAACTGCATTTCCCTCTTCGCTTGCTGGCGGCCGCGTCTTTGGCTGCGGCGAGTTTGTTTGCCCAGGCGGCTGACGTGACTGTCGCCTACCAGACCACCGTTGACCCGGCGAAAGTCGCCCAGGCCGACGGCGCTTACGAAAAAGCCACCAAGGCCGACATCAGCTGGCGCAAGTTCGACAACGGTGCCGACATCATCGCCGCCATCGCCTCCGGTGACGTGCAGATCGGCTACCTCGGTTCCAGTCCCCTGACAGCGGCAATCACCCGAAAAGTACCGGTGGAAACCTTCCTCATCGCCACCCAGATCGGCGCCGCCGAAGCGCTGGTCGCTCGCGACGGTTCGGGGATCAAGACGCCACAAGACCTGATCGGCAAGAAAATCGCCGTGCCATTCGTATCCACCGGCCACTACAGCCTGTTGGCCGCGCTGAAGCACTGGAACATCGACCCATCGAAAGTCACCGTCCTCAACCTCGCCCCGCCAGCCATCATCGCTGCGTGGAAACGCGGTGATATCGACGCCACCTACGTTTGGGACCCGGCGCTCGGTGTGGCCAAGGAAAACGGCAAAGTGCTGATCACCTCCGGCGAACTGGCCAAGTTCGGTGCGCCGACCTTCGATGCCTGGATCGTGCGTAAAGACTTCGCAGAGAAGCACCCGGACATCGTCACCGCGTTCGCCAAAGTGACCCTGGATGCCTACGCCGATTACCGCAAAGACCCGAAAGCCTGGCTCGCCGATCAAAGCAACGTCGACAAATTGGTAAAACTGTCCGGCGCCAAGGCCAGCGACATTCCGCTGCTGCTGCAAGGCAACGTCTACCCGCTGGCGGCTGATCAGGTGACCACCCTCGGCGCACCGACCACCAAAGCGATCACCGACACCGCCGTATTCCTCAAGGAACAAGGCAAGGTCGAAGCCGTGCTGCCGGACTACGCCCCTTACGTCAGCGCCAAGTTCATCACCAACTGATCGGGAGTTAACCGCGATGGCCTTGCTACAACTGGAGCGCATCAGCGCACAGTACCCCGGTGCAGCAGAACCTGTGCTGGCGGATATTTCCCTGACCCTGGGGCCCCAGCAATTGCTGGTCGCCCTTGGCCCGTCCGGCAGTGGCAAGACTTCGCTGTTGAACCTGATTGCCGGTTTCGTCGAGCCCAGCGCCGGGCGCATTACCCTCGACGGTGTGCCGGTCAAAGGCCCAAGCGCCGAACGCGGCGTAGTGTTCCAGGACGACGCCCTGCTGCCGTGGCAAGACGTGCTGGCCAACGTTGGTTTTGGTCTGGAGTTGGCTGGCATTGCTCGGGACAAACGCGAAATCCGTGCGAGGGAAATGCTCGCACTGGTGGACCTTTCCGGTTTTGAAAACCGTCGCATCTGGCAACTCTCTGGCGGACAGAAGCAGCGTGTCGGCCTGGCCCGTGCGCTCGCCGCCGATCCTCGCGTTTTGCTGATGGACGAACCCTTTGGCGCCCTCGATGCTTTCACCCGCGAACAGATGCAAGAGCTGCTGCTGCAAGTCTGGCGCCGCACTGCCAAACCGGTGTTCCTGATTACCCACGACATTGAAGAAGCGGTGTTTCTTGCCACGGATCTGATTTTGCTGGCACCGAATCCGGGGCAGATCGTCGAGCGGCTGAGCCTGGATTTCGGTCAGCGTTACGCCGCCGGTGAGTCGGCGCGCTCGATCAAGTCCGACCCACGTTTTATCGAAACCCGCGAACACGTACTCGCCAAAGTGTTCTCCCAACGCAGCGCCGCCCAGCGGCAGGAGCGCGCATGAGCAGCTACGAAATTCCTGCCGCAGCGGTAAAAACAGGTTCTACGGTCATCCCGGTGCGCCGCCGTTTGAGCACTCGCTGGATCAGTGTGCTGACGCTCATCGCGCTCGTGTCCATTTGGTGGGCCGTTACGGCAACCGGACTCATTGAACCGCTGTTCCTGCCACCACCGTCTGCCGTTCTGCAAAAAGGCTGGCTGCTGGTGACCACAGGCTACATGGATTCGACTCTGTGGCAGCACCTGGGCGCGAGCCTCAGCCGCATCGGTTTGGGGCTTGGCTTCGCCGTACTGACGGCTGTTCCGGTCGGCATCGCCATCGGCCACAACCGCATCGCTCGCGGCGTTCTCGATCCGCTGATCGAGTTCTACCGTCCTATTCCACCGCTGGCTTATCTGCCACTGATCGTGATCTGGTGCGGCATCGGTGAGTTGTCGAAAGTGCTGCTGATCTACCTGGCGATTTTCGCCCCGATCGCCATCGCTACCGCTACCGGTGTGCGCACGGTCGACCCGGCGAAATTACGCGCTGCGCAGTCGCTGGGTGCGACCCGCGCGCAGTTGATTCGTCATGTAATTTTGCCCAGCGCCCTGCCGGACATTTTGACTGGCGTGCGCATTGGCCTCGGCGTCGGTTGGTCGACACTGGTCGCCGCCGAATTGATTGCCGCCACCAGCGGCCTGGGTTTCATGGTGCAGTCGGCCGCGCAATTCCTGGTCACCGATGTGGTGGTGCTGGGAATTCTGGTAATCGCGCTGATTGCCTTCGCCATGGAGATGGGCTTGCGCGCCTTGCAGCGCAAACTGGTGCCATGGCACGGCCAGGCACACTGAAGCTTTTTTCAATGTGGGATCAGCTACCTTGATGCCCCCCTTTTTTTGAATCAACCCTGCTGCGATCTTTTGCTTTTCGGTTGAAGAGCAAGATCAAAAGATCGCAGCCTGCGGCAGCTCCTACAGGGGCAGTGTTGTTCACAAAATTGATGTACGACACCCAGAATTGAAGAGATCCAACATGAGCAACTTGACCATCGTCCCTCTAAGCTCTGCCCTCGGCGCCCAGATCAGCGGCGTCGATGTCAGCCAGCCGCTGAACCTGGAACAGCGTGACGCCATCGAACAAGCCCTGCTCAAGCATCAGGTGCTGTTCTTCCGCGACCAGCCAATCACCCCGCAGCAGCAAGCGCGATTCGCCGCTAATTTCGGCGACCTGCACATTCATCCGATCTACCCGAACGTGCCGGAACAACCGGAAGTGCTGATCCTCGACACCGCCGTCACCGACGTGCGCGACAACGCGATCTGGCACACCGACGTAACCTTCCTGCCGACCCCGGCCATGGGGGCGGTACTCAGCGCCAAGCTGTTGCCGGCGTTTGGTGGCGATACGTTGTGGGCCAGCGGCATTGCGGCGTATGAAGCGTTGTCGGCACCGATGAAAACCTTGCTCGAAGGCCTGACCGCCACCCATGACTTCACCCGTTCATTTCCGCTGGAGCGCTATGGCAATACGCCTGAAGCGTTGGCCCAGTGGGAAGAGACTCGACGCAAGAATCCGCCCCTGTCGCATCCGGTGATCCGCACCCATCCGGTGAGCGGGCGCCGTTCGTTGTTCGTCAACGAGGGCTTCACTTCGAAGATCAACGAGCTGTCGGAAACTGAAAGCGAGGCGATTCTGAAGTTCCTGTTCGCCCATTCCACGCGCCCGGAATTCACCATTCGCTGGCGCTGGCAGCAAGACGACATCGCGTTCTGGGACAACCGCGTGACTCAGCATTACGCGGTGGACGATTACCGCCCGGCGCGGCGGGTGATGCAGCGGGCGACGGTGTTGGGGGATGTGCCGTTTTTTTAAGATCAAAAGATCGCAGCCTGCGGCAGCTCCTACATGGAAATCCGATCCCTGTAGGAGCTGCCGCAGGCTGCGATCTTTTGCTTTAAAGCGATGACGGTGGATCAATCGGCAATGATGGCGCCTGATTCACCGCTATCGCCAGCAAGCCGGATCCTGCAGAGGCTGGATCGCGTTACTCAGCGGTAGAAGGCTTCTCCCACAGATTGATCCCGCCCTCTTGGGCGAACCGGTCAATCTCCGCCAGCTCTTCAGCACTGAAGCTCAAATTCTTCAACGCCCCGACGTTCTCGATGATCTGCTCCGGCCGGCTCGCGCCGATCAACGCCGAGGTCACGCGCGGGTCGCGCAGGGTCCAGGCCAGCGCCAGTTGCGCCAGGCTCTGGCCGCGACGTTTGGCGATCTCATTGAGCGCTCGCACGTGGGCAATGTTGGCATCCGACAAATGCGAAGCCTGCAACGAACCACCGCCCGGACGATTGACCCGCGCATCCGCTGGTACGCCGTTGAGGTACTTGTCGGTGAGCAAACCCTGCGCCAGCGGCGTGAAGGCAATGACGCCGGTGCCGAGTTCGTCGGTGGTGTCCAGCAGGTCCTTTTCTACCCAGCGGTTGAGCAGGTTGTAGGCCGGTTGATGGATCAACAACGGGACTTTCCACTGTTTGAGCAGCGCCGCTATTTCACGGGTTTTCACGCCGGAGTACGAAGAGATGCCGATGTACAACGCCTTGCCCTGTTGTACGGCCGTGGCCAGTGCGCTGGCGGTTTCTTCCAGCGGGGTGTCCGGGTCGAATCGGTGCGAGTAGAAAATGTCGACGTAGTCCAGACCCAGGCGTTGCAAACTCTGGTCGAGGCTGGCGAGCACATACTTGCGTGAACCGCCGCCCTGGCCGTAAGGACCGGGCCACATGTCCCAACCGGCCTTGCTGGAAATGATCAGTTCGTCGCGGTACTGCTTGAAATCTTCACGCAGCAAACGGCCGAAATTGATCTCGGCGCTGCCGTACGGCGGGCCATAGTTGTTGGCCAGGTCGAAGTGGTTGATGCCCAGGTCGAAAGCCGTGCGTAGCAATGCACGTTGGGTATCGATCGGCGTGCTGTCGCCGAAATTGTGCCACAAGCCCAGGGACAGTGCCGGCAGCACCAGACCGCTGCGACCTACGCGGCGGTAAGGAATGGAGTCGTAGCGGTTTTCGGCAGCGGTGTAAGTCATCGAATCCTCTCTTGTTGAGGTTACTTTTATCCGGAATCAGACATTAATCCTGTGGCGAGGGAGCTTGCTCCCGTTCGGGTGCGCAGCAGCCGCTGTCTTGACAGAGCGTGCCAACGACTTTCGGGGGCCGCTTCGCGCCCCAGCGGGAGCAAGCTCCCTCGCCACAAAAAACCTTTTTCACACAAATCTGTTGGAAGGCCTGGCCAACCCGAGGTTCTGGCGCAAGGTCCGGCCTTCGTATTCGGTTCTGAACAACCCACGCCGTTGCAGTTCCGGCACCACGCCTTGCGCGAAGTCCTCCAGGCCACCAGGCAGATGCGGCACCAGCACGTTGAAGCCATCCGCGGCGCCCTGCTCAAACCACTCCTGCAAACGGTCGGCAATCTGCACCGGCGTTCCCACCAGGCTGTAATGCCCGCGCCCACCGGCAATCCTGCGACCCAATTCGGCGAGGCTGAGGTTCTCCTTGCCGGCCAGTTCCGTCAGCAGTTTCTGACGGCTTTGCTGCCCGCTTTCAGTCAGCGGCAACTCCGGCAACGGCCCGTCCAGCGGGTACTTCGATAAATCGAAGTTGCCCAGCATACGCCCAAGCAAGGCCACGCCAACCTCGGGTTCGACTAATTGCTGAAACGTTTCACACTTTTCCTGCGCTTCGCTCTCGGACTGGCCGACGATCACAAAAACACCGGGCATGATTTTCAGGGAGTCGGCGCTGCGACCGTATCGACTCAAACGTCCCTTCAAGTCGTTATAAAACGCCTGGGCATTGGCCAGCGACGTCTGCGCGGTGAACACCACTTCGGCCGTTTGCGCCGCCAGTTCACGACCGGTTTCAGAAGAACCGGCCTGCACGATCACCGGTTGCCCCTGCGGCGAGCGCGCCACGTTTAGCGGGCCTTTGACCCGGAAATGTTCGCCGACATGCTCCAGTGCGTGGACTTTTTCCGGATCGTAGTACGTACCACTGTTTTTATCGCGGACAAAAGCGTCGTCTTCCCAACTGTCCCAGAGCCCGGTGACCACCTGATGAAACTCCCGCGCCCGGCTGTAGCGCTCAGCGTGACCGAGATGCTCGACGCGACCAAAATTTTGCGCTTCGGCAGCATTGTCGGACGTCACCAGATTCCACCCCGCGCGCCCCCCTGAAAGATGATCCAGCGAAGCGAATTTGCGTGCGACGTGGTACGGCTCGTTGTAGCTGGTGGTGGCCGTGGCAATCAGCCCTATATGCTCGGTCACCACGCTCAAGGCCGAGAGCAGCGTCAGCGGCTCGAAGTGATCAGAGCGGGCCATGCGACTTGCAATATTCCCGGTCGGCGCAGCGATGCTGTCGGCGAGGAACAATGCGTCGAATTTCGCCGCTTCGGCAATCTGCGCCAGGCGCTTGTAGTGGGCGAAATCCAGGCCAGCGTCAGCCGGCACTTGCGGATGACGCCAGGCGGCGACGTGGTGCCCGGTCGCCATCAGGAAGGCGCCGAGCTTGAGCTGACGAGTCATGGTCAGAAATCCTTGCGCAGTTGCACGCCGAAGTAGCGCTCGTCGTCACGGGGCACGGCGCGGTAGATGTAGTTGCCGCCACTGGCCAGCAGCGGTGAGTAGGACTTGTCGGCGAGGTTCTTGCCCAGCAGCGCCACACGCCAGCCGTTGTTATAGTCGGCCAGGGCGACGCTGGCGTTCCAGATGCCGTAGGCGCCTTGTTTGGTGTCGACGTTCTGGCTGATGTCGTACTGCACTTCGCTCTGCCAGCTGAAATCGGTACCCAGCTCGATATCCAGGCCGTTATCCAGCGGGATGCTGTAGTCGGCACGCACGTAGCTTTTCCAGTCCGGGCTGTACGGCAGTGGCTTGCCGTCGACGTTGCACGAGGCCGCCGCACCGGCCGGGCAGGCGAATTCGTCGATGCGTGCGCGGGTGTAGGCCAGGGCGCCGGAGAACTTCAGTTGCTGGGTGGCCTGCAACGCGTAATCGAGTTCGACGCCTTCAGTGCTGACACTGCCGGCGTTGATCAGGCGGGTCACCACTTGCCCTGCCACGGTGTCGAAGAAGTTCGCCTGGTAGTTGTCGTAGTCGCTGTGGAACACCGCCAGGTTGGTGGTCAGGCGATTGTTCCAGCTGGTGGCCTTGATACCAGCCTCCCAGGTGTTTGAGGTTTCCGGTTTCAGCGCCTCGGTGTCCCGGGGCTGCATGTTGAAGAACACGTTGTAGGCCGGACCTTTGTAGCCACGCGAGTAGGTCAGGTAGGTGGTGACGGCGTCGCTCAAGTCGTACTGCACGCCGAGCCGTCCGGACCAGCCGTCTTCATCCACTGATCCCGAGCTGCTGGTGCCCGGCTGAATACCGCTGACAGCGACGGCCGAGGTCGAGACACGGCGGTGATCGTATTCCAGATCGTCGTGGGTGTAGCGCAGGCCGGCGATGCCGCGAAAATCCGAAGTGAAATTGAGCGTGCTTTCACCGAACACCGCGTAGCTGTCGCTGGTGGTGCTGTAATCGGCGACGCCACGGTTAACGCTGGTGGGCGTGGTCAAGGTCCGCTGGTACGTCTCGTCGTCCTTGCCGTGCATGTAGAACAAACCGCCGACGTATTCGAGGAACTCACCTTTCGGCGAAGCCAGGCGCAGCTCTTGCGAGTATTGGTCGAAGGCCAGGTCACCCTTGTCGGCCGTGCCGGGGAACGCCGCGGTCACCGTGCTCAAACGGTCGCCGTCCTGATACTGGGTGTTGTCCCAGCCGCGCCATGCGGTGATCGAGGTCAGCGAGTAATCGCCCAGTTGCCAGTCGAGTTGGCCGGACAAGCCTTTGTTGATGTCATCGACGTGGGTGCGGGTTTCGGTGTTGATGTCGCGGTTGTCGCTGGAAGCCCGCACCGGGTTCAGGGCATTGGCGAACGCCGGGGTCAGGGACTGACTGACCACGCCATTGGGCGCGTCGTCGTGGGACTGCATGTAGTCGGCGATCAGGGTGAAGGTCACGTCGTCATTCGGGGTGAACTCCAATTTGCCGCGCGCGCCTTTGTGGTTGTAGCCGTTGACCTCCTGACCGTTGTATTCGTTGTCGACATTGCCGTCGTAGGTGCCGAACAGCGTGGTGATCGAGCCTTTGAGCGTGTCCGGAATCAGGCTGCCGCCGAGGCCGAAACGGGTGCGACTTTCGTTGCCGCTGTAGAACGACTGGTCGATGTAGCCGTGGGTTTCGGCGGTTGGGGGCCGGCTGGTGATGTTGAGCACGCCGGCCGAAGCGTTCTTGCCGAACAGCGTGCCTTGCGGGCCGCGCAGCACTTCGACGCGCTCCAGATCCAGCAGGTCCAGGGTCGATTGGCCCGGACGGGCATAGACCACGCCGTCGATCACCGTGGCCACGGTCGGCTCGACGCCCGGCGAGGTGGAAATGGTGCCGACGCCCCGGATGAACAGCGACGTGTCTTTGTTCGACGCGCCGGTGCGGAAATTCAGCGATGGCACTTCCTGGACGATGCTAGATACGCTGGTGCGGTTGTCGCGTTCAAGTTGCTCGCCATCGAGCACAGTTACCGCCACCGGGATTTTCTGCAGCGACTCTTCGCGGCGGGTCGCAGTGACTGTCACGGATTTGAGGGTGGGCTCTTGATCGCTGCTGTCAGCGGCGAAAGCGCCCGGCACGGGCAGCGCGGCCAATCCGGCGAGCAGCCAGCCCAGATGCTTGCGGCGTGGTGTGGCGGCGCGAATCGACTGCGCCAGTTTTTGTGATTCCCCAAGAATGAAATGCATGGTCTGCCCGCTCGAAAAATTGCCCTGATCCGCTGCCGTTCTGCGTCGACAGCGCCTGTGAAGTTGTCTTGGGCATTCGCTCGAGCGAGTAGCAGACAGAACGCTTTGTTAGCGCTAACATCGCCAGTATTGGCAACCCCCACATAGAGCGTCCAATACTGAAAAATTACTTTTATATGCCATTTGGTTTTTAAGAGGAATCGCCCGTTGAATGAAGACAAGCCCCGCAAACGCCGTGGTGCCGGCCGCGTCACCCTCAATACCGTGGCTCGGCAGGCGGGTGTGTCGGCGATCACGGTGTCGCGCTACTTCAATCAGCCAGACCAGGTGTCGCCGGAACGACGCGAGCGCATCGCCGCCGTGGTGGCAGCGCTGGGTTATGTCCCCAACCTGGTGGCCGGGGGGCTGGCGTCGGCCCGTGGCAAGATCGTCGGCATGGTGATCCCGAACATCTCCGGGCCGATCTTCGCCAACACCATTCAGGGTTTCAGCGACACCCTCAGTCGCCATGGTTATCAGCTGTTGCTGGCGTCGAGTTACTTCGATGCCGTGCAGGAAGAAAGCGCCGTGCGCGCGTTTCTCGGCTGGTCGCCGGCAGCGCTGGTGCTGACCAGTCACTTCCACAGCGCTGGCACCGAAAAGATGATTGCCGAAGCGGATATCCCAGTGATCGAAACCTGGGACTACCAACCCGAGCGCGAACCGCTGCAGATCGGGTTTTCGCATTTTGAAGTAGGCGTAACAGCCGCACGTTACCTGCACGGCAAGGGTTACCGGCGGATTGCTTTTGTACAGAACAGCGCGCCGGGGGACTTCAGTGCGCTGGAGCGGCGTGACGGCTACGCGGCCACCGTTCGTGAGTTGGGGCTGGAGCCCTGGGTGTTTGCCCCGAATGCCGATCGCCCACCGTTCGAAGCCGGCAAGCAAGCGATGCAAGCCCTGATGAACACCTCACCACGCCCCGACGCCATCATCTTCGCCAACGACAACCTCGCCGCCGGCGGTTTGCTGGCCGGGCAACGGGCCGGCCTGAACATCCCGCAAGACTGCGCGGTACTTGGGTTTGGCGATTACCCCTTCGCCGAAATGCTCCTGCCAAGCCTTAGCACCATCAAGCCACCGGCACTGGAAATCGGCGTCCTCGCCGCCACCCGCGTATTGGAAAGCCTGGGGGTGTTGCCGGTGGCGGATGAGGTGCAGCGCTTGAATCTGCTGGAGTGCCGGGTGATTGAGCGGGAGAGTGCTTGAACGATAAGCAACCTTCATTAATCAGCCCAGCTTCGGTGTCAGGCTGATAACTCGCGCAAAGCTGCCGCCGCCAAAAAACCAGATCTTGAGCTGTAACGCTGGTCCCGTCTGACGGTCTGGTCAATTCGCTCAAGCAGCTGCTCAGGCAACGTTGCATTGAAACGTATCGACTTGCCGAAATAAGGTGTGATATCGAAATCCACCACGCCCCACACACCGCCAGCATATTCGGGGTTTTCGATATGGGCATCGATCTCGCGTACCTGAGGCAGCGGATCCCCATCGGCGACCAGACCTTCGTAGTGCAGGGACAATGCCTCTTTCACGTTTTCGAACGCCTCGGCAACTGTGCCGCCTGCGGAGAAGCAACCCGGTACATCCGGGACGATCACTCCGTAGTCTGAGTCGGCATCCTTGTGCAGAACAACCGGAAATTTCATGTAGATGAATCCTTCCTGAGACAAGTCCGCATCGGGACTCTCGTATCCGATGACAGGCCTCATTTCAGACCTGCCTGTTTCAATATGCTGTTGATCGTTCCCTTTGGAAGATCAGAATCAGGGTGATTGATTGTCACCCTGCCTGGCTTATGCAAATGCTTGTATTGATGGTGGCTGCCTTTTACAGCCACCGGATACAACCATCCTCCTCGATCATCCTGATCATTTCCCTACTTCGCATTTCCTTCGCCCTTTTTCGACAGCAATGGCTGCGTACTTTAGGTAGGTCGAAGCGATAGCAATACACACAATACACACTTGGCAAAATAATAGCCGCTCAGGACGGAGTCGACTTTTTCTCTCGGACCGGCGGCTACCGCGCTTTAGCAAACACCTCCCCCAACCAATCCACGAACACCCGGACCCGTGGCGACATGTGTCGGTTGTGTGGGTACAGCACTGAAACAGGCATGGGCGGTGGCGGTGTCTCGGTGAGGATTTCCTTGATCAGGCCTTGGGCGATCTGCGTTTCCATCCGGTAATGCGGGCACTGGATCAGGCCCAATCCGGCTATCGCCGAAGCGGCGTAGATTTCCGCGCCGAATACGGAAACGGCGCCATCGATGGCGACTTCCTTGAGCTCGCCATTGACCATGAATTCGAACGGGAACAACTTGGCGGTGGTGCGAGAAACGTAATTCACCGCGCGATGGTTTTTCAGGTCGTCGAGGTTTTTCGGTTCGCCGTATTTGCGCAGGTAGGCCGGGCTGGCACAGGTGATCTGGCGCAGGTTGGCGACGCGTTTGCCGATCAGCGTGGAATCGCTCAAGGTGCCGGCGCGCAGCACGCAATCGATGCCTTCGCTGATGAGGTCGACCTGGCGGTCGGCCTCGCTGATGGACAGTTCGATGTCCGGGTAACGCGCCATGAATTGCGGCAGGGCCGGGATTACGAAATGCCGGGCCAGGGTGCCATGCAAATCCACCCGCAAGCATCCTTTCGGCGCCACGCTGCGAAACGCCAGTTCGGCTTCTTCCAGTTCCGCCAGCAACTGCACACACCGCTGGTAGTACGCCTCGCCATCCAGCGTCGGACGTACCTTGCGTGTGCTGCGCTCCAGTAATCGTGTGCCGAGCCAGGCTTCAAATTTATTGAGCGTGTGGGTCAGCGTGGCTCGTGGCAGGTTCAGGTCGTCCGCCGCCAGGGTGAAACTCGAGCGCTCGTAGATCCGCACAAACACTTTCATCGCTTTGACTTGATCCACGGCGAGCACTCGATTGTTGGCGATTTTTGAACAGTCAAGGCAACTCTGGTGCATTTATCGGCCTGAGTAAACATGTGAAATTGGCTTCACACCCATTCTTCAGGACCACCGCCATGACCCATCAAACTTCGAAAGTTGCCATCGTGACCGGCGCCGCCCGCGGCATCGGCGCAGTCATTGCCAAACAACTGGCGAGCGAAGGTTTCGCCGTCGCCATCAACTACGCCAGCAGTGCCACCGAAGCCTCAAGACTGGTGGTGGAATTGCGTCAGGCCGGGCATCAAGCCATAGCGATCAAGGCTGACGTGGCCATCGCCGACGACGTGCGGCGGATGTTCGACGAGACCGAAACGCAACTGGGCAAGGTCGATGTGCTAGTCAACAATGCCGGCATTCTCAAGGTGCTGCCGTTGGCGCAGCACAGTGATGAACTGTTCGAGCAAACTTTCAATATCCATGCACGTGGCACCTTCAACACCCTGCGCGAAGCCGCCACGCGCCTGAACGATGGTGGGCGGATCATTAATTTTTCCAGCAGCACCGTCGGCCTGAACCTGCCGGGCTATGCGGTGTACATCGCCAGCAAAGCGGCGGTGGAATCACTGACCCAGGTGTTTGCCAAAGAGATGCGAGGGCGCAATATCACCGTCAATGCGATCGCGCCTGGGCCGGTGGCGACCGAGCTTTTTTTGCACGGCAAGAGTGAAGAGCAAATTCAGAACTTCGCGAAGATGGCGCCGCTGGAGCGTCTGGGGCAGCCAGAAGATATTGCTCGCGTTGTGTCGTTTCTGGTCGGGCCGGATTCGGCTTGGGTCAATGGGCAGATTCTGCGGGTCAATGGCGGGTTGGTTTAAGCTGCTGTGGAGGCAGGCTCGACGCCATCGCTGGCAAGCCAGCTCCTACAAGGGTTGAACACAAAACCTGTAGAAGCTGGCTTGCCGGCGAAGGCGGCCTCAAAAGCAGCACCCCACTGGAGGAAATCCGCCATGCACACATCCATCATCATCACCTTCGGCCTGATCCTCCTGGCGCTGATGCTGTTCATCGGCGAGAAAATCGGATTCACCCGCCAGACCCTGGCCTACAGTTTTATCGTGCTGTGGCTGGCCCTGACGCTGATCAACGGCGCCGTCGGCATGGTGCATGCCGGCCAGCCATTGGGCACGGAGCTGGCCGTTGGCAGCGCCGTGTTCGGTATCCCGGTGGCGGCGCTGGTGTTGTTCATGGTGCTGACCACCGAGACATGAATCAACGCACCAGATGCAAGAACTGCATGTGCCGCTCGTACTGATCAAGGATGTCGTTGATCACCTGCTCCTTGGTGTAGCCCACCAGATCGTAGTCCTGACTGCCCTCGCTCAAATGCACTTCGGCCCGGTAATAACGACGGTTGTTGAGCTCCTTGGAGCCCATGCCGCCACGGGCGAATGACGGCGTGAAATAACCGCGCATCTGCACTTGATAGATGAACGGATGCTCTTCACCGTGACCAACTTCCAGGCTGACGCTGTCATTCACCGGCTCCGGGTGAGTGATGACACTCAAGCCCTTTTCAACGAACACCGCCGAAACCTCTTCGATGGCCGGACGCACCGTCGAGTCGAGGAAGCGATAAACCTCGTCCCGCGATGGAAAATGCACGGCCTGACTCAAACGCTGACGCCAGCCACCGCGCCGCGAGCCTGACACCGGCGCGAGGGAATGCAGTTGCGCGATCTGCTTTTGCGATTCCAGATAAAACGCCTTGTGCAGGCCCCACATCATCAACAGCAGAATCAGCGAGAACGGCAACGAGGTCAGCACCACCGCCGACTTCAGCGCATCGATGCTGCCGGAAAACAGCAGCGCACTGGTCACCAGCGCGGTCATCGCGCCCCAGAACACCCGCAGCCATTTCGGTCCGTCTTCATCGGGGTTGCCGCCCTTGGCGGACAGG
The DNA here is from genome assembly GCF_019947275.1 of Pseudomonas sp. GL-RE-29. NCBI lineage: Bacteria > Pseudomonadati > Pseudomonadota > Gammaproteobacteria > Pseudomonadales > Pseudomonadaceae > Pseudomonas > Pseudomonas sp. GL-RE-29. The sequence goes on from NZ_JAGYGD010000002.1 coordinate 281,591, forward strand.
GTCGACAACACCACCGTGCCAGAGTCGGCCGAGGTGACGAAGAATACGAAGCTGATGAACACCGTGACCGCGATAACGGTTTTGCTCCACGGATAGGTTTCCAGCAGCAGGTAAAGGGTCATCGATGGATTGTCGATGGCCGACATACCCAGCGCACTCATGCCGTGATTGAGCACCTGGTCGATGGCGCTGTTACCGAAGATCGACATCCACGCCAGGGTGAAACCGAGCGGGATCAACAGCACGCCGAAGACGAATTCACGGATGGTGCGCCCACGGGAAATCCGCGCGATGAACAGGCCCACGAACGGCGACCACGCAATCCACCAGGCCCAATAGAACACCGTCCAGCCGCCCAACCAGTCGCTGGGTTTGTCGTAGGCGTAGAGGTCGAAACTCTTCATCGGCAACGCGCCGAGGTAGTCACCGACGTTCTGGATAAGGGTGTTGAGCAGGTGCTGCGTCGGGCCGGCGAACAACACGAACAGCAGCAACGCGCAGGCCAGCAGCATGTTGATGTCGGACATCACCCGCACGCCTTTGTCGACGCCGGATACGGCGACGATGATCGCAGCGCCCATCATCAGCGTGATCAGACCGACCTGAATCCACTGGGTGTGGGCGATGCCGAACAGATAATCCAGGCCCGAGTTGAGGTGCAACACGCCGAAACCCATGTCGGCACCGAGGCCGAACACCGTGGCGATGATGCCGAAACCGTCCACTGCGTAACCGATCGGGCCATTGATGCGCTTGCCGATCAGCGGGTACAGCGCCGAGCGCAACGCCAGCGGCAGGTTGTGGCGATAGGCGAAATAGGCCAGCGCCATGCCGACGAAGGCGAACACGCCCCAGCCATGCAGGCCCCAATGCAGAAACAGAATCTGCATCGCCTGACGCGCCGCCTCCGCCGTGCCTGCCTCGCCTTGCGGTGGCTGGAGCATGTGGGTCAGCGGTTCGGACACGCAGAAGAAAAACAGCGTAATGCTGATCCCGGCGGCGAACAGCATGCCGGCCCAGGACAAGTAACTGAACTCGGGCTCGTCGTGGTCGGCACCGAGCTTGATCTTGCCGTAGCCGGACAAGGCGGTGACCACCACGAAGACCAGATACAGCGTCATCGCGAGCATGTAATACCAGCCGACCGTATTGGCCGCCCAGTTTTGCGCCGCCAGCAACCACGCGCCGGCCTGCTCGGGCATGGCGATGACAACGACGCCGAACAACAAAATGAAACTCGCCGCAAAGTAAAACACCGGCGGATTCATGCGGACCAGGCCGCTTGAAGGAATGGACGATGCACTCATGATCGGTGCACCTCGAGGGGGTAAAACGTGGCTGTAGAAATCTGACTCAGCAAAGGCAAGCCTCCTGTTGTGAGCGGGCGGCGAACCACCGGTTTAACTTGAATGAACGTTCAAGTTAAACATGGATAGGGCGCTAAGGACTAATCCCAGGGCTCGGCGGTCGTGGTTGTACGCTAGCTCAGGGAAAGCTATGTGGTGGAATTTGGAAGATTGATTCGGCACCTGCACAAATCAAATGTGGCGAGAGAGCTTGCTCCCGCTGGGCTGCAAAGCAGCCCTAAAACATGCACCCCGTTTTTTTTCAGATAAGTCCAGGTGACCGGCTTATGCGGCTGCTGCGCAACCGAGCGGGAGCAAGCTCCCTCGCCACAAAAGCACTGCGCATCGCCGGACCTATTTCTGCGTCCCATCATCATGCTGCAAATTAGCCTGGGTCAGGTTGCTGCCCGCCGGCACGCTGCGGGTCAGCCAGACGTTACCGCCGATGGTCGAGCCCTGGCCGATGGTGATCCGCCCCAGAATCGTCGCACCGGCATAAATCACCACGTCATCTTCGACAATCGGATGCCGCGGCTGGCCCTTCTGCAACTGGCCGTCTTCGTCTGCCGGGAAGCGCTTGGCGCCCAAGGTTACGGCCTGATAAATCCGCACCCGTTCGCCAATGATCGCCGTCTCGCCGATCACCACGCCAGTCCCGTGGTCGATGAAGAAACTGCGGCCGATCTGCGCGCCCGGGTGAATATCGATGCCGGTGGCCGAGTGGGCGATTTCCGCGCTGATTCGGGCCAGCAACGGCAACCCGGCGCGGTACAAATGGTGAGCCAGGCGATGGTGAATCACCGCCAGAATGCCCGGATAGCAGAGCAGCACTTCATCGACGCTGCGTGCTGCCGGATCGCCGTGATAGGCCGCCAGAACGTCGGTGTCCAACAGGCTGCGCAGCCCCGGCAACGCGAGGGCGAAGTCCTGGATGATCTGAATGGTCTTGGCTTCAACTTCAGTGTCGGCCTGGGTGCTGTGGCGAGCGGCGTAGCGCAATTCGAGTCGCGCCTGCGCCAGCAACGCATTCAACGCGACGTCGAGCGTGTGACCGACGTAGAAGTCTTCACTCTCTTCACGCAGGTCCACAGGTCCCAGACGCATCGGGAAAAGCGCACCGCAGAGGGCTTCGAGAATCTCCGCCATGGCGGCTCGGGAAGGCAACTCGCGACCGCCCTGTTCGGTGCTGGCGCGGCCGTTTTGCGCACGCCACTGGTCACGCGCCGTGCGCAGTTGGCTGACGATGGTCTGCAATTGCCAATGGCTGGAACGCTCACTCACGGTAAAAACTCCTCACGAGCGGCCGGAGAGTCTGGCCGCGTCAACGGCGAATACTTTACGGCATGGTCCGCGGGCCAAATTAAGAACCAATTGTGCTGTGGTAAGTATCATTGGCTATAAGCGATTGGCGGTTGCCCAGGCTTTTTTGCGTGCCTATAGTCCCTTCATCTTCCACCGCCAGTACGGAACTATGTCCAATCAAGAGCCGATCAAACAGCAGCTTGCCCGCTTCAACCGTCTCGACCTGCTCAATCAGCCCACCGCCCTGGAAAAACTCGAACGCCTGTCGACCTGGCTGGGCCGTGACGTGTACGTCAAACGCGATGACCTGACACCGCTGGCCATGGGCGGCAACAAACTGCGCAAACTCGAATACCTGGCCGCCGATGCCTTGGCGCAAGGTGCCGACACCTTGATCACTGCTGGCGCAATTCAGTCCAACCACGTGCGCCAGACCGCCGCCATCGCCGCCAAGCTCGGCCTTGGTTGTGTAGCCCTGCTGGAAAATCCCCTGGGCACCGATGACGCCAACTATGTTGGCAACGGCAATCGACTGTTGCTCGACTTGTTTGATGCCAAAGTCGAGTTGGTGGAAAACCTCGACAACGCTGACGATCAACTGCATGCCTTGGCGCAACGCCTGCGCAGCAATGGCAAGAAACCGTATCTCGTGCCGATCGGGGGTTCCAACGCGTTGGGTGCTTTGGGTTATGTGCGTGCAGGCTTGGAACTGGCCGAACAGATCAAGGACACCGGGCTGAATTTCGCCGCTGTGGTTCTGGCCTCCGGCAGCGCCGGTACCCATAGCGGTCTGTCGTTGGCGTTGAGTGAAGCACTGCCGGATTTGCCAGTGATTGGCGTCACGGTGTCCCGCAGTGACGAGGACCAGCGCCCGAAAGTCCAGGGCCTGGCTGAGCGAACGGCCGAATTGTTGGGCGTGACGTTGCCGGCGAGTTTCAAGATCGAACTGTGGGACGAGTATTTCGCGCCGCGCTATGGCGAGCCGAATGCCGGGACGCTGGCGGCGGTCAAGTTGCTGGCGGGGCAGGAAGGCCTGTTGCTTGACCCGGTCTACACTGGCAAGGCGATGGCCGGGTTGCTCGACGGGATTGGGCGTCAGCGTTTCGATGAAGGCCCGATCATCTTCCTGCACACCGGTGGGGCGCCGGCGTTGTTTGCCTATACGAGCTTTTTGAAGGACTGAGGATCAAAAGATCGTAGCCTTCGACAGCTCCTACAGGTGTACGCCGACCCTGTAGGAGCTGCCGAAGGCTGCAATCTTTTCAGGGCTCAACACATATTCACTAATTGCATAACAAAAATAGAATTTATTATTTTCTAATCTAAAAGCGTCGTCTTATAGTCACGCCGCAGGCGAATTTGCAGCGAGACGCATACGCTGCTTTAGGGCAGGATATCGCTGACGTTGAAATCCCGAATTTGCCAACTTTCCTTAAGCGTCTTCCATAAGAAAACACAGGGGCTTGTCATGAATTTTTCCGCACTACGTCGAAATCTGCTGGTGGGTTCGCTGGGCCTGGCACTGAGCGCCGGCCTGATCGGCCAGGCAGTGGCCGGTGAGCAACTGCAACAAATCAAGGACAAAGGCGTGATCAACGTCGGCCTGGAAGGCACTTACCCTCCGTTCAGTTTCGTCGATGCCGACGGCAAACTGGCCGGCTTCGAAGTCGAGTTCTCCGAAGCCCTGGCCAAAGAGCTGGGCGTCAAGGTCAAACTGCAACCGACCAAATGGGACGGCATCCTCGCCGCCCTGGAGTCCAAGCGTCTGGACGCTGTGATCAACCAGGTGACCATCTCCGAAGAGCGCAAGAAGAAGTACGACTTCTCCGAGCCTTACACCGTTTCCGGGATTCAAGCGCTGGTTCTGAAAAAGAACGAAGGCTCCATCAAGTCCGCCGATGACCTGGCCGGCAAGAAAGTCGGTGTGGGCCTGGGCACCAACTACGAACAATGGCTCAAGGACAATCAGCCGAAAGCCATCATCAAGACTTATGACGATGATCCGACCAAGTTCCAGGATCTGCGTGTAGGCCGCATCGACGCCATTCTGATCGACCGCCTCGCCGCACTGGAATACGCCAAGAAGGCAACCGACACTGTTGCCGCCGGCGCAGCGTTCTCCCGCCAGGAAGCCGGTATTGCCCTGCGCAAAGGCGAGCCGGAACTGCTGGCTGCGGTGAACAAGGCCATCGACAAGCTGCGTGCCGACGGTACGCTGAAAAAGCTTTCGGAAAAATACTTCAGCGCTGACGTCACTCAATAATGGAAGAAGCTTTCCAACTCGCACTGGATTCCGCGCCCTTTCTGCTCAAGGGCGCGTACTACACGGTCATCTTGAGCCTCGGCGGGATGTTCTTCGGCCTCATCCTGGGCTTCGGCCTGGCACTGATGCGCCTGTCGCGCTTCAAGCTGGTGAGCTGGATCGCCCGCATCTACGTGTCGTTCTTTCGCGGCACGCCGTTGCTGGTGCAACTGTTCGTGATCTATTACGGCTTGCCGCAATTGGGCATGGAACTCGATCCAATTCCGGCGGCCATGATTGGTTTCTCGCTGAACATGGCCGCTTACGCCTGTGAAATCCTGCGTGCCGCGATCAGCTCGATCGAACGCGGCCAATGGGAAGCGGCTGCCAGCATCGGCATGACCCGTGCGCAGACTCTGCGCCGGGCCATCCTGCCGCAGGCGATGCGCACCGCGTTGCCACCGCTGGGCAACAGCTTCATTTCGCTGGTCAAGGACACCGCGCTGGCGGCCACCATCCAGGTGCCGGAGCTGTTCCGTCAGGCACAGCTGATTACCGCCCGCACCTTCGAAGTTTTCACCATGTATCTTGCCGCCGCGCTGATCTACTGGATTCTTGCCACGGTGCTTTCGCACCTGCAGAACAAGTTGGAAGAGCGGGTCAATCGGCACGACCAGGAGTCCTGACCCCATGATTGTCGTGGAAAAACTGACAAAGCAGTTCAAGGGTCAAGTCGTGCTCAACGGCATCGATCTGCAAGTGAAGGAAGGCGAGGTTGTGGCGATCATCGGGCCGAGCGGCTCGGGTAAAACCACCTTCCTGCGCTGTCTGAACTTCCTCGAAGAACCCACCAGCGGCCGGATCAAGGTCGGCGATATCGAAATCGATACCAGCCGCCCGCTGAACCAGCAGCAAAGCCTGGTGCGGCGTTTGCGCCAGCACGTGGGTTTCGTGTTCCAGAACTTCAACCTGTTCCCCCATCGCACTGCCCTGGAAAACGTCATCGAAGGCCCGATCATCGTGAAGAAGATCCCGCATGCCGAAGCCGTTGCCCTGGGTAAAAAGCTGTTGGCCAGGGTTGGCCTGGCAGGCAAGGAGGACGCTTACCCGCGCCGCCTCTCCGGTGGTCAGCAACAACGTGTGGCGATTGCCCGCGCGCTGGCGATGGAGCCGGAAGTGATCCTGTTCGACGAACCGACTTCAGCGCTCGACCCGGAGTTGGTGGGCGAAGTGCTGTCGACGATTCGCAGCCTGGCCGAAGAGAATCGCACCATGGTCATCGTCACCCACGAAATGGGCTTTGCCCGCGACGTGGCCAATCGGGTGGTGTTTTTCGACAAGGGCGTTATCGTCGAACAAGGCGAAGCGAAGGCCCTGTTTGCCAACCCGAAAGAAGAACGCACGAAACAGTTTCTTAGCAAGTTTCTGAATAACGCGCACAACTAACACCCCTCGACCCCTCGCAACAACTGTTAACTTCCATGGATGGAAGTTACACCACAGCCGCTCCAATCCGGTAAAAACAACTTTTCACTACTATGACTCTGACCATGGCTACAGGAATTTTTACTATTACTAGCGGTACATATGTACGTCCCGCATCAGATTTATCCTGCCTAAAATCCAAGAATCCCCGACAGAAGCCTGCTACAGCGCCTGCGGGCGTTTCGGCATAAAAACCACAATACCCCGCAGTCTAGTTCGACAGCCCAGTACAGTTTATTAACGTAAGTCCGTAGGAACTTTCTGAATAACGCAATAACTGACGTCCAACTAATAATTTCCATTGACACTTATTCGACCGCACTCTTATCTAGCTCACAACAGACGCTAAATACTGTCTAAGAGCCGGAATAACTTTCCGCTTTGTTACTTTTCAACCACGCCTTTTGAACTTTCAGAAACGGACTTCACTGCAAGGCTTCAAGGAGAGAAACCATGACCAGTACCTCGAATAAAACCGAACTTGCGGCCCCGACCCTGGCGCAATCCCACAAAACCGGCATCAACATCACCTCGGCGGCCCATCTGCTGATCGATGTGCCGCCCTACCCCGCGATGGACGAAGGCGACCTGATCGAGCTGTTCTGGGACAACTGCTACATCGCCTCCCGAGCGCTGACAGCCAAGGATGTTGGCCAAGCCGTTCAGCTTCGTGTCCCCGAAAGTTTCATTACCAATGGCACCTCGCGCCTTCACTACCGGGTCATGCAGATTGGCCAGGGGCAGTCGGTATCCCACGCCAGACACGTACAGATCAAGCTCGATTGCCCCGGTGGCCAGCCGTCAGCCCTGTGTGGCGACGAAAACCAGTCCCTTGCACCGGTCTGCATCCCGGAGACGATTCGCCGTCAGGGGGTGAATCCGAACCAGATCAAGCGCGGCGTGCCCTTGACCATCGAGCCGTACCTGAACATGGCCATCGATGACGAAATCACCCTTCGCTGGGGCGATGTGCGGATGGATTTGCCCCGGCTAAAGGCCAGCGATTTAGGCCAGCCGATTCAGGTCTGGGTACCACCGGCGATCATCATCGAGGCCGGCGAAGACCTGCGCCTGGAAGTGACTTACTGCATCCTCGACCGCGTGGGTAACAACTCGCGCTGGGCGCCGGCGCGTACGTTGAAGATTGGTTGTGCCAATCCCTATCTCAGGGTGCCGCCCAAGAAAACGCTCAAGGCAGCCGAACAAAAAATCAGCTGATGCCTGAAAAGATCGCAGCCTTCGGCAGCGCCTACAGGGGTTTGGCGTACACCCTGCAGGAGCTTCCGAAGGCTGCGATCTTTTTTGCGGCTGCAACAATGCTGCCCTGAACTGTTGCCCCAGAAACAACTGTTGCCCCATGAACAGTTCATATAGACACACTTCTATTCATATTCCTAAAAGTTAGTTCATAACTTATTTATAAACGCTTAGGGTATATGCACCGGACCACCGGACCTTCTTGTTTTCGTACGCCGCACACCGCGGTGCTTCCATGAGATGTGAGGTAGGTATGGTCCGGAACACAATCACCCCAGTGCAGATCGCCAGGGCATTGAGTGCAGCCAAGGAGTGGCGCTGATGTCCAGTCTGGCAGATGCAATCGTCCACAGTGATTTGGACGTCGCCCCGTTGTTGTTGCCCGCGCAAGTGCTGCGCAACGACGCACAAGCCATTAAAGCCGCCCATGAGCTGGCGCAAGTCGCCCGCCTGCAAGCGGCCAAACGTGACCAGCAGCGCAAGCTGCCGTGGTCAGAAATAGAACAGTTCACCCGCAGCGGCCTGGGCAGCATTGCCATCCCGCGCGAGTACGGTGGCCCGCAGGTTTCGTTCGTCACCCTGGCAGAGGTTTTCGCGATCATTTCCGCGGCGGACCCGGCGCTGGGGCAGATCCCGCAGAACCAGTTCGGCATCCTCAACCTGGTGCTCGGCAGCGCTACCGAGGCGCAGAAAAAACAACTGTTCAAAAGCGTTCTGGAAGGCTGGCGCATCGGTAATGCCGGGCCGGAGCGCGGCAGCAAAAACACCCTGGAGCTCAAGGCTCGGATCACCGCTGATGGCGATGGTTATGTCCTCAACGGGCAGAAGTTTTACTCCACCGGCGCGCTGTTCGCGCACTGGGTCGCGGTCAAGGCGCTCAATGACGACGGCAAGCAAGTGCTGGCTTTCGTGCGTCGCGGCACGCCGGGTTTGCGCATCGTCGATGACTGGTCCGGTTTCGGCCAGCGCACCACCGCCAGCGGCACCATTTTACTCAACAACGTGCGGGTCGACGCCGAGCTGGTGGTGGATAACTGGAAGATCAACGACAAGCCCAACATTCAGGGCGCCGTCTCGCAATTGATTCAAGCCGCCATCGATGCCGGCATCGCCCGTGGTGCCATCGACGACGCCATCGATTTCGTGAAAACCCGCGCTCGCCCGTGGATCGACGCCAACGTCGAACGGGCCAGCGATGACCTGTACGTGATCGCTGACATCGGCAAACTGAAAATCGAACTGCATGCCGCCGAAGCGCTGCTGCGCAAGGCCGGGCAGGTGCTCGATCAGGTCAACGCCGCGCCGCTGACCGCCGAGTCCGCCGCCCGCGCTTCGATTGCCGTGGCCGAAGCCAAAGTGCTGACCACCGAAATCTCGCTGCTGGCCAGCGAAAAGCTGTTCGAACTGGCCGGCAGCCGCGCCACCCTCGCCGAATTCAACCTCGATCGCCACTGGCGCAACGCCCGCGTGCACACCCTGCACGACCCGGTGCGCTGGAAATATCACGCGGTGGGTACCTACCGCTTGAACGGTACTTTGCCGGCACGCCATTCCTGGATCTGACGACCAGACATCTGGAGAAACACATGACAATTTCTCAACACGTCGCGGTCATCACCAGCGATGAGCAAGCTCTGATCGTCGCCAGCGACCTGGCCGAAGATTTCAAACGCGACAGCGCCGTGCGCGACCGCGAACGCCGTTTGCCACACCCGGAGCTGGAAGTGTTTTCCCGCTCGGGCCTGTGGGGCATCAGCGTGCCGAAGGCATACGGCGGCGCCGGCGTTTCCAACGTCACCCTGGCCAAGGTCATCGCACTGATTTCCCAGGCTGATGGCTCGTTGGGCCAAATCCCGCAGAACCATTTCTACGCCCTCGAAGTGCTGCGCGTGAACGGCAGCGAAGAGCAGAAAAAACGTCTGTACGCCGAAGTGCTGGCCGGTCAGCGCTTCGGTAACGCGTTGGCGGAACTTGGCACCAAAACCGCCCACGACCGCGTCACAAGCCTGACGCGCGATGGCGACGGCTATCGCATCAACGGTCGCAAGTTCTACGCCACCGGCGCGATTTACGCACAACGCATCCCGACCTCGGTGGTGGATGAAAACGGCGTGCAGCAACTGGCGTTCGTCCCGCGCAACAGCAAAGGCCTGACCGTCATCGACGATTGGAGCGGCTTCGGCCAGCGCACCACTGGCAGCGGTTCGGTGGTGTTCGAAGATGTCTACGTCGCAGCCGAGGATGTGATCCCGTTCCAGAGCGCTTTCGAGCGCCCGACTCCGGTCGGTCCGTTGGCGCAGATTCTCCACGCCGCCATCGACACCGGCATCGCTCGCGCGGCCTATGAAGATGCACTGCATTTCGTGCGCACCAAAACCCGGCCGTGGATCGACGCCACCCATGAAAAAGCCACCGATGACCCGCTGACGATCAAGAGTTTCGGCTACTTGAGCATCCGTTTGCACGCTACCGAGGCGCTGCTGGAGCGCGCCGGCGAATTCCTCGACAAGGCCCAGGCCAACACCAACGCCGAGACCGTTGCCGCCGCGTCGATTGCCGTCGCCGAAGCACGTGCCATCAGCACCGAAATATCCCTCGCCGCCGGCACCACGCTGTTCGAACTGGCCGGCAGCCAGGCTACCCTGATCGAACACGGTCTGGATCGCCACTGGCGCAACGCCCGGGTGCATACCCTGCACGACCCGGTGCGCTGGAAATACCACGCGGTCGGCAACTACTACCTCAACGATGAAAACCCGCCACTGCGGGGAACCATCTGATGGCCGACGCGAAAAAGAAGATCCTGCTCAACGCGTTCAACATGAACTGCATCGGGCACATCAACCATGGCCTGTGGACGCATCCACGGGACACCTCGACCCAGTACAAGACCATCGAGTACTGGACCGAACTGGCGCAACTGCTGGAGCGCGGACTGTTCGACGGCTTGTTCATCGCCGACATTGTCGGTGTCTACGACGTCTACCAGAACTCGGTCGACGTGCCGCTGAAAGAGTCGATCCAGTTGCCGGTCAACGACCCGCTGCTGCTGGTCTCGGCCATGGCCGCCGTCACCAGAAACCTCGGTTTCGGCCTCACCGCCAACCTCACCTACGAACCGCCGTACCTGTTCGCCCGACGCATGTCGACGCTGGATCATTTGAGTCGCGGACGGGTCGGCTGGAACATCGTCACCGGCTACCTCGACAGCGCCGCCAAGGCCATGGGCCTGAGCGAGCAGGTCGAGCACGACCGCCGTTACGACCAGGCCGACGAGTACCTGGAGGTGCTTTACAAGCTCTGGGAAGGTAGCTGGGAAAACGGCGCGGTGCTCAACGATCCGCAACAACGGATCTACGCGCAGCCTGAGAAAGTGCACAAGGTCGAGCACAAGGGCGAGTTCTATCAAGTCGAGGGTTATCACCTGTGCGAACCCTCGCCGCAGCGCACGCCGGTGCTGTTCCAGGCCGGCAGTTCGGATCGCGGTTTGCTGTTCGCCGGTCGGCACGCCGAGTGTGTGTTCATCAGCGGCCAGACCAAAGCGTCGACCAAGGTGCAAGTGGACAAGGTCCGCGCCAGCGCCGTCGACGCCGGGCGTAATCCCGAGGACATCAAGGTGTTCATGGGCTTGAACGTGATTGTTGGCGCGACCGAAGAACTCGCCTGGGCCAAGCACGCCGAATACCTGAGCTACGCCAGCGCCGAAGCCGGTGTGGCGCATTTCTCGGCATCCACCGGGATCGATTTTTCCGAGTACGCCATCGACGAACCGATCCAGTACGTGAAGAGCAACGCGATCCAGTCGGCCACCAAAAACCTGCAAAACAACGACTGGACCCGGCGCAAATTGCTCGAGCAACACGCCCTTGGCGGGCGCTACATCACCGTGGTCGGCTCGCCTGAACAAGTGGCCGACGAGCTGGAATCGTGGATCGCCGAAACCGGCCTGGATGGCTTCAACCTGACGCGGATCGTCACGCCGGAAAGCTATGTGGATTTCATTGAACTGGTGATCCCGCAGTTGCAGCGTCGAGGGTCGTACAAGACGGCTTACGACAATGGCAGCTTGCGCGAAAAGCTGTTTCACGGTGAGGCGCATTTGCCTGAGCAACACACCGGATCGGCTTACCGCCGCTAAAAGCATCGCTGGCTTGCCAGCGATGAGGCCCTAACAAACACCCCAAATTTATGCACTGACTGGAATAAACATCATGACCAAGAACTACCTCTCTCACCCAGTCAAAGCACTGGCCCTGGCCCTCGGCCTGTTCAGCTCTGCGGTTTTTGCCGCCGATGCGCCACTGAAAATCGGCACAACCGCCGCCTTCGCCATTCCTCTGGAAGCGGCAGTCGAAGAAGCCGGCAAACAAGGCCTGAAAGTCGAGCTCGTCGAGTTCACCGACTGGATCGCGCCCAACGTCAGCCTCGCCGCCGGCGACATTGACGTGAACTACTTCCAGCACATCCCCTTCCTGGAAAACGCCAAGAACGCCTCCGGGTTTGACCTGGTGCCCTTCGCACCGGGGATCATCAACAACGTCGGCCTCTACTCGAAGAAATACAAAAGCTTCGACGAACTGCCGCAAGGCGCGAGCGTCGCCATCGCCAACGACCCGATCAACAGCGGTCGTGGTTTGCAGCTGTTGGCCAAGGCTGGCCTGATCACGCTCAAACCGGGCGTGGGCTACAAAGCCACCGAAGAAGACATCATCGCCAACCCGAAGAAAATCAAAATCCTGCAGGTCGAAGCGGTGCAACTGGTACGCGCTTATGACGATGCCGATCTGGTCCAGGGCTACCCGGCCTATATCCGCTTGGCGAAGACCTTTGATGCCGGCTCTGCCCTGCTGTTCGACGGCCTTGATCACAAGGAGTACGTGATTCAGTTCGTGATCCAGCCGAAAAGCAAAACCGACCCGCGCCTGATCAAGTTCGTCGACATCTACCAACACTCGCCGGCCGTTCGCGCCGCGCTGGATAAAGCCCACGGCAAGCTCTACCAAGCTGGTTGGGAGAGCTGAGGATGACGGCGGCCACGCAACGGCGACTGGACATTCCAGAGCACAGGAATGCTGAACAGACCGAGCTGCACCCAGAGCTCAATCGTGCCCACGTGCGCTTCATCGGCCTGGGCAAAACCTACGAAGGCCAGCAAGGCCCGGTCGCCGCCCTGCAAGGCATCGACCTGGCGATCCAGCGTGGCGAAGTGTTCGGCATCATCGGCCGCAGTGGTGCGGGCAAGTCGTCGCTGATCCGCACCATCAACCGTCTCGAACAACCGACGTCTGGGCGCGTGTTGATCGATCAGGTCGACATCGGCGAGTTCGATGAAGATCGCTTGGTGGCGCTGCGTCGACGCATCGGCATGATCTTTCAGCACTTCAATTTGATGTCGGCCAAGACGGTTTGGCAGAACGTCGAATTGCCGCTGAAAGTCGCCGGTGTGCCCAAGGAAAAACGCGAGCAGAAAGTCCGCGAACTGCTGGAACTGGTCGGCCTGCAAGGCAAACACAAGGCTTACCCGGCGCAACTGTCCGGCGGGCAGAAACAGCGCGTCGGCATCGCCCGCGCACTGGTCCACGACCCGGCGATTTTGCTTTGCGACGAAGCCACTTCGGCGCTGGATCCGGAAACCACACAATCGATCCTCGGCCTGCTGCGCGAGATCAATCAACGCCTGGGCTTGACCATCATTTTGATCACCCACGAGATGGCGGTGATCCGCGAAATCTGCGATCGCGTCGTTGTCCTTGAACATGGGCGAATCGTCGAGCAAGGCCCAGTGTGGGAAGTCTTTGGCAACCCGCAGCATGAGGTCAGCAAGACCTTGCTCGCGCCGTTGCAGCATGCGCTGCCGTCAGAGCTGCAAAGTCGTTTGCAGGCTCAACCCAAGTCCCCGGATGATGCCGTCGTGCTGCGCCTGCAATTCACCGGGACAGCGCACGACGAACCCGACGTCGCCGCCCTGTTCAGCGCCCTCGGAGGCCGAGTGCGCTTGCTGCAAGGTGGCGTCGAACGGATTCAGGGCCACGCCCTCGGGCAACTGCTGCTGGCCGTGACGGGGTCGACCCTTGGCGCCGAAGAGTTGCGTCAACGCGCCGGGCAATGGGCGCAAAAGGTGGAGGTGCTGGGTTATGTGGTTTGATCGTTTGCTGCAAGGCTTCATCGATACGTTCTTGATGGTTGGTGTGTCGTCGCTGATCGCGCTGCTGGCGGGCATTCCGTTGGCTGTAATCCTGGTCACCAGCTCCAAGGGCGGCATCTATGAAGCGCCGGCGCTGAACCGCGTATTGGGTGCGTTCGTGAACCTGTTCCGCTCGATTCCGTTTCTGATTTTGATGGTGGCGTTGATTCCCTTCACCCGGTTGATTGTCGGCACCACGTACGGTGTGTGGGCCGCCGTGGTGCCATTGACCATCGCGGCGACGCCGTTCTTTGCGCGCATTGCCGAAGTCAGTCTGCGCGAGGTCGATCACGGACTTATCGAAGCGGCGCAAGCCATGGGTTGCCGGCGTGGGCATATCGTTTGGCATGTGCTGTTGCCGGAAGCGCTGCCGGGGATTGTCGGTGGGTTCACCATTACGCTGGTGACCATGATCAACTCGTCGGCCATGGCCGGAGCGATCGGTGCCGGTGGGCTGGGGGACATTGCGTATCGATACGGGTACCAGCGGTTTGATAGCCAGATCATGCTGACAGTGATTGTGTTGCTGGTGGCGTTGGTGGCGGTGATTCAGTTGGGTGGGGATCGGTTGGCTCGGGGATTGAACAAGCGCTAGATCCTTGGTGCGTCAGGAGCCTTTGTGGCGAGGGAGCGTGCTCCCGCTCGATTGCGCAGCAATCGCAAAACCAGACACATAAATTTCTCTGACACACGTCATTGATGGTTTTGGGGCTGCTTCGCAGCCCAGCGGGAGCAAGCTCCCTCGCCACAGATTGCACTGCCACAATTCTCATGGCGTATATTCGGCAAATCCCAATTGCCTGCGCAGCCGACCATGAAACAAACCCCCGCCGATCTCGACCAAATCACTTCCACCACCCTGGGCCATTACAACTCGGTGGCAGAAGGTTTTCGCGAAGGGACGCGCGATCACGATGTCAGCCAGAACATTGATGCGCTGTTGCGGCATATTCAGGGTAAGGCGCCGTTCGACATTCTCGACTTTGGTTGCGGGCCCGGTCGTGACCTGCAAACGTTCACCCGCACGGGCCACAAGGCTGTCGGCCTCGACGGTTCGGAGAAGTTTGCGCAAATGGCCCGTGAGGACAGTGGTTGCGAAGTCTGGCAGCAGGATTTTTTGAAACTCGATCTTCCGGCCGAACGCTTTGACGGGATTTTCGCCAATGCGGTGCTGTTTCACATCCCGCGCCAGGAATTGCCTCGGGTGTTGAAGGAATTGCGCGAGGCATTGAAGCCAGGTGGTGTGCTGTTCAGTTCCAATCCTCGTGGCGAGAATCAGGAAGGCTGGAACGGGCCGCGCTATGGGGCGTATCACGATCTTCAGGCGTGGCAGCAGTTGCTGACCGAGGCGGGATTTGAGGAGCTGGAGCATTACTACCGGCCGGCGGGGCTGCCACGGGAGCAGCAGCCTTGGTTGGCGAGTGTCTGGCGTCGCGCCGATATCGGTTGAAGATCAAAAGATCGCAGCCTGCGGCAGCTCCTACAGAGGCTGCGATCTTTTGCTTTTAGGCTATGCAGACTCTTTCTTAGGCTCGCGAATCCTGTACCAGGCCACATACAACGCCGGCAAAAACAGCAGCGTCAGCAGCGTGGCGACAATGATCCCGCCAATCATCGCGTAAGCCATCGGCCCCCAGAACACTTCCCGGGCAATCGGGATCATGCCCAGGCTCGCCGCCGCGGCGGTCAGCAGGATCGGTCGCCGACGATGTTCTGTGGCTTCCACCACGGCATCCCACGGTGAAGACCCTTGAGCCTCGAACTCCTCGATCTGGGTCACCAGGATCACCGAGTTGCGGATGATGATGCCGATCAGTGCGAGGATGCCGAGGATCGCCACGAAGCCCATCGGCGTTCCGGTGGGCACCAGCGCCAGCACCACGCCGATCAAGCCCAGCGGCGCGACGCTGGCCACCAGGAACATCTTCTGCACGCTGTGCAACTGAATCATCAGGAAGGTGGCCATCAGGAACACCATCAACGGCACGACCTGGTTAATCGGCCCTTGGGCCTTGGCGCTTTCCTCCACCGTACCGCCCGTGGCGACCTTGTACCCTGCCGGCAACGCCGCGGCGAATTTTTCGATATCCGGCTTGAGCAGTGTCACCAGATCGGTCGGCTGAATATCACCGACCACTGCGGTCTTGATGGTGATCGTCGGTTTGCGGTCGCGGCGCCACACCAGCGGTTGCTCCAGTTCGTAGCGCACGGAAGCAAACGCCAGCAGCGGAATCGAGGTGCCGCCCGGGGTGAGGATCTGCAGGTTTTGCAGGGTTTCCGGCGAACCGCGCTCGGCATCCACGGCGCGGCCGACCACGTTGATCAGGTAAATGTCGTCGTCGACCTGAGTCACCGTCGAGCCGCTGACGATGCTGTTCATCAGGTTCGCCACGTCTTCGGACGACAAACCAAGTTGCCGCGCCTTGTCCTGGGCGATGTCGATGCGCAGCACCTTGCCTGGCTCGTTCCAGTCGAAAATGATTTCGCCGATGTGCGGGTTTTTGTCCAGTTGGCTGGCCAGATCGATCGCGTGCTTGCGCACCTGATCGATGTCCGGGCCGCTGACGCGGTACTGGATCGGCCGCCCCACGGGTGGACCCATTTCCAGCGCTTGCACGAAACTGCCGATGCCAACGAAGTCCTTGCGCAAACGCTCACGCAAGCGATCGCTGAGCGCTGCGCGCGTTTCAAAGTCTTTGGCGACGATCACCAGTTGCGCGTAGTAAGGGTTCTGCAGTTGCTGGTCGAGAGGCAGATAAAAACGAATCGCGCCCTGGCCGACGTAAGTACTCCAGCGCACGATATCCGGGTCACCCTTGAGCGTCGCTTCGAGCTTGTCCACAGCCTTGCGGGTCTCATCGATGGAGGCGTTCTGCGGCAGGTTCAGGTCCACGAGGATTTCCGGGCGATCCGAGGACGGGAAGAACTGGTTCTGCACAAAACGCATGCCGACTACCGACAGCGCGAACAGCAGAACGGTGAAGCCGATCGCCCACCAGCGGTTGCGCATGCTCCACAGCAGGCCACTGTTGAAGGCCCGCCCCAGACGCCCCGGCTCAGCCGAGTGCGGCTTCACTTTGGCGCTGAGGATGTGCACGCCGATCACCGGGGCGAACAACACCGCGACAATCCACGAAACGAGCATGGCCACGGCGATCACCGCAAACAGGGTGAAGGTGTACTCGCCGGCCGAGCTGGCGTTCAGGCCAATCGGCACGAAGCCGGCGACAGTCACCAGGGTCCCGGTGAGCATCGGGAACGCCGTGGAGGTATAGGCAAAAGTTGCCGCCTGCTCCTTGGTATCGCCCAGTTCCAGCCGCGAGACCATCATCTCGACCGTGATCATCGCGTCATCCACCAGCAGGCCGAGGGCGATGATCAACGCGCCGAGGGAAATCCGCTGCATGGTGATGCCGCTGTATTCCATGAAGACGAAGACCATCGCCAGCACCAGCGGGATCGAGCACGCCACCACCAGCCCGGCGCGCACGCCGAGGCTGATGAAGCTGACCACCAACACGATCACCACGGCTTCGAACAGCGCGCTGGTAAAGCCACCGACGGCTGCTTCCACCACGACAGACTGGTCGGACACGTTGTGCACGCCAACGCCCACCGGCAGATTGGCCGTCAGTTCGCTCACGCGCTGATGCAGTGCCTTGCCAAAGGCCTGGATGTTGCCGCCCGTTTGCATGGCAATGGCCAGACCGATGGCTTGCTGGCCGTTGTAGCGAAACTCCGGCGTCGACGGGTCGACGTAGCCACGGCGGATATCGGCAATGTCGGCCAGACGATAGAAGCGATCATTGAGCCGCAAGTTGACGTTGGCCAGATCCTTCTCGGAGATGAACTGCCCGGAAGTGCGCACGGAAATCCGCTCGGGACCGGCCTCGATCACCCCGGCCGGAGTTACGGCATTCTGGGTTTGCAGGCTTTGTACGACTTGCTGTTCGTCGATACCCAGCGCCGCCAGTTTGCGGGTCGAGAAGTTCAGGTAGAGAACTTCGTCCTGCTGGCCGATCATCTCGATCTTGCCCAACCCCGGCACACCCCGGATATCGGCACGTGCCTGCTCAACGTAGTCTCGCAACTGGCGCATCGACAGGCCGTCAGCGGTAAAGGCATAGATAGAACCGAACACGTCGCCGAACTCGTCGTTGAACGACGGCCCCTGAATACCCTGGGGGAACGAGTAGCGAATGTCGGTGATCTTCTTGCGCACCTGGTACCAGATTTCCGGAATGTCCTTGGCCTTGGTGGTGTCGCGCAGGTACACGTAGACCGTGGATTCGCCGGGGCGGGTGTAGCTTTTCACGTAATCGAGGGAATCAAGCTCTTCGAGTTTTTTCTCGATACGGTCGGTGACCTGCTTGAGGGTTTCCTCTTGAGTCGCACCGGGCCAGCGAGTCTGTATCACCATGGTCTTGATGGTGAACGACGGGTCTTCCTCGCGGCCCAGGTTGATGTACGAGAACACGCCCATCAGCAGAGAGACAAACATCAAATACCAGACAAACGACTGATGTTTGAGCGCCCATTCGGATAAGTTGAAACTCCCTTTCATTGCGGGCTGCCCTCATCGACTTTCACTTTTTGCCCCGGTTTGAGGCTGTTCACACCGGCACTGACAATTCGTTCGCCGGACTTCACCCCATTGGCCACCACCACCGTAGTGTCGGTACGACTGACGATGCTGACGTCTCGTGGGGATACGGTTTGCGCCTGCGTGTCGACGATCCAGATGCGCGCTTTGCCATCGACCTCCTGCAATGCGCTCAAGGGTAGTTCGATACGCGGCGTGATCGCCGAGCTCAAGGTCACGCTGATTGCCGTACCGAGGCGAAACGCGGTCGGTGTTTCGCTCAGGGTCAGGCGCGCGCGCCGGGTGCGGGTTGCGCTTTCGGCCTGGGGTTCGATTTCACGTACGGTGGCCGTGGTGGCGATGTCCGGGTTCAGTTGTGAGGCGACCTGGAAGACCACGCCTGGGGGCAATTGATCGACCAGGGTGTCGGGCAGGTCGATCACCGCTTCCTTGATGTCCGGTTGCGCCAGGGTCACCACCTGCTGGCCGGCGGTAACGACTTGCCCGGCTTCGGCATTCCACGCCGTCACCACGGCCTTGTGATCGGAGCGCAATTCAACATAGTTGAGTTGGTCCTTGGCCTGGCTGACAGCAGCCTTGGCCTGATCGAGCGAGGCCTGAGTGGTTTTCAAGTCCGTCTGCGCGGCGTCCAGTTGCGCCTGCGAACCCACGCCACGATCGAACAATTGTTGCTGGCGCCGGGCGGTGGCCTGGGCATTGATTAATTGCGCCTGGACACTCGCCAGATCGCCCTCGGCCGAGCGCAACTGGTTCTGCTGGTCGGTGGGGTCGAGCGTAGCGAGCAAAGCACCCTTCTCGACTTCGGCACCGACATCCACGCTGCGGCTGGCAATACGTCCCGGCACCCGGAAACCGACGTTGGATTCGTATCGGGCCTGGATGCTACCGGCGAAGCGCCCGAGGTTTTGCTCGCCCAGCGCCTCGACCTTGATCGACAGCACGGGACGAATCGGCTCAGGCGGCGGTTCTTTTTTCGAGCAGGCCACCAGCATCACACCGGCCAAAAGCAGTAAAAGACGCTTCATGGCTGAGCCCCCTCGGACAGTTCCTTGTAGGTGTTTTCGGCGATCTCCACCTTCACCCCGGGGTGCAGCAACTGGCCGCCAGCGACGACGACTTTTTCGCCACCCGTCAGGCCGGCGCTGATGATGACTTTACCGGTCAGGTAGCGGCCCACCGTAACGTCGTGCAATTGCGCCTTGCCCTCACCGTCCACCATCCACACCGCCGGCTTGCTGACATTTTTCGTCAGCGCCGACCACGGCAGTTCCACGGCAGATTTACCCCGGGTATTGGCGGTGGCACTCACCACCGAGCCCAACTGCATGCCTTGGGGCAACCCGTCGAGAGTGACTTTGACCTGCACCGTACCCGTTTGCTCGGAGACGGCCGGGGTGACTTCCCGAACGGTCCCGGTAGTCTTGATCGCCGGATTATCCAGCAGGCTGACCACCACCGCTCTATCAGACGGCGGCTCGGCCAACAGCGATTCGTAGACGTTAAACACTGCGTCCCGCTCACCGTCCCGGGCCAGGCTGAAAATCGGCACCGTGGCCTGCACGACCTGGCCAACCTCGGCCTGCCGCGCCGTGATCACACCCGGCGCATCGGCGATCAACGCGGTGTAGCTCAATTGCTCACGGGCGTTGGCCAATTGCGCCTGGGCCGCCGCCAGCGAGCTTTGACTGCTGCGCAATGCGGCTTGGGCGGAATCGTATTCGCTTTGGCTGGTATAGCCCTTGGGCAGCAGTTTTTGCTGGCGTACGAAGGAGGCGGCGTTCTGCTTGACCTTGGCCTGCTCGGAGACAACCTGAGCCAGCGCCGAGTCAACGTTGGTTTGCAGGTCCTTGGGATCAAGACGGGCAAGCACCTGCTTGGCCGAAACCCGGTCACCGACATCCACCGTACGCTGGATGATCTTGCCGCCAACGCGGAACGACAGTTCGGTCTGCACCCTTGCCTGCACATCGCCGGTCAGCGTGATGTTGGCGGCGTACTCGGCCGGCTTGACCTCTTGCACGAAGACCCGTGGCCGGTCCTTCTCGACCGGTTGTTCTTTTTCACAAGCACTCAGCAAAGCCAGGAGGCTCAGGCCAAGCGCAATTTTCAATCCGGGACCAGCCATGCAGACTCCTTTGCGTTTAACGGGCGCGATTCGTCTGTCAGCTTAGAACAGGCTTTAACCTTCGCCCACGCAAATTTGCCATTTCCTCTGTATGCGCTGCCGAAGGCTGCAATCTTTTGTATTTAAATGATCAAGATCAAAAGATCGCAGCCTGCGGCAGCTCCTACAATGCTCCGCTATCTATGCGGGTCACAGAGAACGTCTTCCATGCTTAAAACCCTCGCGGTGGCCAATTATCGCTCAATCAACAAACTGGTGATCCCGCTGGGTCGGCTGAACCTGATCACTGGCCCCAATGGCAGCGGCAAATCCAATCTCTACCGTGCTTTGCGTCTGCTGGCAGAAACCGCTCAGGGCGGCGTGGTCAATGCGTTGGCCCGTGAGGGTGGACTGGATTCGACCTTCTGGGCCGGTCCGGAAACCATCACCCGGCGCATGCACAACGGTGAAGTGCCAATCGAAGCGACGGTACGACACGGGGTTAAGCGCCTGCGGTTAGGGTTTAACGGGGAAGACTTCGGTTACTCGATCAGCCTTGGGCTCCCCGATTCCAACGGTCATTTCATGTTGCCCGGGTACAGCGCCCCTATTCCGTCACGTTTCAGCCTCGACCCACAAATCAAGCGCGAGTGTTTATGGGCCGGGCCCTTCTATCGTCCGGCGAGCCTGCTGGTGGACCGTGACGGCCCGCTGATCCGTGCGCGCGCCGACCGTAGCTGGGACGTGCTGGCACAACACACGCCGAATTTCGACAGCCTGTTCGATCAGGTCGGCAGCCTGCGTAACTCGCCGGAGGTGCTGGAGACGCGTGAGTTCATCCGCCGCTGGCGCTTCTACGATCACTTTCGCAGCGACGCCGATGCACCGGTGCGTCAGCCACAACTGGGTACGCGCACGCCGGTGCTGCACCACGACGGCAGAGACCTGGCGGCAGCGTTACAGACCATTATCGAAATCGGCGACCCCGAGGCATTGCAGAACGCGATCAGCGACGCTTTTCCCGGCGCACGACTGCATATCGAGCCGCTGGCGGGCGGACGCTTTGCGATCGAGTTTTATCAGGAAGGATTGTTGCGGCCGTTGTCGGCGGCGGAATTGTCGGACGGGACCTTGCGTTACTTGCTGCTGATAGCGGCGCTGCTGACGCCTCGACCACCGACATTGATGGTGCTGAACGAACCGGAAACCAGCCTGCATCCGGACCTGCTGCCGGCGCTGGCACGCTTGATCATCCGCGCGTCCGGAGAGTGTCAGGTGTGGGTGGTGTCCCACGCGCGGCGATTGATTTCGGCGTTGCAGCAAGATCCGCAATGCAATTGCATTGTGCTGGAGAAAAACCTCGGCCAGACCGGGATCGTCGGGCAGCGGATGCTGGATGAGCCGGCGTGGTATTGGCCGGATTAGGCGGTGCCCGAGAAATCCAATCGCTGGCAAGCCAGCGCCTACAGGATTGAGGTGATCCCTGCAGGAGCCGGCTTGCTGGCGATGACGGCTGAAAAATCGATACAAAAACTAGAGAGTCACCCCTGCCACTTCCCACCCTCGACAATCACGCTCTCAGGCTTGGTGTCATCGCTCAGCTCTTTACGCACGTATTGGTCGTACAGCTTGAGCAGATATTTCTCTTCACCCAACTTCGCCAACTCGGCGTTCACCCAGTCGCGCAGTTCGATGTTGCCCTTTTTCACCGCCGGCGCGATCGGCGCTTCAGCGCCCAGGGTCTGGCTCAGCACGCGGTAGCCAGGGTTCTGCTTGGCCCAGCTGAACAGCACCAGATTGTCTTGTGCATAGGCATCACCACGACCGTTGGCCAGGGCTTGCAGGGACTCGGAGTTTTTCTCGAACTTCAGCAGTTTCCAGTCCGGATGATTCTTGGTCAGCCAGATATCGGCGGTGGTGCCGGTGGTGACGATGGTCGTGCGGGTCGCCAGGTCATCGAGGTTTTTCACCGCGCTGTCCTGCGGCACCAATGCCTGAACGGCGACCTTGAGGTTAGGGTTGGTGAATTCCACCGCTTCCTTGCGCTCCGGCGTGACAGTCATGTTGGCCAGGATCAGATCGACCTTGTCGCTTTGCAGGAACGGAATACGGCTTGCCGGTTCCACGGCAACGAACTCGACCTTGTTTTCATCGCCCAGCAGGTCCTTGGCAAACTGGCGGCCAATGTCGGTATCGAAACCGACGTAGCGCCCGGCTTCATTGACAAAACCGAACGGCGGCTTGTCAGTGAAGACGCCCACGATCAGTTTGTCCCGCGCCTTGATCTTTTCCAGATAGCTGGCTGGCGCCGTGCTTTCGCTGGCAACTTTCGGCTTGGCGGGCTCTTCGGTTTTGTTGCAGCCGGCCAGCAGTGCAAGGCCCAGCAGTGGCAGAAGCAAGAGTGAAGACTTGGCAGTTTTCATGGCAGTTCCAGTTCCTTTGTTTGAGTCGTTTTGGGTAGTGCGGCGACGTAGGAGAACTTCTCCAGGAACTGCTGCGCTCGTGCGGTTTGCGGGTTCGTAAAGAAAATCTCGGGAGGGTTTTGCTCAAGGATTCGCCCGGCATCCATGAACACGATGCGGTCGGCCACGGCGCGGGCGAAGGCCATTTCGTGGGTGACGATCAGCAGGGTCATGCCCTCACGGGCCAGACCCTGAATCACTTCCAGCACTTCCTTGACCATCTCCGGATCAAGGGCGGCGGTGACTTCATCGAAGAGCATGACCTTGGGGTTCATGCACAGCGAACGGACAATGGCGATACGTTGTTGCTGGCCGCCGGAGAGCTGTCTTGGAAACGCATCGCGCTTGTCCAGCAGGCCCACGCGTTCGAGCAACGCTTCAGCCTGGGCGCGGGCGTCGCGGCGATCACGCTTTTGCACTTTGACCGGGCCGAGCAACAGGTTGTCGAGCACACTCATGTGCGGGAACAGGTGATAGTTCTGGAACACCATGCCGATCTGCTGGCGCACTTCGCGCCAATCGGTGGACTTGTTCAGCAGCTCTCGGCCAATGAATTTCAGGCTGCCGCCGTGGGCGACTTCCAGACCATTGAGGCAACGCAGCAATGTACTTTTGCCGCAGCCGCTGGGGCCGAGGATGACGATGACTTCGCCCGGCCTCACGCTCAGGTCGATGTCTTTGAGCACCTGATGCTCACCGAAAAACTTGTTGAAACCCTTGAACTCGATCAATGCGCTCATGCTTGCGTCCAGCGCCGTTCCAGCACGCGCGAGGCGGCCGACAACGGGTAGCAAATGAAAAAGAAAAACAGAAACAGCGCGCCGTAGATCAGCACAGATTCGTAGGTGCGTTCGATGATCTGCTGGCCGACCTTGATCACGTCCACCACACCGATCAGCACCGCCAGGGAACTGGTCTTGATGATTCGTGTGTAGACGTTGATGGTCGGTGGCGTCATGCGTTTCAGCGCTTGCGGCAGCAGCACGTAGCCGTAGAGTTGCGGGTCGCTCAGACCAATCGACAGCCCGGCTTCACGCTGCCCGCGCGGCAACGAATGCAACGCACCGCGCACCACCTCGCCGACTTCACTGGCGCCCCACAGCGACAGCACCAGCACCGCGCACCAGAAGCTCGGAATGCTCAGGCCAAAGAAAATCGGCAAACCGAAGAACAGCAAATACAACCAGACCAGCACCGGGATCGCCCGAAACAGTTCCAGATAGACCCGCAGGATTGCGTTCAGCCACGTCACATTCAGCGTGCGCAACACGCCGTAGAGCACACCACCGACGGTGCTGATGGCGATGCTCAAAAATGAAATCGACAGGGTTTGCGCCGCGCCCCTGCCCAGTTGCGGCAACGACACCCACAACAACTCAAGACCCGAACTGGCCATGCTGGAGCCTCCTTTCCAGACGGCTGAGCAACAGCGACAGCGGCAAAAACAGCAGCACGCAAATCAGCGTCAGCACGGCGAGCATTTCGTAGGTTTTGTAATAGAGGGCGATGTAGCTCTTGGTGGTGTACAAAATTTCCGGCACCGCCACCGCCGAGACCACGGTGGTTTCCTTGAGCAGGAAAATGAAATTGGCAAACAGCGACGGCAAACTGAGGATGCCGGCCTGCGGCATGATCACGTAACGCAGCAATTGCCCGTGGGACAGGCCGATGGAACGACCGGACTCGAGTTGCGCCTGAGGCACGGCGTCCACGCCGGCACGCAGCACTTCAGTGAGATAAGCGCCGCCGAGGAAGGTCATGGTGATGATTGCCGCGGCAAAACCCGAAACCTTGATGCCCAACGCAGGCAAGGCGAAATAGACGAAGAATAACTGGATCAGCAGCGGTGTGTTGCGGGCCAATTCGACATAGAGGCCAACCAGCCGCTGCAAGTAAGGCGTACGGAACACCAGAATCGTCGCGTTGATCAGCGCCACCAACAACGAGGTGCCGATGGCGATAAATCCGACCTGCAGTGTCACGCCCACGGCCTTGAGAAACGCCGGCAGGGTGCTGAGGATAAATGCGTAATCGAAGTTCATTGAACATCCTGGATGCCGCTCGGTAAGCGACGGTGGTGCAGTCCACGGGCCATGGATAACGGTCCGGCAAGCACCAACTTTAAAGGTATAAAAATCATAATTTAAATACCGTTAAAGCATATTGATATCACGCAAAAAACTATCCCGGGCATTTGCCGAGGCGACGGAAGACGACTATTTTCCTTTGCGCCGTAGGAAGGATCTTTTTTTCGATTTGCCCCTCCAAGGACGGACCGCTTTTGGCCAGACTCCCCCGGCCGATCACTCACAAGGACGAGAACATGGCAGATGCAAAAGTGCTGCAACCGATGAATCCGCAGGACATCGTGAAGTTATTGGTGGCGCTGCGCCGGGCGTTGAAGGCCAGGGTGGCCTGAATTTCATCAGTGAATGAGGTCGGTTTTTTGTGGCGAGGGAGCTTGCTCCCGCTCGGCTGCGCAGCAGTCGCAAACCCAGGCAACGCGGCTTGTATCACCTACCGCATACACATGTTTTGGGGTCGCTTCGCAACCCAGCGCGAGCAAGCTCGCTCGCCACAAAAAGCTCGCTCGCCACAGATTATCGATACACAAAAAAACGCCGACGCTGCATCAGCCGTCGGCGTTGGAAACCTTGAAGGGGTTTACCTCGCGAATCAGAACGCCGGCAGTACCGCGCCGCTGTACTTCTTCTCGATGAATGCTTTCACTTCCGGGCTGGTCAAGGCTTTGGCCAGTTTCTGGATGGCGGCGCTGTCCTTGTTGTCAGGGCGAGCCACCAGGAAGTTCACGTAAGGCGAATCTGCACCTTCGATCACCAGCGCGTCTTTAGCCGGGTTCAGACCCGCTTCCAGCGCGTAGTTGGTGTTGATCATGTCCAGGTCAACTTGATCCAGCACGCGCGGCAGCATGGCCGATTCCAGTTCCTTGAACTTGAAGTTGTGCGGGTTCTTGGCGATGTCTTTCGGCGTAGCCAACGCGTTTTTCGGGTCTTTCAACTCGATCAGGCCAGCCTTCTGCAGCAGGATCAGGGCACGGCCGCTGTTGCTGCCTTCGTTAGGAATGGCAATGGTCGCGCCGTCTTTCAGCTCGGCCAGGGTTTTGACTTTCTTCGAGTAGCCACCGAACGGTTCAACGTGAACGCCGATCACGGTCACCAGATTAGTGCCTTTACCTTCGTTGAAGCTTTTCAGGTACGGCAGGGTCTGGAAGTAGTTGGCGTCCAGACGCTTCTGGTCGACCTGCACGTTAGGCTGAACGTAGTCGGTGAAGACTTTGATTTCCAGGTCCACGCCTTCTTTGGCGAGGGTTGGCTTGATCAGTTCAAGAATCTCGGCGTGTGGAACCGGGGTCGCCGCGACCACCAGTTTCTCGCCAGCCTGGGCCAGGCCCGCAGTCAGGGCAGCCGCCAGTGCGGTGAACAACAGAACCTTTTTCATGCAGTGTCCTTATCGAAAATCACAGTCGCTTGTGGCGACGGCTAGATATTAAGTGCCAGCGAAGTGCTATCGCCGGCGTGGAGCGGACAATACCGGGATTTTATATTCCCGAACAATATCTTTTATTCACTTTCATATTCCATTTTGTTCATTCCGCTCTAGCTCGCGCATTCCCTGTAGGAGCTGGCTTGCCAGCGATGGCGTCTGAACAGAAAAACCGCGGAGGCCCAATCGCGAGCAAGCTTGCTCCTACAGGAGGCCGGTGTTTTTGAGAATTTGCTTTAGGGCTTGTTTATCGGCGGTTGAGCCATTGGCGAGAATCCGCTTGAGCTGCTGTTCGATCTGCGCCAGACCTTCATCCGGCAAATTCAAATGCTCCGGCAGGATCTCGTCGCCGGTACTCACCAGCAACGCAAAATGAATGACATTTTCCAGCTCGCGGGTATTGCCCGGCCAGCTGTGTCGCTCCAGCACTGCTTGCGCAGCCTCGCTGATCAGCGGCACTGGCAGATCCAGTCGCTGGCTGTAGATGCCGAGGAAGTATTCGGCCAGCGACAGGATGTCGCCCACCCGCTCGCGCAGGGCCGGCAGTTCGAGCTGGCCTTCGCTGAGGTAGTGATAGAGCCGCTCATGGAATTTGCCGGCAGCGACAGCCTGGGCCAGGTCGATGCTGGTGGCCGCGACAAGCCGCACATCCACCGGGCTCGGCTGATGCGCACCGACGCGCGTCACTTCGTGGTTTTCCAGAGCGGCAAGCAATTTGATCTGGATCGGCAGCGGCAGGTCGCCGATCTCATCCAGGTACAACGTGCCGCCGTTGGCCGAACCGAACCAGCCGGCGCGACTGCTGGCCGAGCCGCTGTAACTGCCGGCGGCATAGCCGAACAATTCGGCATCGGCGTAGGTCGGGCTGATCGCGCCGCAATTGACCGAGACGAACAATCCGCCGCGATCGCTGGCGCGATGGATGTGCCGCGCCAACAGTTCCTTGCCGCTGCCGGTTTCACCACGGATCAGCACCGAGATCGAACGCGGCGCCAGTTGCTCCAGCTCCTGACGCAATTGCCGCGAGCGCGGATCTACGAAAACCAGCGCCTTGGCGCGGATGCTCAGGGGGCTTTTTTCAGCGTCGGGAAAGGTCAGCAGTGGCTGGCCGAAGGTTTCAAAACTCATGGCAGGCTCCCGCCCAAAACCGCCGAACGACGGGGGCGTTGAAAGAAATAATAGATTCAGGCGCGGCGCAGGGCGTGGTGTTCCATGCGGTTTTGCAGACGATAGAGATAGGCAAAACCCTGCTCCCAACGCTGATGACCCGACTTCACATTGATATGCCCGGCACCCGCCAGGATCCCCGCTTCCGCGCCCCAGTTACGTGCCAGCTCCAGAGCCCGCGGCGCGCTGACGGCGGCGTCGTTGTCGGAGCTGACGACCTGGCTGGGGAATGGCAGCAGATCCGTAGGAATCGGTGCGAAATTGCGCAGGGCTGGCGCGCAGGCCGGGCGTTCGACGTCCGCCGGAGCGACCAGCAACGCACCGCGTACCTGACGCAAAAACTGCACAGGCGCGGTAGCCGCCCAATGCGCGACGGTGATGCAACCCAAGCTGTGGGCAATCAGGATGACGGGGGTGCTGTCGGCGGCAATCGCCTCGGCCAATGCCGCCACCCAGTCTTCACGACGCGGCGTCAGCCAGTCGTCCTGCTCCACCCGTGCGCTGTTCGGCAGGCTGTTCTGCCAGTGGCTTTGCCAATGATCTTCCGGCGATCCTTGCCAGCCCGGCACGATCAGGTAGCGAATTGATTCGTTGCGCATGGGTGAGCTCTCCTGCTGCGTGTCTGTTCCTGATCGAGTATAGGGACGGGATTTATATTCGTTAAGGAATAAGAAGCTATTTATTAAGACCTATATCGAATAACAATGTAGGAGCTGCCGCAGGCTGCGATCTTTTGATCTTGCTTTTAAAAAGATCAAAAGATCGCAGCCTGCGGCAGCTCCTACAGGTTTTGTGTCTGGCCGGAATAAAAAAGGGGCCGCACCCTGCCAAGGAGACGGCCCCGGAAAATCGAAAATTTGTCAGCGCGCGGTGATCACCGACAATTTGGTGATCCCTGCCCGCTCAATGGACGCCATGGCCCGAGCCACTTCGCCGTAATTCACCCCATCGTCGGCCTGCAATTGCACCCGTACTTCCGGGTCCTTGGCCTTGGCCGCCTGTAGATTGAATTCCAGCAAATCCGGCTGGATTTCATCCTTGTTGATAAACAGCTTGCCGGCCCCGTCGATGCTCACCACCAGCGGGTCCTTCTGCTCCACCGGCGCCACGGCTTCGGTCTTGGGCAGGTTGATCGGGATCGCATTGGTCAGCAGCGGCGCGGTGACGATGAACACCACCAACAGCACCAGCATCACGTCCACCAGCGGTGTCACGTTGATCTCGCTCAGCACCTCATCACTGTCTTGCGTGGAGAAGGCCATATCAGGATGCCTCCTTCACTTTCTGCGCGTTGCCCGATGCCGTGACTTTGTGCGCCGTCGGGTGGATCAACACGCGGAACGAACTCTTCTGTGCCAGGCTGTAGAAGTCGTGGGCGAAGTCATCCAGGTCCGCCGCCGTCAACTTCAAACGGCGCAAAAAGTAGTTGTAAACCAGCACTGCCGGCACCGCGACGGCGATACCCACACCGGTGGCGACCAACGCCGCGCCAATCGGCCCGGCGACTGTTTCCAGGCTCGCCGAGCCCGCTGCGCTGATGCCTTTCAACGCCTCCATGATTCCCCACACCGTGCCGAACAAACCAATGAACGGCGACGTACTGCCAATACTCGCGACCACCGCCAGCCCGGTTTCCAGCGAGCGGCGTTCGCGCACGATCTGCTGGCGCAAGGCCCGCTCAAGGCGATCCTGATGATTGATCGCCTGGCTCAAGTCCGCAGCCTGTGGCGCCTCGCCCACCTGGATCGCCGCATAACCGGCCTGTGCCACCCGCGCTGCAGCGCCGGGCTGGGTTTCGGCTAGCTCAGCCGCCGAATCCAGACTGGAAGCAGCCCAAAACTGCTTATGAAATTTTCGGTCTTGAGCTTTCAACCGACCGAACTGCACACCCTTGAGCAATGCCAGGCCCCAAGTGGCGACAGAAAAAACCACCAGCAGCCAGATCACCGCGCTTTCGATGGATTCGAGTGGAGATGCCAATAACGTCATGGTGAATTCCTCGTGTAAACGTTTCGCGCGAATTAGGTTTCGGTTTAATGAATCTTGAAATCGATGGGCACGCTGACCCAGCCGTCCTGGGCGACATCGCCCTGCTTGGCGGGCACGAAACTCCAGCGTTTCACAGCACTTAATGCCGCCTCATCGAGCGCCTCGCGGCCACTGCTTTTCTGAATCTGGATCTCGCCGGGCTTGCCGTTGGCGAGTACATGCACGCGCAGCAATACCGTGCCTTCCCAACCGCGACGCTGGGCCAGCGACGGGTATTCCGGCGCCGGGTTTTTCAGGTACGCGGCGTTGGCCGAAGCCGGCGTCACTGGCGCGGGCGCCGGTGGTGCAGGTGGCGCCGGAGCTGCGACAGGCGCTGCCGGTTGTGGCGGTGCGGGCGGTTGCTCGACTGCTTTTGGCGCTGGTTTCGGCACTTGTTTAACGATCGGCTTTGGCTTGGGAATCGGTTTTGGCGGCGCCGGTTTTGCTGCCAATTCGTCCACCACGGGCGGCGGCGGCTCGACCACCGGCGGTGGTGGAGGCGGCGGTACCGGTGGCGGTGGTTCGACCACGGGCGGCGCCGGACGCGAAAACTCGATGGTCATCGGCGGAATTTCCGGCGGCACGATCGGCAAGGCTTTGGTCGGCTGCTGATTGACCCAGTAGATCACCGCGCCGTGCACCAGCAACGCCAGCACACCGAGCAGGATCGTTTCGCGTCGGCTCAGGATGCCCTTGGGCACACGCTGCAAGCGCAGCTGGCCCAAGGGCACGCGGTGTGCCCGCCCGAGGTCGACCAACTCGCCACCTGGCGCCTGGCGCCAAAGCACCTCGTGTGCGCTGGCAGCGGTCTGGACATTGCCCATTGATTTACTCCCTGCGGTCTCTTTGCGAATGACCCGATACGCCGAACCCGACATCCCCCGAACGACGTATCGATGGGTTAATCATTGAGCTAGACGCTTATCTCTTAAAGTAATCTTTAACGTTATGTTTAGATCAATAACGAATAATCGAAACATTCGATTCGCTGCAGGCCTTGGCCCGTAAGGGCTCCGGCCAAGTGAGCGAAAACACATGCTTTTAAGGCATTGAAAATATTCCCGCAGAGCATGGTTTTCGGCGCACCGGCGGCGTCATCAGCGACTGGCGTTGGTCTGCTGCACGCCAACTGCCGGCGCGATCACCGCCGTTTCCGAGCGCGGCGTATCCTTCGGAACCCAGTCGTAACTCACTGGCAGCGCGCGGTAGACCCAGTTGCTGACGGCGTCGCTGCCCGGCGCTTTGCCCAGATAAGGGCTGAGGTATTCCCAGACGTTTTCACCGCTGGCCGTCACCTGGAAAAACCGCCCGTTCATGCCTTCATCGATCAACGTATTGCCGTTCGGCAAACGCCGGGCGCTGCTGATGAACGAGCTGTAAAACGCCCACCCTGGTTGCTTCGAATTGGCGGCGCTGTACTGCCAGACGATTTCGTTTTTCAGCGGGTCGATTTCCAAAACCCGCGAGCCGGAAATCAGCCCCAACGTGACGGACGGATAACCCGCCGAACCCTGGTTATCGAACACCAGCAAATTGCCCGCACCCGGCAGGCCGGCGGGAATGATGTGAGCGTCATGCTGACCGACGAACTGATCCACCGGACGCGGCAGTTTTTGCGCGGTTTTCGGGTTGATCAGCGGCAGGTTCGGGCCGAGGCGCCAGACCACTTTGCCGCTGTGCTTGTCGATGATTGCGATGAAGTTGGCGTTGCGCGAATCGATCAGCAGGTTGTCCGGGCTGAAGCGTTTGTCGCCCGCGTCGAACCACTTGTTCGGCCCCACGAGGCTGAGGTTGTTGATGTGCAGGTAGTCCGGGTCGTTGCTGGCGTATACCAGTTTCAGTTGCTCGGCCGTGAAGCCGAATT
Organism: Pseudomonas sp. GL-RE-29; assembly: GCF_019947275.1. Classification (NCBI taxonomy): domain Bacteria; kingdom Pseudomonadati; phylum Pseudomonadota; class Gammaproteobacteria; order Pseudomonadales; family Pseudomonadaceae; genus Pseudomonas; species Pseudomonas sp. GL-RE-29. The sequence goes on from NZ_JAGYGD010000002.1 coordinate 313,139, forward strand.
CATCGAGGTGCTCGGACGCCAGCCACTGCCATTTCACTTCGCCCTTGGGGCTGACTTCGTAGATGGCGTCGTCGATAACTTCGGGGACTTTGAACCCGGCAACCTTGTGCACCTTGTTCGCCAGCACCACGGTGTTGCCGTTGCTCAAACGACGCTGATCATGGTGTTGCTGCGCTGCACCGCCGGGTGCCTTGTCGCCCCACTGCCAGACCACTTTGCCGTTCCAGTCCAGCTCGCCGATGCTCTGATTGCCCAGGCCATTGCCGGCCGAACCGAGCTTGCCGGGGTCCTTGTCGCCGAGTTGCAGCAACACATGACCGCGCTCGCCACCCACCAGTTTCGGGTCGATGATCGCCGAAGGGAAACCCGCCTGGGGCCAGGATTTCACTTCGTTGCCGTTCATGTCGATCAGATGGGTCTGCTTGTCGGCGCCGCTGAAAATCACGTACTGGTTAAAGGCCTTGGCCGGGTCGTATCGAGTGACGCCGGTGGGATAAACACTGGGCGCCGCGAAGGCCCCGGCGCTGATTACCGCGCCGAACAACACCGGCAAAGCCGCTTTGATGCTCAACATAATGGTGCTCCTTGAATGTCTGATCAGAAGTCGTAGCGACCGGTCACGCCCAGGGTCCGTGGCGTGCCGAGCAAGCCTTCGTAGCCACCGTTGGCGGCGGTCCAGAGCGTCGTGTAGTAGGTTTTATCGAAGGCGTTTTTCAGCCACAGCGAGACGTCCCACTGCCCCTGTTTGAAGTCGCCGCGCAGGCCGGTGGACAGGTTGACCACGGCGTAGCTCGGGATCTGGCCGTAGTCGGAGTCCTCCACCGTGCCTACGGCTTTCGAACGGAAGGCGTAGCTGCCGGTGACGTACTCTTCGAGACCGTTACTCAGGTTCCATTTGTATTCGCCGTTGGCGTTGCCGATCCATTTCGAAGCGCCAACCACCTGGTGGCCGGTGAGGTCGCAAGAGGCTGGAGCGCCCGGCGCCAGGCTGACTTCCGGCGGGCATGGCGCATCTTTGTAGGAGAGGTAGCTGACGTCGTTGTACGAGCCGTTGAAGTTCAGCGTCAGGCCACGCAACGGGATCAGCGTGCTTTCGAACTCAACGCCACGCGAACGCACGGAACCGGCGTTGGTCAGGTATTGCACGCGGTTGACGTCGTCGTAGGCGTTGGTTTGATAGCCGTTGACCTGGGTCCAGAACACGTTGGCGTTAAGCTGCAGGCGACGATCCCAGAGTGTGCTTTTGAAACCGAGTTCAGCGTTGTTGGCGCGCTCGGTGCCGATCAGCAGCGAGTCGGCGCCGGCGACCGGGGCGGTGCCGACGGCGAGGTTCACGCCGCCGGATTTCTCGCCGTGGGACAGGGTGGCGTAGCCGAGCAGATTCTCATTGAAGTGGTAGCTGAGGTTCAGCAGACCCGAAGGGCTGGAGCTGTACTGATTCAAATCACCGGAGTCGTAAGCCCCGGCGCGCCCGCGTCTGGCCGTAGCGGCCGCGCCGGTCACCGCCACACCACCCTCTGGCGCATTGCGGTTGACCCAGGCGTTTTTCTCTTCGTAGGTGCCGCGTATACCAGCGGTGAAGTCCAGCCGTTCGGTGAGGTGCCAGGTGCCTTGGGCAAACAGGGCGAAGCTGTCGGTTTTAATGTGGCCTTTGCCGACACTGTTCACGTTGGCCAATGCGCCCGCTGGCGTGCCGCTCCAAATGTCGGCTTGCGGGCCGTAATAAGCGAAGGACTTGTTGTCCAGGTCGTTGCCGAAGTAGTAGGCGCCGAGCACGTAGTCGAAGAACCCGCCTGTAGGCGAGGCCAGGCGAAATTCCTGCGAGTACTGTTTGTCTTCCACCGAGACCCCGGCGTTGTACGTTGACGAGACGTTCAAGCCGTCGTCGTTACGCGGGGTGAAATTCCACCAGCGGTAGGAGCTGATCGACGTCAGGGTGAAGTCACTCGGCAGCGTCCAATTGGCCTCGACCGACGTACCGCCCTGGTGCACGGTGACGTGTTGTTCGTCGTTCAGATTGACCTTTCGGTGCGTGCCATTGACCAGCGTGGCCCCCGCTGCCGCAGCCCGGGACTGGTAGAGGTTGACGCCATTGATGGTCGGCCCGGTGTCGTACAACACGCGGGTGCCGGCGCTGGAATCCTCTTCGTTGTAGTCGCCGATCCAGCGCAAGTTGAACGTTTCATTCGGCTTGAACAGCAACTGCGCACGGAAGCCATCGCGCGAGCCGCCGTTCAAGTCATGGCCGTCGTATTCGTTCTTGATGTCACCGTCACTGCGGGTGCGATAAGCGGAGAAACGACCGGCGAGTTCGTCATTCAACGGGCCGGAAAGGGTGCCCTTGGTCTGGAAGTAACCGTCCTCGCCCACCGAGGTTTCGATGCTGCGCTCCGGGGTGAACGTCGGCGCCCGCGTGCTGATATTGATCACGCCAGCCGTGGTGTTTTTGCCGAACAACGTGCCTTGCGGACCGCGCAGCACTTCGAGCTGCTCGATGTCCATCAAGTCGAACACCGCCATGCCCGGCCGGCCGAGGTAGACGTTGTCGATGTACAGCCCGACGCTGCCCTCCAGGCCATCGCTAGCCGGGTTGTTGCCCAGGCCACGGATCGACACGCTGGACTGGCGCGCATGCATGTAGGCGACGTTGACGCTGGGTACCAGTTGCTGCAGATCCTGGATGCGATAAACCCGCTGGGTTTCCAGCGCCTGACCGCTGACCACGCTCATCGGGGTCGGTACTTCCTGCGAACTTTCCTCGCGACGGCGGGTGGTTACGGTCACGGTTTCCAGCTGCGCGCCGTCAGTCTTTGCCTGGCCCGATGCGGTTTTTGCCGGTACCTCTTCCGGGGTGGCCGTCTCGGCCGCGTAGCCTTGGGTCCAACTGGCGCACCCGGCCAGCATCAGGGCCAGAGGCAGGCGCTTGAGCCGTCGGGGTGTGAGGGGTGACGCAAGGTTCAACGGACTCATGAGGCGGCTCCTGGGCAAAAAACACACAGCGACTTTTCAGCAGTGCATATTCTTTAAAGTTATTTATTTATGTTTTTACAAAGATTTACTGCATAAGAGATTGCCTTTATAAGGAAACGACCTAATGCATAGCCAATGCATTTCCCCGATATTTTTGATGTGAAAAATGCATATCGACTTGCGCCAGCTCCGCCACTTCATCGCCCTCGCCGATCAGCGCAGCTTCGTCGCGGGTGCCACGGCCGTGAACCTGTCGCAGTCGGCGTTCAGTCGCAGCATTCAGGCGCTGGAGCACAGCGTCGGTTGTCAGTTGGTGGATCGCGGGCGCAAGGATCTGGCGCCGACCAAACAGGGCCTGGTGTTGCTCGAACACGCGCGACGGCTGGTCAGCGGCGCGCAGCAGATGGCCAACGAGATCAGCCAGTTCAATGGCCTGGAGGCCGGCGAGTTGCGCTTCGGCTGCGGCCCGGCGCCGGCGGCAGGATTGATCCCCAGGGCCATCGGCTGTTTCATTGGCCGCTACCCCAAGGCGCGGGTGCAATTTCAGGTGGATGACTGGCAAAGCCTGAGCAAGCGCCTGCTGAGCGAAGAGTTCGAATTCTTTGTCGCCGACACGCGTCAGTTCGAAGCCGATCCGGACTACCTGACCCAGCGCCTGCGCCCACGCAAATGGCATTTCTGCTGCCGCGCCGGGCATCCGTTGGCGGGTCGTGAAAGCGTCAGTGCCGCCGAGTTGATGAGCTATCCGATGGCCGTCACCATCCGCCCGCCGAACCTGCGCAAAGTCATCGTCGATCTCAGCGGACGGCCGGATTTCACGCCCAACGTGGAATGTGAAAGCAGCTACAGCCTGCTTGGCGTGGTGATGCGTTCGGACGCGATCGGCATCGTCGGCGAATACTCCGATGCGCTGCATAACGCCAGGGGTGAACTGGTGCGTTTGAAGATCGATGGGCTGGCCGATGACCTGGAGGAGTTGTACACCCGCTACGGGATTGTCAGCCGCGCGGGGTATCGATTGTCACCGTTGGCCGAGGCGATGATTGCGCAGATCAAGGAGGTGGATGCGCTGGATGAAGAGGTGTGTTCGCTGGAGAATTTTGCCGTCTGAGCTGGCCTCATCGCTGGCAAGCCAGCTCCCACAAGGTTCTGTGGTGGGCACATAATTTGTGAGCACCATCGAATCTGTTTGAGGTGTGTTCGCTGGAAAATTTTGCTGTCTGATCTACCGCCATCGCTGACAAGCCAGCTCCTACAGTGGATCGGTGTGAACCCATAATCTGTGATCAACACAAAAAACTGTGGGAGCTGGCCTGCCAGCGATGGCGTCGGCCCAGACAACGATGCACCCCGTGCATAAAAACCATTCCCCAAACGCACTTGCCTCAACCCCGCCCCACCAGCGAAAAACCTCGCCTGTCTTTTGATCGGTGAACCCCATGCCCAACACCCCAAACCCCGTGCGCAACGTGCTGTACATCATGTGCGATCAACTGCGCCGCGATTACCTGTCGTGCTACGGCCACCCGCATTTGCACACGCCGAACATCGATCGTCTGGCCGCTGCCGGCGTGCGTTTCAGCCGTGCTTACACCCAGGGCACGATCTGCGGACCGTCGCGGATGTCGGCCTATACCGGGCGCTACGTCAGCAGCCATCAAGTCGCGTGGAACGCCGTGCCGTTACCGCTGGAAGAACTGACCATCGGTGATTATTTGCGCCCCCACGGCATCCGCACCGCGCTGGTGGGCAAGACCCACGCCACGCCTAATCTCGATGCTTTGGAACGGCTGGCCATCGACCCGCTTGGCGAACAGGCTTCGGAGCTGAACGAAGTCGGATTCGAGCCGTTTTTTCGGCATGACGGCATCTTTCCCGACGACCCGTTGTTCGATGACAAACGCGAATCCGCGCCTTACACCCACTACCTGCGCGACCTCGGTTATGCCGGGCGCAATCCGTGGCACGACTGGGCCAACGCTGGCGAAGGCGATAAAGGCGAAATCCTCAGCGGCTGGAAAATGCGCAATGCCCATCTGCCGGCGCGCATTCCGGAGCAGCATTCGGAAACCGTCTACACCACCGACCGCGCCCTCGACTTCATCGCCGAGCAGGGTGAGCGGCCGTGGTGTTTGCACCTGTCGTACATCAAACCCCACTGGCCCTACATCGCTCCGGCGCCGTATCACGCGCTGTATGGCGCGCAACACGTGATCGAGCCGGTGCGTCCAGCCGAGGGTGAGGCCAGTGATCATCCGGTGTACCACGCGTTTCGACAGCACGAGGAGAGCCTGAATTTCTCCAGGGATGAAGTGCGTTTGAATGTGATCCCGACGTACATGGGCCTGATCAAACAGGTCGATGACCAGCTCGGGCGGCTGTTCGATTTTCTTCAGAGCAGCGGTCGTTGGGATGACACCCTGATCGTGTTCACCAGCGACCACGGCGACTTCCTTGGTGACCACTACCTCGGGGAAAAAGAGTTTCTGCTGGAGCCTGCGGTAGGCGTGCCACTGATCGTCCGCGACCCGCGCCCGACGGCGGATACAACGCGTGGTTCGGTGGATGAGCGACTGGTGGAAACCATTGACGCACTGCCGACGTTCCTTGAGGCGTTGGGGTTGCCAAGTGCCGAACATCGACTTGAAGGACGCTCGCTGATTCCGCTTCTGCACGGCACAAACACCGACTGGCGCCGCTTTGCGATCAGCGAATACGACTATGCGTTTCAAGCACCGGCGCGGGAGCGGCTGCAACAGCCGATTGACCGTTGCCGCATGACCATGGTCCGCAGCGAGCGCTGGAAATACCTGACGTACGACGGCTTTCGGCCGCAGTTGTTTGATCTGTTGAATGATCCGCAGGAGTTGCGGGATCTGGGTGCAGACCCGGCGTATGCCGCGGTTCGGGAAGAGCATGCGGGGTATTTGTTTGAGTGGGTGCGTGGGTTGAAGCGCAGGACCACTATCAGTCATCAGGAGATTGATTTGCGTGGGCAACGGTTTCGCTATGGTGAACCGGAAACCGAGAAAATGGTGCCGATCGGCGTGTGGTGAAAAAGCATCGCTGGCAAGCCAGCTCCTACAGGGGTTGGCGTTGTTCACATCCAATGTGTTCAACACCGCCCCACTGTGGGAGCTGGCTTGCCAGCGATGGCGTACGATCAATCGCCGCCGACATCCGCAGTAAAAGCATCGCCAGCAAGCCGGCTCCTACAAGGGTTGGTGGTGTTCACATTCATTGTGATCAACACCGCCTCCTGTAGGAGCCGGCTTGCTGGCGATGGCGTGCGATCAAATGCCGCCGATATCCGGCCCTTTCACCGTCAGACTGCGCTGCCCGGAAACCCCGATCGCCACTTCACCCTTGAGCGTCACGCGGCGCACTACTCGGTCCTGGGTGCCGTAGTCATCCACCGCGTAATGCTGGGTGGAGCGGTTGTCCCAGATCGCCACATCACCGGCCTTCCAGCGCCAGCGCACGGTGTTTTCCTGGCGGATGACGTGGCTTTGCAACAGGCCGAACAGGTGCGCCGAATCGGCCTGGGAATAGCCCTTGATGCGCTTGACGAAGTGACCCAGCAGCAAGCTTTTCTCACCGCTGATCGGGTGTACGCGCACCACTGGATGCTCGGTTTCATAAATGGTCGAGGTGAAGATCTTGCGGTAGCGCTCCAGCTTCTCCTCAGAAACGTCCGGCTTGCCACCCGCATAGTCGTACTCGTTGCTGTGCACTGCCACGAGTTTGTCGGCCAGTTCGCGCAGCTCCGGCGCCAGTTCGTTGTAAGCCGTAGCAGTATTGGCCCACACGGTGTCGCCACCGAACGCCGGGGCAACCACCGAGCGCAGGATCGAGGCTTTCGGGTAGGCGTCGACGAACGTCACGTCGGTGTGCCAGGAATTGGCGCGCTGACCTTGGGCACCGTCCAGTTCAAGCAGGAAACGGGTGCCGTCACGCACCGGCACGGTCGGGTGCGCCACGGGTTCGCCGAGCAGGTGAGCGAAGGCTTCCTGGCTCTGATCGTCGAGGTGGGCCTGCTCACGGAAGAAGATCACTTTGTATTGCACCAGCGCCTGCTGAATCGCCTCGACGGTGCTGGCGTCCAGTTCACCGGAGAGTTTCACGCCACGGATCTCGGCTCCGATCCGACCCGCCACCGGATGGATTTCAAGCGCGTGAACAGCAGGTTTTACAGCTAAAGCGGCATTGCTCATGGGTAGACCCTCGATCGGACTGCTGACGGTTGGCGGCAGCGAAACAACGCTCTATCTATATTCACTTTAGATCTAATAGATAATCACATGCTTCGTTGACGGAATAAGAGCTTGCATTTAAAACCTCAACCAACCCTCGTCGCAAATGCCTTCGAGCTATTTTTAGGATGCCGGGAAAGCATATGGATCTTCGCCAGTTACGCTACTTCATCGCCCTCAACGAACACCGCAGTTTCGTCCGTGCGGCGGACGCCATGGGTATCACTCAACCGGCGTTCAGCCGCAGTATCCAAGGGCTGGAGCAAGAGTTCGGCTGCGTGCTGGTGGACCGTGGCAACAAGGAATTGCGCCCTACGCCCGAAGGCCTGGTGGTGCTGCAGCATGCGCGCAGCCTGGTGCAAGGCGCGGCACTGCTCAGCGCCGAAGTGACGCAGATGACCAAACTCGACGCCGGTGAGTTGCGTTTCGGTTGCGGACCCGCCCCGGCGGTAAAACTGGTGCCGGATGCGGTGGCGCAGTTCATCAATGCGCACCCGAAAGTGCGCACCTGTTTCGAAGTGGATAACTGGGAAAAACTCAGCCGCGCCCTGAGCCGGGAAGAGATCGAATTCTTCATCGCCGACATCCGTCATTTCGAAGCCGACCCGAACTTCCAGACCCAAGCCCTGACGCCCAAGCGCGGGGTGTTTTTCTGCCGCCCCGGACATCCGCTGCTGGCCAAGGAAAGCCTGTCGACCAACGACATGTTCGATTACCCGCTGGCCACCACACTGATCCCGCCGGGCATTCGCAAGCTGCTGGCGAATCTGAGTGGGCGCATGGATTTTTCCCCAACCATCGAGACGGAGCATTATCCGGCGCTGGTGAAAATCGTGCTGCAATCGAACGCGATTGGCGTGGGGACGGAAGAAGCGTTTGTCGAAGACATCGCCCAGGGTTCGCTGGTGCTGCTGCACTGGCGCAATCTGCCGCAAAACATCGAGAGCATGAATGCACGCTGCGGAATCGTCAGTCGCACCGGGTTTCGGTTGTCACCGGCGGCGAGGGCAATGATTGAGATGTTGGTGGCGGTGGACAAAAAGGAGATCGCTGTCGCGGTTTGATGGCCTCATCGCTGGCAAGCCAGCTCCCACAGGGGTCTCCAGTGAACACAGATTTTGTGAACACCAGAAAAAACCTGTGGGAGCTGGCTTGCCAGCGATGGCGTCCGCTCAAACACCGACGATTCAGAGCTTGGCAGCAGCCAACTCAGGCGCCACCCAATCACTCACTTTGAACGGCTTGCGAATCAGCTTCTGCTGCGAAGCCAGGTCCACCGCATCCTGCAATTTACCGAGGAACACCGGATCCAGGGTCGACGGGAAAACCTCGCTCAGTTTCTGGTCCTTCAAATCCTCGGTCAGGATCACCGACGGATAACTCGCCAGCCCCGACACCAACTGGATGTAGGCGTCCTTGTTGCTGTCCTCGGTCAGCCATTGCACCGCCTGCTGCTGAGCCTTGAGCAGTTTCGCCACCACCTCCGGGTGCTCGTCGACAAACTTGCCATTACCCAACAATACCGCCTGAACACTGCCCGCGCCGCCCAGGTCCTTGGTGTTCAACGGCAACTCGGCCAGGCCTTTGGCTTGCAACGCGGTCAAATTGGAACCGCCCCATGACGCATCGATCTGCTTGGCGGCGAGTGCCGCGACCGCACCGTTGAAATCCAGGTTGATGATCTTCAGATCCTTCTCGCTCAAACCCTGGCTAGCCAGCGCCGCATCGAACGACAACTGAGTGGCAGTACCGCGAAAGATCGCCACGCGTTTGCCTTTGAGGTCTTGCAGGGTCTTGATCCCCGAGCCCGGCACCACGCCGAGGTAATGCTTCACCCCACGTGCAGAGGCACTCAGCACGCGCGTATCGAGACCATTGGACTTGCCGATGATCGCCGCCAGGTCGCCGAGGTACGCCAGATCGACCTGGCCGTTGGCGAAGGCTTCATTGATCACAGGCCCCGCTCCCTTGAAGAAATTCCACTGGATCTTGATGCCCTGATCGGCAAAGGCCTTTTCGAAGATCTGCTGGTCGCGCAGCACATCCACCACGCCGCCCGCGCTGTGTTGCGTGCCGGCACTGAGGTCGGGCACGGCGATGCGGATTTCCTTGAGTTCGGCAGCCTGGGCGGTGAACGCCAGCAAGCCTGCCAGGGCCGGTACGGCGAATAGGCTGATGACACGTTTGAAGGGGATGTTCATGGGTGCGGCTCCTGGTGGCGACGGCATTGAGGAGCAGAAAGTAGGCTGAATCTGGACCTGCACTTAAATACTATAAATTCACATTTTTATATCTTTTAGAACTAAGCGAGCAAATACAGGCTTCGCGGAGCGATATGCATAGACAGCATCGAAAATATTCTCCGAATGCATTGGATGCGCATGGGCTGGAAGCCTTAAATGGTCTCGCTTATCTCTCAATAGTATTGAAAGTAAATTTAATAGATCAAAAACACATATCTGTAGGAGCTGGCTTGCCAGCGATCCCGGACAACCAAGTCGGTCAGACACACCGCCTCGCTGGCAAGCCAGCTCCTACAGAGATTTGCGTTGTTTATAACGCTCGCTATCCGACAACGGAGGTCGCCCATGGCCCGTGTTTCCCTGCTCAGCCTGCCGCTGGCTGCCTCACCGCTCAATGGTCGGCGGCTCTGGCCAACGCTGAGCCAACGACTCTTGCCCTGGCTACTGCCACTCAGCCTGTTTGCCCTGTGGTGGCTGGCAAGCCGCAATCAGTGGATGAGTGAACAAATCCTGCCGGCGCCGTCGCTGGTCTGGAACAGCGCCGTTGAACTGTCCCAAGGCGAGTTATGGAGCCATTTGTGGATCAGCCTGCAACGCCTGTTCTGGGGCCTGCTCGCCGGGATCACGGCAGGTGCGATATTGGGTGCCGCGCTGGGTTTCAGCCGCACACTCGAACGCTTGGTGTTCCCGACATTCGCCGGGTTGTCGCAAATCCCGACGCTGGCGTGGATTCCGTTGTTCATGGTGTTTTTCGGCATCGGCGAAGTATTGAAACTGGTGGTGCTGATCAAGGCCATCGTGGTGCCGGTGACTCTGCACACGTTGGTCGGCGTACGCGATGCACAACCCAAGCTGCGTGAAGCGGCTGCGGTGCTGCGCCTGCCGCCACGCCTGCTGATCCGTCGCCTCGTCCTGCCCGCCGCACTACCAGCCTTCATGGCCGGCGTACGCCTGGCGCTGGCCGCAGGCTGGACCTCATTGCTCGCCGTCGAACTGCTCGCCTCCAGCGAAGGCATCGGCTACCTGATGGTCTGGGCGCGACAGCTGTTCATGCTCGACATCGTGTTCGTCTGCATTGTCGTGATCGGTTTGATCGGCGTGGCCATGGATCGCGGCATCGGCCTGCTGGACAGAAAACTGGTGCACTGGCCACATCCCGCCACAGCCGAAATCCGCAGAGGCCCGAAGTATCAAGGCTGGCAGCGCCTGCAGCCCTGGTTGCTGCCGTTGGTGTTGCTGTTGTTGTGGCAACTGGCGACGAATCAGCAATGGGTCGACGCCAACATTCTGGTCAGCCCGTTGTCGGTGCTGGAAACCACGTGGGACGGTTTGCTCGACGGTACATTAATCAGCGGCATGACCTTGAGCCTGGGTCGCACCTTGGGCGGGCTGTTGCTCGGCGGTGGTCTCGGTTTTGCCTTGGGCCTGTTGCTGGGATTGTCGCGCACAAGCGAACGGGTACTCGGCCCGACCCTCGCCGCGCTGCGTCAGATCGCGATTTTCGCCTGGGTGCCGCTGCTCACCGCATGGTTCGGCCTGGGCGAACTGGCCAAGTGGGTGTTCGTTGGTCTCGCTGCTTTTTTTCCGCTGTTCATCGCGACCCAACGCAGCGTCGCAAACCTCTCGCCGCAACTGAATGAGGCCGCCCAAGTGTTGCGCCTTAATCTGCGGCAACGTCTCCGCCGATTGGTATTGCCGGGGGCCGCACCTGGGATTTTCGCCGGGCTCAGGTTGAGCCTGATCTATGCCTGGCTCGGCACCATCGGCGCCGAATATTTCATGCCGTCCAACGGCGGCATCGGCAGTCAGATGATCGGCGCCCAACAACTGCTGCGCATGGATTTGATCATGGCCGGCATGTTGCTGGTCGGCCTCACTGGCGCCCTGCTCAACCTCATTGGCCAACGCCTGGAAATCCGCGCTACCCGCTGGAGACACGCATGAACGCACCCATCGTCAGCTTCAACCATGTAGGCAAATCCTTCGACGTCGACGGCTTTGAACTGGAGGCCATTCGCGAATTCAACCTGGACATCGCCGAGGGTGAATTCGTCGCCATCGTCGGTTCCAGCGGCTGTGGCAAATCCACGTTGCTGCGCTTGCTGGTGGGCCTCGATACGCAATTTCGCGGGCAGATCAGCGTCGATGGCAAAGCCGTCAGCGGCATCGGCGGCGAACGCGGCATCGTCTTTCAGGAACACCGTTTGTTCCCGTGGCTGACGGTGGCCGACAACATCGGCCTGGGCCTGGTCAACGAGCCCTTGAGCGCTGATGAAAAGCACAAACGCATCAGTGCCTTCATCGACCTGGTGGGCCTGCGCGACTTCACCCGCGCCTATCCGCACCAGCTCTCCGGCGGCATGGCGCAACGGGTGGCAATAGCTCGTGGCCTGGTGGCCAGCCCACGGATTCTGCTGCTGGACGAACCCTTCGGCGCCCTTGATGCCCTGACCCGCCAGCAGATGCAGGACGAACTGCTGGCGATTCGCGCGCGGGCAAAAATCACCACGATTCTGGTCACCCACGATGTCGAGGAAGCGATCTTTCTCGCCGACCGCGTGGTGGTGATGGAGCCGCGTCCCGGACGCATCAAAAAAGTGGTCGACATCGCCCTGCCCCATCCGCGCCAGCGCAGCAGTTTCGACTTCCATCAACTGCGCGAAGAGCTGCTGCACGAACTCACCAGCGACGACCACTACCAACCGCCGGTGCCGGTGCAGGTGCGTGATTTGCCGCTGTCCTTCATTGCCTGCTGAACAGGAGATTCTTGATGCCGCAACGTCCCAACTTTCTGGTGATCCTGGCCGATGACCTGGGCTTTTCCGATCTCGGCGCATTCGGCGGCGAAATCAGTACGCCCAACCTCGACGCCCTCGCCAACAACGGCCTGCGCCTGACCGATTTCCACACCGCGCCGACCTGCTCGCCGACCCGTTCGATGCTGCTGACGGGCACCGATCATCACATCGCCGGCATCGGCACCATGGCCGAAGCGCTGACCCCGGAGCTGATCGGCAAACCCGGTTACGAGGGGCATCTGAATGACCGGGTCGTCGCCTTGCCCGAGCTGTTGCGCGAGGCCGGTTACCAGACCTTGATGAGCGGCAAATGGCACTTGGGTCTGACCGCCGAACTGGCGCCCCATGCCCGGGGTTTCGAACGTTCGTTCTCGCTGTTGCCGGGTGCCGCCAACCACTATGGTTTCGAGCCGACCTATGACGAGCACACGCCGGGCCTGCTCAAATCCACCCCAGCGCTGTACATCGAAGACGATCAATTCATCGACGAACTGCCGAAGGATTTCTATTCCTCCGATGCCTTCGGCGACAAGCTGCTGCAATACCTCAAGGAGCGCGACCAGACCCGGCCGTTCTTCGCTTACCTGCCGTTTTCCGCGCCACACTGGCCGTTGCAAGCGCCTGCCGACGCGGTTGAAAAATACCGTGGCCGCTACGACGCAGGTCCCGATGTGCTGCGTCTGGAGCGCCTGGAAAAGCTCAAGGCGTTGGGGCTGATCGAGGCGGATGTGGAACCGCATCCACTGATCCAGCTCAACGCTCAATGGGACGCGTTGAACGACGAACAACGGCAGATTTCCGCGCGGGCGATGGAGGTGTATGCGGCGATGGTCGAGCGCATGGACTGGAACATCGGTCGCGTCGTCGATTACCTGCGCAAACAGGGGCAACTGGACAACACCTTCATCCTGTTCATGTCCGATAACGGTGCCGAAGGCGCGCTGCTGGAAGCCTTTCCGAAGTTCGGTCCGGAACTGCTGACCTACCTCAATCAGCATTACGACAACAGCCTGGACAACATCGGTCGCGCCAACTCCTACGTCTGGTATGGGCCGAACTGGGCGCAAGTGGCGACCGCGCCCTCGCGGCTGTTCAAGGCGTTCACCACCGAGGGTGGCATTCGCGTGCCCGCGCTGGTGCATTACCCGCAACTGCCGCTCAAGGGGCAGATCAGCCACGGGTTTGGCACGGTGATGGACGTCACGCCGACCATTCTCGATCTGGCCGGGGTGCGTCACCCGGGCAAACAGTGGCGCGGCAAGCCAGTAGCGGAACTGCGTGGAAAGTCGTGGCTAGGGTTTTTGTCCGGCGAAACGGCACAGGTGCATGACGAGCACACCGTGACCGGTTGGGAATTGTTTGGTCGCCGGGCGATTCGTCAGGGGCAATGGAAAGCGGTCTACATCCCGGGGCCGGTGGGGCCGGCGACCTGGCAGCTTTATGATTTGGGCAGCGATCCGGGGGAGATTCATGATCTGGCGCTGAGCCGGCCGGAGAAACTCAATTTGCTGATCGAGCATTGGCAGAAGTATGTGGATGAGACCGGGGTGATTTTGAGTGAGTCGCCGTTTCAGCCGGATTGAGGTGGTCTGACAGATCGCTATCGCTGGCAAGCCAGCTCCCACACTGATTTGTGCTGAACGCAGATTTGGCATTCACCACGGAAACTTGTGGGAGCTGGCTTGCCAGCGATGGGGCCCTCAGACCCGCACACCCTCTACGTTTTCACCCCGAACTTCCTCTTTACTCACAAACCGATTCGCCCGCCCAAACGTCCCCAAATCATTGAACCGCACCCCCATCTCCCGCATCACCTTATGCGCCACCGGCACGGTCAACTGGCGAATGTAAAACGGTTCCTTCACCACAAAATGATGAATCCCGTGGCTGCTGCCAAAGTTGAAGCAGAACGCCTGCAACGGCCACAGCCACCAGGCGTTCAGCACTTGGCACTGCTGCATCACGTTCCCCGGCTCGATGTCGCCGTAGTAGTGCATGTTCGAGCTGATGAAGTGCAGGCAGAACGTGCGCAATACGTTCGGGCCGATGATCACCACTGCCGCGATATCAATCACGTGCATCACCGACAACGTGGTCGCCGACCATTCGATCGGCGCGCCCAGCAGATAAGCGATGCCGTTCGCGGCATGGAAGCCGAGAAACACGTACCACGCGCCCCAATGCATCAGCGCCAGCGGCGCATAGACCTTCAGGGTGCGCTTGATGATGCTGAACTTGTGCGCCCAGGTCTTGGCTCGCAACATGCGAATGAACGCTGACATGATGTTGTCGCCAATCATCAGCAAGCGCGCGAAACCCCAAGGCTCGCCGTTGGTGATGGCGCGTTCTTCCATGTCGGTTTCGGAGCCGGACACCTTGTGGTGATTGAGGTGCAGATGACGGCGGATCCACGGATTGATGGTGCTCGGCCGCGCCAGCCAGACCAGGCCCATCATCAGGTTGTGCGGCACCCGCTGCTTGCGGAAGTACATGCTATGAATCAAATCGTGCTCAAGTTCGTGGGTCAACGAAGCGAAAAAAGCGTTGAGCAGCAAGCACACCCACCAGGCCATATAGCCTTCGATGTAAAGCACCGCCGAACCAATCATCCCCGCCAACGCGAAGGCCAGAATGCCCGCGCCCAAGGCGTCCTGGTGCGTCAGAACCGGGTAGCGCTGGCGCAGTTCGACGCCCTTGGCCAACACCACTTCGCGAATATGGGCTGATCGCTGAGCGGCATTCAGTCGCTGGGGACTTGCAGAAGTACCTTGCATGCTTCCATCCTCTGGTTATTGATGTTCGCATCCTGCCTGCTTCACCTACCCGAAGCGGTAGCCGAGAACGCCAACCTGTTGACCGGAAGCGCCAATCAGCATGACTGAACCGACCTCCCTCGCCAGCTGGACCCGCGCATTGCGCAAGCAACTCGATGCCTTGGGCTTCGACAGCACCAGCCTGTGCCAGCAAGCGGGACTCGATCCGCAGTTGATGGAAGACCCGAACGCGCGCTATCCATTGTCCGGCACCACGCGCCTGTGGGAATTGGCGGTACAGGTCAGCGGCGACCCGGCGATTGGTTTGCGCGTGTCACGTTTCGTCAGCCCGACCACCTTCCACGCGTTGGGTTATGCGCTGGTGGCCAGCGGCAGCCTGCGTGAAGTGTTCGAACGCATCGTGCGCTATCACCAGGTGGTCAGCGATGCCCTGGAACTGGAGCTGACCCGCACCGAGGATCGCTACCTTTTTTGCCTGAAAATCCCCTGCGGCAACCCGGCCCCGGCCTTTGAAGCCATCGATGCGTTCATGGCGATTTACGTGCGCACCTGTCGCAATCGCCTGGGCCGGGACTACGCGCCACTGGCGACGTACCTGCGGCGCCCGGAGCCGGCAGACGCGCATCAATGGCATAAAGTCTTTCGCTCGCCGGTGCACTTCGGCGCCGACGAAGACCGGCTGGAATTCGCCCTTGTCGACTTCGACAGTCACCTGGATGACGCCAACCCGGAACTGGCCGAGCACAACGAAACCGTGCTCAGACGCACCCTTGCGCAACTCAAGCCGCTGACGTGGGAGCGCAAGGTCCGCGATGCCATTGAAGAGCAACTGCCCGAAGGCGAACCCAGCGCCGAACACATCGCCAAGGCCCTGCACCTGAGCCTGCGCAGCCTGCAACGGCACTTGGCGGATGAAGGTTGTCGGTTCGATACGCTGCTCAACGAAAGCCGCGAAAACCTGGCGCTATTGCACCTGCGCGATCCGCAATGCTCATTGAGTGAGATCAGTTATTTACTGGGGTTTGCCGATACCAGCAGCTTCAGCCGCGCGTTCAAGCGCTGGACGGGGATGACGCCGGGGCAGTTTAGGGATGGGTTGCGCTGAGTTCTTCGCGGGACGTACCGGCCTCATCGCTGGCAAGCCAGCTCCCACAGGTTTTTCGGTTGACCATGCAATTGTGATTCACACCAATCACTGTGGGAGCTGGCTTGCCAGCGATAGCGATTGTTCAAACACCACAGGATTCAGCGACCCTGACCGCGCCGCAGCAACTTGCGCACCCGCTTCACCAGGTCACTCACGGCAAATGGCTTGAGCAGGTAGTCATCCTCATGCAACTCCAACCCGCGCAGGCGATCTTCGATGCCGTCGGTGGTGGTGAGAAACAGCACCGGCGTCTCACCGAGTTTGCGGATCTGTTGCTGCAACTGCCAACCATTAAGCCCCGGCAGCATGACGTCGAGGATGATCAACTCGTATGCGCCTTCCTCGATAAAGCGTCTGCCGTCCATTCCGTTGACCGCTACATCCACCGCAAAACTCGCCTCGCTCAGGCCATTGGCCAGAAGTTTGGCGAGTTCGGGTTCGTCTTCCACAAGCAACACACGCATGGCACACCTCGATTAACGTCAGCACAGGCTAGGCGCCTTCGCGGGTAAAGCCCACCTTTATTCCCCTGTAGGAGCTGGCTTGCCAGCGATGACGGCCTCGCAATCGCCGCGCATCTGAGGATTGATCGCCAGCAAGCCGGCTCCTACAGGTTTCGGTTCAAACCACAATCAACGCTCTTAACCGCTGCACATCCAGAATTTCAATCTCGCCATAACCCAACTTCAAAATTCCCTGCCCCTGCAAATCCTTGAGGATCTGATTGGTGGTCTGGCGTGACAGCGACAGCATTGAAGCAAGCTGCTCCTGCGGCAGTTGCAGAACGCGGCGCGGTTCGTCGAGTTCGCCGTAGCCTTCGGCGATCATCAGCAAGCGATGCGCCAGCCGTATCGGGGCCGGCATCAGGCTCAGCTGTTCGAGATTGATGAAGGTCAGGCGCAGTTTCTGACTCATCAGCAGCGCCAGTTGCCGCCAATACACCGGCTGTGCATCCAGCAACGCCAGCAGCGCGGTTTGCGGGATGTGCAGCAGCGTGCACGGGCCCATTCCATACGCATCGTGGGTGCGCGGCTGGCCATCGAACAGGCAGATTTCGCCGAACCAATGCGGCGCCTCCACCAGGCTCAATAACGCCTCTTTGCCTTGCTCGTTCACGGCGCCGATACGCACCGCGCCTTCGAGCACCGCGTACAGGCCACAGGGCTGATCGCCACGCTGGAACAAGCGCTGCCCCGCCGACAACCGCCGCACCTTTGCGGCGTCCAGCAGACTATCCTGTAGGGAAACAGGCAAATGGCTGAACCACTGACCGCGCAACAGGCGTGGACGCCAGACCTGCATATCCATGAAAACTCCTAGAGATTGTCGCCTGGCTGACAGAGCAAGAAGTGGCCCCGAGGCATGATCGTTCACCCTACAGGAGGAATAACAATGAAAAAAAGCCTCGTTGACCATCTGAGTCAATACGCCGCCTACCACCGTGACCCGCGCAACATCGCCACGCACTTCGTTGGCATTCCGCTGATTGTGGTGGCGGTTGCAGTGCTGCTGTCGCGTCCGCAATGGGCCGGAGGCTGGCTTTCACCGGCGATGCTGGTAGCGCTGGCCTCCGCGTGGTTTTACCTGCGCCTGGAATTACGTCTTGGGGTGCTGATGACCGTGTTGCTAGGCCTGTGCGTTTGGGCGGGACAAGTGTTGGCGCAGCAAAGCACGCTGGTGTGGTTGAGCAGCGGCGTGGCGATGTTTGTGATTGGCTGGGCGATTCAGTTTGTCGGGCACCACTACGAGGGGCGTAAACCGGCGTTCGTCGATGATGTGACGGGGTTGATTGTCGGGCCGTTGTTTGTGGTGGTTGAGCTGGCGTTTTTGCTGGGGATGCGGAATGAGTTGAAGGAGCAGATCGAGGCGCGGGCGGGGGGTGTGCGGGTTAATCCAAAAAAAGCGGCGGCTTGACCGGATCTGTAGGAGCCGGCTTGCTGGCGATAACGGTGCATATGACACACCGCGTTATCGTTCATCGCTAGCAAGCCAGCTCCTACAGGGATTTGTGTCGATCACCGAAGGCTGCGATCTTTTGATCTTAAATGTTCGCGACTTTCTGCCAGACCTTCGGCTTGAAGAACAGCGTCTCGCCCTTCGCCAACCCGATCAGGCTGTCGTGATCCTTCACCACTTCGGCCTCGATCAGATCGCTCTGCCCTTCAACCTTCAGCGTCACCCGCGTCGTCGCGCCCAGCGGACGGATATCCCGGACCTCGGCCGCATGGTGATCATCCAGTTCATGCCGCGACAGCGACACTTCGTGCGGACGGAACAACACGTGCTTGTCTTCGCCCAGGTGCAGACGGTTCGAATCTCCCAGGAAGTGATAAACGAAATCGCTGGCCGGATTTTCGTAGACGTCGCCCGGCGAGCCGATCTGCTCGATCACACCCTTGTTCATCACCACGATACGGTCGGCAACTTCCATCGCTTCTTCCTGGTCGTGGGTCACGAATACCGAGGTCAGGTTGATGTCTTCGTGCAGGCGCGCCAGCCAGCGGCGCAGTTCTTTACGGACCTTGGCGTCGAGGGCGCCGAACGGTTCGTCGAGCAGCAGCACTTTGGGCTCCACCGCCAACGCACGGGCCAAGGCAATACGCTGACGCTGACCGCCTGAAAGTTGTTCCGGGTAGCGATCCGACAGCCAATCCAGTTGCACCATGTTCAGCAGTTCGTGAACCTTGGTTGCGATCTGGCTTTCGCTCGGGCGCTGGTTTTTCGGCTTCATGCGCAGGCCGAACGCGACGTTGTCGAACACCGTCATGTGGCGGAACAAGGCGTAGTGCTGGAACACGAAACCGACGTTGCGATCACGCACGTCGTGGCCGGAGACGTCTTCGCCGTGGAACACGATATTGCCCTGATCCGGGGTTTCCAGACCGGCAATGATCCGCAGCAGCGTGGTCTTGCCGCAGCCGGACGGGCCAAGCAGCGCCACGAGTTCGCCGCTTTGAATGTCCAGGCTGATGTTGTCCAGCGCCTTGAACGCATTGAAATTCTTGCTGACGTTACGCACTTCGATCGACATGAATTCATTCCTCCGCGGCGCTGGCGCGCAGGCGGTTAATACGGTTTTCGCTCCACTGCTTCAGCAGCAGGATGAAGAGCGCCATGATCAGCAACAGGCTCGCCACGGCGAACGCGGCCACGTGGTTGTATTCGTTGTAGAGGATCTCGACGTGCAACGGCAAGGTGTTGGTCACCCCGCGAATGTGCCCGGAAACCACCGACACCGCACCGAATTCACCCATGGCCCGCGCGGTACACAGCACCACGCCGTAGATCAGGCCCCATTTGATGTTAGGTACGGTAACGTGCCAGAACATCTGCCAGCCATTGGCCCCGAGCAAACGCGCGGCCTCTTCTTCCTGGGTGCCCTGCTCCTGCATCAACGGGATCAGCTCACGCGCCACGAACGGCACGGTGACGAAAATCGTCGCCAGCACAATGCCCGGCAAGGCGAAGACGATCTGAATGTCGTGGTCCTGCAACCACGGCCCGAACAGGCCTTGGGCGCCAAACATCAGCACGTAGACCAGACCGGCGATCACCGGCGATACCGAGAACGGCAGGTCGATCAGCGTCACCAGCATGCTCTTGCCGCGGAACGAGTATTTGCTCACACACCATGCGGCGCTGACGCCGAACACCACGTTCAGCGGTACTGAAATCAGTACGGCAATGACCGTGAGCTTCAGTGCGGACAACGCATCCGGTTCGAAGATCGCGGTGAAGAACGCACCGAGACCATTTTTCAGGCCCTGGGACACCACGATGAAAAGCGGTAATACCAGGAACAGCGTGAATACCAGCCAGCACAGGCCGATCAGTATGCGTCGCGACGTCGCGCTGCCACGGCGGGCGGCGTTGGCCGAGGAGGCAGCTGCAATAGACGATTGGGACATGTTCGCGCCTCCTTATGGGGTTTCGATGCGCCGCTGCAGCAAGTTGATCAGCAGCAACAGAATGAAAGAAACCACCAGCATCAGTACACCGATGGAGGTAGCGCCGGTGTAATCGTACTGGTCGAGCTTGACCATGATCAGCAGCGGCAGGATCTCGGTTTTCATCGGCATGTTGCCGGCGATGAAAATCACCGAACCGTACTCGCCGACCCCGCGGGCAAAGGCCAGGGCGAAGCCGGTCAGCCAGGCTGGCAGCAATGCCGGCACCAGGATATGGCGGAAAACCTGCAACGGTTTCGCACCCAGGCACGCTGCGGCTTCTTCGACTTCACGCGGAATATCAGCCAATACTGGCTGTACGGTACGTACTACGAATGGAAGTGTCACAAAAGTCAGGGCAAGGGTGATGCCGAGCGGGGTGTAGGCGATCTTGAATCCCAAATCCGCTGCAAATTGACCGACCAGACCGGTCGGGGTGTACAACGCGGTCAGGGCAATACCGGCCACGGCGGTGGGCAATGCGAACGGCAAGTCGATCATCGCATCGATGATTTTTCGTCCAGGGAAGGTATAGCGCACCAGCACCCAGGCCAGCAGCGTGCCGATGATGCCGTTGATGATCGCGGCATAGAGCGCGGTGCCGAAGCTCAGCTTCAACGCCGCCAGCACCCGTGGCGCCGAGATGATTGCCCAGAACTGATCCCAGGTGAGTTGAGCGGCATGCACGAACATCGCCGCCAGTGGTATGAGCACAATCAGGCTGAGGTACACCAAGGTGTAACCCAGCGTCAGCCCGAAGCCGGGTATGACGGGGGAGATACGACGCGACATAAAAGTCCTTGGTTGAGAATGCGCAAAGCCCCGAAGATAAATCCGGGGCTCCTTGATAGCTATTTAAGATTACTGCGCCTGGTAAATCTGGTCGAACACGCCGCCGTCGTTGAAGAATTTCGGCTGCGCGGTTTTCCAGCCGCCGAAGTCTTTATCGATCGTCACCAGATCCAGTTTCGGGAACTGCTGGGCGTATTTGGTGGCCACATCCTTGTCACGTGGACGATAGAAGTTTTTCGCCGCGATTTCCTGGCCGGCCGGGCTGTACAGGTGCTTGAGGTAGGCTTCGGCGATCTGCTCGTTGCCTTTTTTCTCGGCATTCTTGTCGACTACGGCCACTGGCGGCTCGGCGAGGATCGACAGCGAAGGCACGACGATTTCGAACTTGTCGGCGCCGCCATCTTCTTTCAGGGCCAGAAAGGCTTCGTTTTCCCAGGCCAGCAACACGTCGCCCTGACCGTTGTTGACGAAGGTGATGGTCGAACCGCGAGCACCGGTGTCCAGAACTGGCACGTGCTTGAACAGGGTCTGTACGTATTCCTTGGCCTTGGCTTCGTCACCACCGTTGGCTTTCAAGCCGTAGGCCCAGGCGGCGAGGAAGTTCCAGCGCGCACCGCCGGAGGTTTTCGGGTTCGGCGTGATCACCGAAACGTCGTTCTTGACCAGATCGCCCCAGTCCTTGATGCCTTTAGGGTTGCCCTTGCGCACCAGGAACACGATGGTCGAGGTGTACGGCGTGCTCGCTTCCGGCAGACGCTTCTGCCAGTCGGCCGGCAGGGTCTTGCCCAGCTTGGCGATTTCGTCGATGTCACCGGCCAGGGCCAGGGTCACCACGTCGGCGCGCAGACCGTCGATGACCGCGCGGCCCTGCTTGCCCGAACCACCGTGGGACTGCTGGATCTTCACGTTGTCGCCGGCATGATCCTTCTGCCAGTACTTCACGAACTCAGCGTTGTAGTCCTGATACAGCTCACGGGTCGGGTCGTACGACACGTTGAGCAGTTCGTAATCCTTGGCAACCGCGGAACCAGCAAAAAGGGCGCTGGCCAGGGCGGCCAAAGCGAAATGGCGAATCGACGACATGGTGAAAGCTCCTGGAATTCTAATTGTGTTGGCTAGTTCTTATGGATTTCTGGAATCGCGGTGTCGGTTCATGGATCGCTCTCTGTAGGAGCTGCCGAAGGCTGCGATCTTTTGATCTTTCGCTTCAGCTCGGTTTGTTGCCCGGGTTCTGCAAGCGGAATTTTTCTTTGCGTTCGATCTGAACGACCTGGGCGTTGTGGACGGTGATTTCCACTGCGCCAAACCGCAGATCGCGCAGGGCGCTCTGGATTTCACGCAGGATGGTTGCTTCGTCCTGGCCGTCAACGCTACGTAGAGATGCGCTCATGGTGCTGCTCCTTCGACTGAGAGGTTGCCTGGCAGTGGCGGCACTGCTTGCGGCGTGAGACCAATAGTAGAGAGGCGCAGATATTCTTAAAAAGACTATTTAAGAATGTTTATATAACCAGAAGACATTATTTGGCGGGACAAGGGTTTGGGAGGATTTTCCTGCATTTCTGAAACACACACATTCCTGTGGCGAGGGAGCTTGCTCCCGCTGGGTCGCGCAGCGGCCCCCATCTTTACGCCTGCTGCGCAGGCGAGCGGGAGCAAGCTCCCTCGCCACAAATAAGAAGCAGATTACGCGTTCAAGCAATCACCGGCGCATGCATCCAGTCCAACTGCCCAGGCGGCACTGGCCGCCCAAACCAGTATCCCTGGCCGAGATCACAGCTTTGCTGCAGCAAAAACGCCGCTTGCTCGACCTGCTCGATCCCTTCGGCATGCACCTGCATCCCCATGCTTTTGGCTAGCGCAATGATCACCCGCACAATCGCCGCGTCGTCCTCATCCCACGGCAACCCAGCGACAAAGCCCTGATCGATCTTGAGCTTCTGCACCGGCAACCGCTTGAGCCGCAGCAGTGACGAATACCCCGTGCCGAAATCATCGATGGCCAGCCGCACACCCAATTCGCGCAGTCGATGCATTTGCTCCAGCGCGACTTCCGGATCTTCCATCACCGCGCTCTCGGTGACTTCCAGTTCCAGACAAGCCGGATCCAACCCGGTCTCACGCAACACCTGGGCGACTTGCTGGTACAACTCACGACGGGCGAACAGGCGCGATGACACATTCACCGCAACAAACGACAACTTCTCGCCAGCCTGTTGCCACTCGCACATCTGCTGACAGGCCTGACGCATCACCCAGGCGTCGATTTCGGCGATCAATCCGGTTCGTTCGGCCACGGGAATGAATTCTGCCGGCGACACCACACCGCGTTGCGGATGCGCCCATCGCACCAGCGCCTCGACACCAATCACTCGACTACTCAGAAGGTCGTGCACTGGCTGGTAGAAAACCCGCAACTGCTGCAAATCCAGCGCCCGACGCAATTCGAATGCAATTTCCACCCGTTGCTGGGCATGGGCAGTCAATTCTTCGGTATAGAGCGCATAACCGTTGCGGCCAGTGCTCTTGGCCTTGAACAGCGCCGAGTCAGCATTGCGCAACAATTGTTCGGCGCTGAGGGCATCGCTGGGGAACAGGCTGATGCCGATGCTGGTGTTGATAAACAATTGATGTTCATCGATCGGGAATGGCTCCTTCAAACCCTCGATGATTCGTTGAGCCAGCACCGCAGCCTGACCCGGCTGCGGGCAACTTTCGGCCAGCACCGCGAATTCGTCGCCACCCAATCGCGCCAGCGTGATGCCGGGTCCGAACATGGCATTCAGGCGCTGCGCTACCGCCTTGAGCAATTGGTCACCCAGGGTGTGCCCGAGGCTGTCGTTGATCATCTTGAAGTGATCCAGATCGATCATCAGCAACGCACAGCCGCGCTTGTGGACCTGCGCCGATGCCAGCGCCTGTTCGGCGCGATCGGTGAACAGCAAACGGTTGGGCAAGTCGGTAAGAGGATCGTGGTGCGCCAGGCGCATCAATTCGTGTTCGGAATTCTTGATCGCGCTGATGTCGGAAAACACCGCCACGTAATGGCTGCGCCGCCCCCGGTCGTCGTGAATGATGCGGATGGTCTGCCATTGCGGGTAGATTTCGCCGCTTTTGCGTCGATTCCAGATTTCCCCGCTCCACTCACCGGTGCTATCGAGGGTGGCAAACATGTCTTGGTAAAACACCGGCGGGTGATGGCCGGACTTGAACAGATTGGGCCGCTGACCCAGCACCTCTTCACGTTGATAACCGGTGATCTCCATGAAGGCGCGATTGACATGAACGATCAATCCTGCGTGATTGGTGACCAATACCCCTTCGCGAGTGCAATCGAACACGGCGGCGGCCTGACGCAAACGCTCACGATCTTCGCTGCGCTCGCGCAATCTGGCACCGACACCAAGGCACCGAAACAACCTCGCACGGGCAATGAAGATCAACCCGGCGCTTAGCACCACCCAGGCATAACCGTGGATCAGTTGCCAGCGCATTAGCTCGGCCGAGTCATCGAAGAAACTGTTCAATAAATAGTCACTGAGCTGTAGCCAGACCACAGCAAGCAACAGGTAAAGCAGCGCTGCACGCACGGCATCGCGATAGCTGGCAGACATAAGGCTGTCCATATCCCTACAAAAAAGACGGGATTATAGGTTAATGACACATCCAGCGACTCTTATCTGAAAGGGCGACTGGTTTTATCTGTGGGCTTAGTGATAATGCAACGGCTGTTTTTTTCTTTATCGAGGGCCCTATAGCCTATGTGGTACGAAGGTTTTCTCGGCTTGTCGCCCTGGTCACTGGTGGCAGTCACCCTGCTGATGACCCACGTGACAATCGTCGGCGTCACGGTCTATCTGCACCGTTACTCGGCCCATCGCTCGCTTGAGCTGAATGCTGGCCTGAAGCATTTTTTCCGTTTCTGGCTGTGGCTGACCACGGCACAGAACACTCGCGAGTGGACCGCTATCCACCGCAAGCATCACGCCAAATGCGAAACCGTCGATGACCCGCACAGCCCGGTCATCAAAGGCTTGTCCACCGTTCTGCGCAAAGGTGCCGAGCTGTACCGCGCCGAAGCGGAAAACCCCGAGACCCTGCGCATCTATGGCAAGAACTGCCCGGAAGACTGGATCGAGCGCAATCTCTACACCCGCTTCCCGTTGCTCGGTGTGGCGATCATGGGCGTCATCGACCTGCTGCTGTTCGGCACCATCGGCATCACCATCTGGGCCATCCAGATGATGTGGATCCCGGTCTGGGCCGCCGGCGTGGTCAATGGCCTGGGCCATGCCATTGGCTACCGCAACTTCGAATGCCGCGATGCGGCGACCAATCTGGTGCCTTGGGGCATCCTGATCGGCGGCGAAGAACTGCATAACAACCATCACACCTATCCTAATTCGGCAAAATTGTCGGTGAAGAAGTGGGAATTCGATATGGGCTGGGCATGGATTCAAGTGTTCAGCTTTCTGCGCCTGGCCAAGGTGCAGCGGGTCGCGCCGATTGCCCACCGTGTCGAGGGCAAAGGCAGCCTGGACATGGACACCGCCATGGCGATCCTCAACAACCGCTTCCAGATCATGGCCCAGTACCGCAAATTGGTGATCGGCCCGCTGGTCAAGCAAGAGCTGGACAAGGTCGATCACTCGGTCCGTCACCAGTTCCGCCGCGCCAAGCGTTTGCTGTCCCGGGAAACCAGCCTGCTGGACGACAAACACCATGTGCGCATCCAGAACATGCTCGAACACAGCCAGGCGCTGAAGGTAATTTACGAAAAACGCCTGGCCTTGCAGCAGATCTGGGTCAAGACCAGCTCAAATGGTCACGATATGCTGGCGGCCATCAAGGATTGGGTACACGAAGCCGAAGCGAGCGGGATTCAATCCTTGCGCGACTTCGCCGATCAGCTCAAAACCTACTCCCTGCGCCCGACTGCCTGACTCGGTCGAAGGGTTGCCGTGTGGCGAGGGAGCTTGCTCCCGCTCGGCTGCGCAGCAGTCGCAAAACCTGACGACGCGTTTTTAACCGACAAAACGCGTCGCCAATACCGCCCGGCAGGAGCAATCTCCCTAGCCACAATTAGCGGGAACTTCGCACCAAATCCTCCCTCTCAAAGACACTTCGCCCTCCAGGCGGGCTTCGTTGTAGCCGCTTACGAATCCGAAGCGGCGCACGCCCTTTGAGATTTGTGCAAATGGTCAATCAAAACCATCAAGACTCATCCCTTCCGCCGTGGCCCGAAGCCGCGCAAACCCTACTGGCGTTGATGCACGCCCAAGGTGAAGTGGCGCGCCTGAGCGAGCGTGAACAGCTGTTCAGCACCCTTTTGGTGAGCGTTAACGCGGTGCTTTGGGCTTTCAACTGGGAAACCCGCCAGGTGCTCTACGTCAGCCCGGCCTATGAACGGATTTTCGGCCGGCCAGCTGATCTGCTACTAGCCGACTACAACCAGTGGCGCGACGCCATTTACCCCGACGACCTGGAATATGCCGAGCGCAGTCTGGCAGACGTACTGGAAAAAGGCGCCGTGGAAGATCGCGAGTACCGCATCATTGCCGCCGATGGCCAAGTGCGCTGGCTCAGCGACAAATGCTTCATCAACCGACAGGCCGAACCGGGGCAGCCCGTGATCATTGTTGGCATCGCTGAAGACATCACTGACAAAAAACAGATGGAAACCGAGCTGCAACGTCTGGCCACCACCGACGCCCTGACCCAGAGCAGCAACCGCCGGCACTTCTTCGAAGGCGCCCACCGCGAGTTTGAACTGGCGCGGCAACAAGGCACGCCGTTGTCGTTCCTGATGATCGATATCGATGACTTCAAAGTGATAAACGACACCTACGGCCACCAGGAAGGCGACAACGTGCTGCAACGCATCGCCGACGGCGGACGCGCTGCGCTACGTCGAGGCGATCTGTTTGGGCGCATTGGCGGTGAGGAATTCGCCGCGGTATTCCCGGGCTGCACGCCGGACCTTGCCCTGCAAGTGGCCGAGCGCGTGCAACGGGAGATCCAGCGCTTGAGATTCAGCCATGACGGCCAGACATTTGGCATTACCGTCAGCCAGGGACTGACCAGCCTCACTGACGAGGATGAAAACGTCGACAGCCTGTTCGCCCGCGCGGACTCGGCGATGTATCAGGCAAAGCGCGAGGGCAAGAACCGGATTGTCACCGCCTGACCGTCCAACACAAACCTCCTGAAGGAGCTGGCTTGCCAGCGATTCCAGACGACTCGGTCAGCCAGATACAACGCCATCGCTGGCAAGCCAGCTCCTACAGAGTTCAGGCTTACTTCTTGCGCATCCGCATCAACTCCGGCAAGCCGATCTTGAGCAACCGCGCCGTTCGGCTCTTGGCCAATTCTTCGATGCCCTCATGCTCGGTCAACCGCGCCAGTTGTCCCGCCATGTTCATCACCAACGCTTCCCGGGAGTAAACCCCACCACCGAGCTGATAGACCGCCGCAATCAGCTCGCGCAGCTCCAGCGGCAGCCGCCAGCGGGTGCGCAAGGCCGAACCGTAGGCCGCGCTGAATTCAGCCAGCGCCTCGCCGACCGTTTCTTGCTCATCCAGCTCACCACCGGCCTGCTTCCACTCCTGCAAGCAGCGCAGCAACGCCAAGTCACCAAGTCGATGGAGCATGCCGGCGCAGTAGCATCGCGCCTGATCCAGATCGAGCAAGCGTGCCAGCGTCCGCGCGTATTCCGCCGTGTGCAGCGACAAGTCCCAATAACGCTCCGCATAGTCCGACAGGAACGGGTCGCTGAGCCGTGCACTGCGCTTGAGGGCCAGCCCGAGAATCAGGTTCATGCTCTGCCCAGTGCCCAATCGATGCAGCGCCTGGGCCAGGGTTTGTACTGCCGTACCATGGTGCTGGGCTGCGCTGTTGGCAGCGGCGATCAGCACGGCGGTGACTTGTGGATCGGTACGGATTTCATCTTCCAGCACCGTCAAATCCAGGCCCTCTGGATGAAGACTGCGCTTGACTGCCAACTGCACGTCAGTCATCAGCGGTGCGCCTTCGGCCAGCTCGCGACGACGCTCAAGGAATATCGACAAGGTCATGCCTGGCGCCAGCGCCGGTATTTCGCACGACACCTCTTCACCGGCATCGAGCAATAAGCCCTGCAAGCGATGAGTCAGGCTTTCCATGTTCAGGGGTTTGGTCAGATACGCGGCAGGCGCCAGAGGCAAGGCTTCGCGTACGCTGGCGCTGTCGCTACGGCTGCTCATCAGAATGAAGGGCAACGGCGGATTGCGTTTGCGCTGACGCACATTGCGCAACACATTCAGGCCATCGACACCGGGTAATTCCCAGTCGACGATCACCAGGTCGTACGGATTGGCGGCCAGCAGTTCGAGCGCCTGTTGGCCGTCGGCACACAAATCCAACCGCGCGTCGCAGCGGACGTTCAACAACACTTCCTTGAGCAAATCGCGGGACCAGGGATCGGCCTCGGCGATCAGCACTCTTGGAATGGCGGGTAAATTTACGACAGTCATTACAGCTCTCCCTGGCAATGCCTGAACCTTAGCGAATGCTGGCCCTTCGATACAGCGCAATTGCGCCGGATGTGTTTCGCGGGGCATGAAAAAACCCGCCGCAGCGGGTTTTTTGTCGATCAGGTCACACTCGGTGATCAGAGCTCGGAGAAGCACTCTTCGATGATCGCCAGACCTTTGTCCAGTTGCTCGTCCGGCGAGGTCAGCGGTACCAGGACGCGCAGAACGTTGCCGTAGGTGCCGCAGGACAGCAGGATCAGACCCTTGTCGCGAGCCTTGGCCACAACGGACGCCACGGCTGCAGCGTTCGGCTTGTGGCTGTCGCCGTCTTCGAACAGCTCGACCGCGATCATCGCGCCCAAGGCACGCACTTCACCGATTACCGGGTACTTGGCCTGGATGGCTTTCAGACCGGTCACCAGACGCTCGCCGACTGCCTTGCAGCGGTCCAGCAGGTGCTCTTCTTCGAACACTTCCATTACGGCCAGGGCCGCGGCGCAAGCGATCGGGCTACCGGCGTAAGTGCCGCCCAGGCCGCCTGGAGCGATGGCGTCCATGTATTCGGCCTTGCCGCACACACCGGCCAGCGGGAAGCCGCCAGCGATGGATTTGGCGAAGGTGGTCAGGTCGGCAGCAACGCCCATCTGTTCCATGGCGAAGAAGGTACCGGTACGGCCAGCGCCGGTCTGTACTTCGTCAGCGATCAGCAGGATGCCGTGCTGGTCGCACAGGGCACGCAGACGCTTCATGAATTCTTTCGGAGCGACGTAGAAACCACCTTCGCCCTGAACCGGCTCGATGATGATGGCAGCGATGTCACGCGGCTCGGCGTCGTTCTTGAAAATGCGCTCGATGCTGGCGATCGAATCGTCGATGCTCACACCGTGCAGTTCGTTCGGGTACAGCGCGCGGAACACGCCGCCAGGCATCAGGCCCATGCCGGCCGAGTAAGGCACGACTTTACCGGTCAGGCCCAGGGTCATCATGGTGCGACCGTGGTAAGCGCCGGTGAAGGCGATCACGCCGGCGCGGCCAGTGGCGGCACGGGCGATTTTCACGGCGTTTTCTACGGCTTCGGAACCGGTGGTCACCAGCAGGGTTTTCTTGGCGAAATCACCTGGCACCTTGGCGTTGATTTTTTCGCACACTTCTACGTACGGTTCGTAAGCCAGAACCTGGAAGCAAGTGTGGGTCAGCTTGTTCAGCTGCTCGGTCACGGCGGCGATGATTTTCGGGTGCACGTGGCCGGTGTTCAGCACAGCGATGCCGCCGGCGAAGTCGATGAACTCACGACCTTCAACGTCGGTCACGGTCGCGTTTTTCGCGGACTCGGCGAAGATCGGGTGAATCTGGCCAACACCACGTGGAACTGCATTGGTACGGCGGGCCATCAAATCAGCGTTAGTCTTGCTCATAAAGTCCTCATTCGCCGCTCATCGGTCGGCGTGGTTCAAGGATTAAGCGGCGGGGAAGTAACGACGGCAGCATGCGATGATCGACTGCCGCAGCGTTCCCGGCCACAGAGAAAATTCCGGTTTGAAACAACGCAAAGGGACAGCGCTCTCGTGCCCTTTGCGTTTGAAGCAATGCCCTGTGAGCTTAGATGCCCAGGCAGAGGTATTTGATTTCCAGGTAATCTTCGATGCCGTACTTGGAGCCTTCACGGCCCAGGCCCGAGGCCTTGATGCCGCCGAACGGCGCGACTTCGTTGGAGATCAGCCCGGTGTTGACGCCGACCATGCCGTATTCCAGGGCTTCAGCCACACGGAACACACGACCCAGGTCGCGAGCATAGAAGTAGGAAGCCAGACCGAACTCGGTGTCGTTGGACATCGCGATCACTTCGGCTTCGTCTTTGAAGCGGAACAGCGGAGCCAATGGACCGAAGGTTTCTTCCTTGGCCACGGCAGCGTTGTTAGGCACGTTGGTCAGAATGGTCGGCTCGAAGAAGTTGCCTTCAATGGACTTGCCGCCGGACAGCACGGTGGCGCCTTTGGAAACGGCGTCAGCGATGTGCTCCTGGACCTTGGCCACGGCTTTTTCGTCGATCAGCGGGCCAGTGGTGGTGCCGTCTTCCAGACCGTTACCGATCTTGAGCTTGGCCACGGCCACTTTCAGCTTCTCGGCGAATGCGTCGTAGACCGAATCCTGAATGTACAGGCGGTTGGCGCAGACGCAGGTCTGGCCGTTGTTGCGGTACTTGGAAATGATCGCGCCTTCGACGGCCTTATCCAGGTCCGCGTCGTCGAACACGATGAACGGCGCGTTGCCGCCCAGTTCCAGGGACACTTTCTTGATGTCCTTGGCGCATTCCGACATCAGTTGACGACCGATTTCAGTCGAACCGGTGAAGGACAGTTTGCGCACGATCGGGTTGCTGGTCAGCTCGCTGCCGATGTCGCCGGCGCTGCCGGAAACAACGCTGAACACGCCAGCCGGAATGCCGGCGCGCTGGGCCAGTTCAGCCAGGGCGAACGCGGAGTATGGGGTTTGCGAAGCAGGCTTGAGCACCATGGTGCAACCGGCGGCCAGGGCCGGGCCGGCTTTACGGGTGATCATCGCGGCCGGGAAGTTCCACGGGGTGATGGCAGCGGTCACGCCGATTGGCTGCTTGATCACGATCAGGCGCTTGTCTGGCTGGTGGCCCGGAATCACATCACCGTAAATGCGCTTGGCTTCTTCAGCGAACCACTCGATGAACGAAGCGGCGTAAACGATTTCGCCCTTGGCTTCGGCCAATGGCTTGCCTTGTTCCATGGTCATCAGGCGAGCCAGGTCGTCCTGGTTTTCGATGATCAGCTCGAACCAACGACGCAGCTTGTTCGCACGATCTTTGGCGGTGAGTGCACGCCAGGCTGGCAGCGCTTTGTCAGCAGCTTCGATGGCACGACGGGTTTCGGCAGCGCCCATTTTCGGCACGGTGCCCAGAATTTCGCCCGTTGCCGGGTTGTTGACCTTGATCGTCTGACCATTGTCCGCATCTACCCAAGCGCCATCGATGAAGGCTTGTTGGCGGAACAACTGGGTGTCTTTAAGCTGCATGTCGGCTTTCCTTAACAGCACCGCGCACGCGCGGAGCAAATTATGATTGTAGAAAGGCGCCTCGGTAGGCTGCCGTCAGGGAAATCATTCACCGGGCTGAAGCACATAAATAGCGCACGGAATGAACTCGTGCGGTTCAGCACCCAGACAAGAGCGTTTGAAATCTCAAACGAATCCTAGGATCAAAGGGGGTAAAGGACAATAGGGCGTTCGAAAAAAAGAACGAAAACGTCTTTTTTGCTGCATTTTTCTGATCAACGTATCAAACGCAAGTTACGCTTTGGAAAAACCGAGGCGATTCAGCAGCATGGACGCCCGCAGTGCATATGAGTATCATGGCGCCCGCTGCACCAGTAGCTCAGCTGGATAGAGTACTGCCCTCCGAAGGCAGGGGTCGTGGGTTCGAATCCCGCCTGGTGCACCATACTGTAAAAACGAGAAAGCCCCAGATCGTAAGGTCTGGGGCTTTTTTGTGGCTGGCGGAGATCCCTGTAGGAGCTGGCTTGATGGCGATGACGGTCGTTCAGTCGACATCGCCTTACCTGACACACCGCTATCGCCCGCAAGCCGGCTCCTACAGGGATTGAGGTTTTTTCACTCGGTCGTCCAGTCAAACTCGTCGTATTCATCATCCTCGTCATCCTCAAAGAGCTCCTCTTCAAGGTCGTCGTCTTCGACAGCCGCTTCTTCCGGCTGATTCAGCAGAAAATCCTTACGACTCTCGGTAATTGCTCTCCGCAGTTCCTCACCCTTTTGCGGGCAGTTGAGCATTTGGGCGATGCGGTCGATTTTTTTTGCCACGGCATCCTCCAACGCATCGGCTATGGCCCGATAGTGCGCGTTTTCGGGCTTGAATGCCAAATCGCCGAATTCGGCTCAAACGTTCTGAAAAACCTTCAGCGGTGATATCGCCGCACCACACTGCTGTTTTTCAACACATGGCCTTTGATTTTCTCCAGTAACTGCGCGCGGGTCAGGCCGGCAGGCAAGGCATCCGGCGCCAGGTCCAGGGCGTAGATCTGAATGATGTAATGGTGCGCACTGTCGCCCACTGGCGGGCACGGGCCGACGTAACCTGTGGTGCCTTTGCTGTTCGTACCACCCATGCCTTCCAGCGCGGATTTGGCGCCGACACCGGCCGCAATCTGGTGAGTGGCGGCCTTGATGCCGTAATGCACCCAATGATCGACACCCTGACCTTTCTGGCCGTCCGGGTCGTGCATGACGATGGCGTAGCTGAGCGTGCCCGCAGGGCCGGCGTTCCAGTTCAGCGCCGGTGAGACATTGTGCCCGCCGCAACCGGCGGCATCGCTGGCGGCGGCGGAGGTGAACAGTCGGTCATCCGATACACCCGGGATATTGAGGGTGAAACGCTCCTGGGCCGCCTGCGCCGGAAATTGCACGCAAAGGGCGACGGCTACGGCCGCGAGCCAAGGGTTGAGAGAGGTCAATCGGGTCATGCCGGATACCTTGTGCGGGTGGGGCCGTCGTCGGCGTGCAAACTATAGCCGGACCGTTTGCGCGGTGGCAGTGGGATTTGGATGAACAATTCGGTTTCACAAACATGTAGGAGCTGCCACAGGCTGCAAGCTTTTGATTTTTCAAGATCAAAAGATCGCAGCCTGCGGCAGCTACTACAGGGGAATTGCAGCGCGCTTACTGAACCTCGCCAACCCCGCCAAACTTGCTCATCACGAACCCGACGAACTCTTCGACGGTCATCTTCTGCCCGTTGAATTCCACCTGGTTGTTGGCGTAATGCAGTTTGCTGACGATGTTATTACCGTCCAGTTTCGCCAGCTGCGTACCGACGGCCATGCTGCCGAACATGTCGGCGGTGGCGGTGGCTTGATCGGCGATCAGTTTGGCGTCGGTCTGACCGTCGATTTGCGACTGCACGGTGAACACGTCAACCAGCATTGGCTTGGATACTTGCAGATTGATGTCCAGCAAAGCGATCAGTTGTCGCACCAATTGGTCTGCGGGCAAGTCGATCGTTTGTGGCTTGGTCAGGTTCAGCACCAGGTTGGCGCGGCTTTCGCCATGGGTGGTGGTGAACGACAGGTTCTCCAGAGCCACTTGCGGGCCGGCGGCGAGCAGTTGCTCCAGATTGGTTTTTAGCTGCGCTTCTTCCGCTTCGGTCAGGTTCAGCTCTGGTACTGGCAGGTTCGCTTCGGCAGCTTCGGCGGCGGCCTGTTCGTAAGGCTGCAACTTGGTCTGGTAAATCTGCATCAGCGCCATCGTCGAAGGAATGTCGAGGTTCTTCAGGCTCATGGCCATTTGTGCCGAGCCGACAGGCTTGCCGTTCAAGGACACTTCGCCAATTTTGTAATCGGCACGCCCGGAAGCGCTGGTGCCCGATTCCTCGGTGTGGTTTTTCATCTCGAAACTCTTCAAGCCCAGCACTGACTGTTTCGGGCCGAAGGTGGTTTTGCTGTTCTTCAGCTCGACCGTGTTTTCACCGGTGTAAAAGCCGTAGGTGCTTTTGCTCAGATTGCTGGCCAGCGTGAGGCCGCTTAATTCGACCTGCACCGGCGCCTGATCTTCAGAAACAGTGGTCAGCTTCAGGCTGTCCATGTAGCCATCGGCCTTGACCTTCTGCGCCTGGGCACTGGCCGCGACGTCGACCTTCAGGCCGGAGAATTTCACGCTGGATTTGTCGTCCAGGGCCGCTTCCAGTGGCAGCAATTCGAGATTGCCGTTGGTGGAATTGTCGTAGCCGATATTGACCACGCCTTTGAGCGGCGAGGCGTCCTTGGTGGCGGCGAACCATTTTTCCGTGAGCGGCGTTTTTTCCAGTTCGTAGTGACTGGTGGCCATGACCGGCAACCACTTCAGCGACATCAGGCGTGAAAACGGCAACGGGCCGTGTTCGACGTTGTCGACAAACAGCAACTCGATCGGCGACTCGCCAAACATTTCACCTTCGCCCTTCAGGCGATAGTGCGCGGTGCTGCTGAATACGTGGCGCTCCAGCGACACCAGTTCCAGCGACGCGGTGCCTTTGTGCCCGACCAACGCGGCCTGCAACTGCTGGTTGGCGTCAGCCAGGGAGCTGTTCAGCACGCCTTCGATTTTGGTGCCGGTGTACCAGGCACCGCCGACGCTGATTGCACCGATAGCGACAACAATTCCCAGGAGCACGCCTGCTGATTTATTCATGAATGACCCGATCAATGTCCGTAGTTGAAGGTGTGGTCGTCTTCCCTGAACCCATGACGGGTTGCGGTCACGACTGCGCTGAAAGTGGGGTGCAGATTAGCATCAGGCACGGTGGGCGGCCCAATGATTAACGGTGAAAGAGTGTTTATGGGACGTTGCTGCAAGACGCGACCATTGCGGTGTTGATTCGATTGCTATCGCTGGCAAGCCAGCTCCTACGGGAATTGTGTGAAACCTGTAGGAGCTGGCTTGCCAGCGATGGCGTCAGTGTCATCAACACAGATTCAGGAATACTGAACCTCAATCTCATCCAGCTGATGATCAAAGGTCTTGAGCCGCGCCGTCCAGGTGTACACCAGCACTTCAAAATCCCGATTGATCACCGCCCCGCCCGTCACTTCCCCACGCGGGTCGCAGAAGTCCAGTTGATAGCGCTCGCGGGCCATGGCCGTGGCGACGTCCGCCAGCTCCCGGGCGTTGTTGAGCCAGTGTCGACCGTCGTCAGCCACTTGCTTGTCCAGCTCCAGGCATTGTTTCTTCAAGGTTTCGAGACTCTTTTCCAGCGGCGTGCCGGTGAGTTCGCCCATGACTTCCTGGAACGTGCGCCCCGGCTGCCAGTAACTGCCCCAGAAATAGCGATCGAACACCGTTTCGACACGACGCAGCGCGACCTTAGTGTCCCAGATCAGCACCAGGGTTTTGCCTTGTTCGAGTTGTCTTTTTTTGATTCGCTGGGTCTGGACGGACGCCCAGGCCACCACCGCGATAGACATCACGGCAATCAGCGCGGTGGCGCTGTCGAGGAACACCAGAGCCTTGTCGATCTGGTGGGCCAGCATGATGCCGTAGAAGTAGGTCGCCGAAAGCAGCACTAACGCCACGACGGCGCACCAGAAGCCGAGAGCATAAGGGTTTTTCATTATTGGTTTCCCCATGACCTGCGCGAGCCTTGTGCGAAGCAAGGGCACTTTTCGCGAACGCCCCTGCAACACTTCAAAGCATAGCAACGGCCTCAGGGTTTGCCGGAGTTCGATGCTTGCGTTCGTCCGCTTTCCCAGCCACCGCCCAACGCGAGGAACAAATTGATCTGGCCCATGGCAACTTGCGTGTTCGCGCTGGCCAGTTGCGCCGTGACGTCGGTGTAGGTGCGAGTCGCTTGCAGGTCCGCCAGGAACGACGCGCGACCGGCCTGGAAGAATCGGTGAGTCTGGTCCGCCGCCAGTTTCGCCGACTGCTCGGCATCCGCCAGAGCGTCACGGCGTTGTAGCAGTGCCGAGTACTGAGCCAGGCTGGTCTGGGTTTCGCGAATGGCGTTGAGCACAACGCCGTCGAAATGCGCCAACACGCCTTGGGTCGTGGCTTCAGCTTCGCGGATGCGTGCGCGGGTGCCGTTGGACGGCACGGTCCAGCTCAGCGATGGCCCAAACCCCCAGCGATTGGTCGACGGTTCGCCGAGATTATCCAGGATACCGACGGTGCCGATGGTCGCGCCGATGCTGATGTTCGGGTACAGCTCGCCCGTGGCAACGCCGATGCCGGCGGTCGCGGCGGCCAATCGACGCTCGGCTTGCCGCACGTCGGGACGTCGCTTGAGTAACGCGGCACCATCGCCAACCGGCACCAATTGCGCGATTTTCGGCAACTCGGCGCACGTCGCGGTGCCGGGCGGCAATTGATCCAGCGGTTTGGCCAGCAGCATCGACAAGCGGAACAATCCAGCCTGACGCGCCGCTTCATAGCGCGGCATGTCGGCGCGCAGGGATTTGAATTGGGTTTGCGAGCGGGTGACCTGGGTTTCGTCGCCACGTCCGGCGTCGCGCAAACGCTGGATCAGTGTCGTGCTCTGTTCTTGCAGGTCGAGGGAATGCTGGGCGATTTCCCGTTCTTCGTTGGCCGCGCACACTTGGGTGTAAGCCCGAACCACATCCGCCACCAAGGTGATGCGGGCGGTATCGGCGGCGGCCTGGGTCGCATCGGCATTGGCCTTGGCCGCTTCGATGCCACGCTGCAGCGTGCCGAACAGGTCGAACTGGTACGACGCGGAAATGCCGATATCACCGATGTTAGCCACCGGCACTTTTTCCGGCTGCAGGAACGCTTCGCCGGATTCCTGCAAACGCTGGGCGCCCATCTTCACGCCGCCGCTCCAGCCGCCCGCCGCCTCGGCCTCGTCAACTTGCGCACGCGCCCGCAGCAGACTGGCCGCTGCCACGCGCAAATCGGTGTTGGACGCCATGGCTTGCTGGACCAATTGGTCGAGTCGCGGGTCTTGATACAGACGCCACCAATCGGCAGGCACCGGCCCCGAAACCACCGGTTTGCCGTCTACCGCCAACTCGCCTTGCAAGTCTGCCCGATGGATGGCCGCCTCGTCCGGCAAGTGATAATCCGGCCCTACCACCTGACACGCCGACAGCAACAGGCCTAATCCGGCGACGGCTAAACCTGAGGCTTTGCTCATTGCGCCGGCTCCCGCTGCTGATCGTCGATGATCGATACCGTGGCCGTACGCCCGGCGATCATGCGGAAATCCGCCGGCACGTCATCAAAAGCGATCCGCACCGGAATCCGCTGCGCCAGCCGCACCCAACTGAACGCCGGGTTGACGTTGGGCAACAGGTTGCTGCCGCTGGTGCGGTCGCGGTCTTCGATACCGGCGACGATGCTTTCCACGTGGCCGCGCAAACGCGCACGGTCGCCGACTACGCGGATGTCGACGCTCTGGCCGACATGAATGCCGTCCAGTTTGGTTTCTTCGAAGTAGCCGTCGATGTGAAAGGAGTTGCTGTCGACGACGGACAACACTGGCCGGCCGGCACTGACGAATTCCTTGGCTCGCGGTGCGCGGTCGTTGACGTAGCCGTCCACCGGGCTGCGAATTACCGAACGGTCGAGGTTGAGCTGAGCACTGTCCAGCGCCACTTGCGCTTCCATCAATGCAACCTGGGCGCGAGCGACCTTGGACTGACTTTCTTCCAGTTGTTCGCCCGGCACCAGATTGCCGAGGCCCTTGTTGCGTTTGGCTTCGCGCTGGGCCTGGGCGAGGGTTTCTTCGCGGTCGGCGACCGCTGCTTTCGCCTGGCGCAAGGCCAGTTTGAAACGGTCCTGGTCGATGCTGAACAGCACTTGGCCGCGCGTCACCAACTGGTTGTCCCGCACTTCAACTTGCTGGATCAGCCCGGACACGTCCGGCGCGATTTGCACGATGTCGGCACGAATGTGCCCGTCGCGGGTCCAGGGTGCGAACATGTAATACAGCACCATGCGCCAGACCACGACGACCGCAAAGGTCACGATCAACAGGGTCAGGACCACACGAC
Source organism: Pseudomonas sp. GL-RE-29 (assembly GCF_019947275.1). Lineage (NCBI taxonomy): Bacteria > Pseudomonadati > Pseudomonadota > Gammaproteobacteria > Pseudomonadales > Pseudomonadaceae > Pseudomonas > Pseudomonas sp. GL-RE-29. The sequence goes on from NZ_JAGYGD010000002.1 coordinate 351,095, forward strand.
CGAGGGTTAAAAACGGTTTTTTCATGTCATCAGGTATCGACTGAGTGAGTCCACGGCGCCAAGCAGCAAGGCGTAGAGAGCCACGTTAAACAATGCCCGGTGCCAGACCAGACGGTAAAAGTGCAGGCGCGTCAGCACCCCGTGCACCAACAGGAACAACAGGTACGTAATGCCCATCAGCACCAGCAGCGTGGGCAGGAACACCCCGCTGATATCCAGATCACCGATCATAAAGGCGCTCCATCGATGCCATGGGGAAGCGGTTCTTCGAGCTCGGCGGAACCAACAAATTCGACGCCGGGCAACAGGGCCAGGCGCAAGCCGCTCAGCGCATGCAGCAAATGCAGGCGGGTTTCGTCGTCGCCCGCGCCACTCAAGGCACGGCGCGTGCGGTCGAGAGTCATCAGCAATGCGCTCGGTGCCGGCAGTCGTTCGCCGGCCTTGAGGCACGTTTTGAAGTATTCGCCGACCTCGGCCACTACTTGGCGCAACAGTGCGTTCGGCTCTCCGTGGATACGCGGCGCATAGGCGAGCAGGTCCAGCAGATTCAGCGCCACCCGAACCTCCCGCAAGGCGATGCCGGTGTCCTGGCCGGTCATGGCCAAGCGCGGCAAATGCTGCATCAGCCGGTCGAGCATCTGCACGCCTAGGTGCCGGTGGTCGGCCAAGGTCGCCGGTTCGGTGAGACTGACGATGTCGCGCCAGCTGAAACGGGTCAGGCGCTTGGCCGCGAGTTCGGCACCGAATGGCCGGGCGATCAGGGTCCAGACAAACGCAAACAGCAAGCCGACGGGGCCGGCCAGGTTGGAGTTGGCAAAGCTGAGGAAATCCGCGTCGTAGGCGCCCTGGATACTGATGAAGGACGACGTGTTAACCAGGATCAGGAGCATCCCCAGATAGAACTGCGGCTTGACCGTCAAAGTGCCGATGCAGATGAACGGCACAGCGAACGCCAGCACCAGCATCGGGAAATCATGCAGGTTGGGCAGCACCAGAAACAGATAAAGGCTGGCGAACAACACCGACATCGCCGTCCAGAAAAAGAACCGGTAGATCTGCGGCGCCGGGTCGTCCATCGAGGCGAAGAAACTGCATGCCACCGCCGCCAGAATCACCGCAGCGCCACCGTCGGTCCAGCCGAGCAAAATCCACAGCACCGAAGCGACAATGATGGCGGTGACAGTGGACGCTGCCGAATAGAGCATCAAGCCGCGATCCAGAAACGGCGACAGCCGACCCAGGCGCCAATGCCGATACACCGCGCGCCAGGTGTCCTGGCTTTCGCACTGGATGGCGACTTGCAGACTGCGACAGTCCTGCCACAAGTCGATCCATTCCCCGAGGCGATAGAGGGCATTGGAAAACAGCAATTGCTTGCGATCCTCCAGCGCCTGGGCACTGGGTTGCAGGGCTTCGATTTGATCTTTCAGCGCCTGCCAGCGGTCAATGTCGGCGTCTTCATGCTCAAGCCATTCGCTGGCGGCACTGAGCAGCGGTGCGAACTTGTCCACAAGCTCTGGCGTGCGCCGCTCAAGGGCGTAGAGCGCGTCGTCGAGGGCATCGATCACGGTCAACAGGTGGATCATCCGCCCGCGCAGCATCTTGGTGTTGCGCACCGTTTGTGGTCGCGCGCCTTCATGGGGCAACTGGCCGATCATCAGTTCCAGGGTGTTGAAGTTCGCCACCATCGCCATGCGCAACCCGCTGACTTCTTCCGGCTGCACGTTGCGGCTGAGGAAGCGCAGGCTGTAGGTCGAGGCATCGGCAAACCATTTGCTCACCGAATCGTTGAACACCGGCGCCAGCCGCCGGGGCCAGAACATCGCGCCGACGACCGCCGCAACAGCAATGCCGAGGAAGATTTCTTCAGTGCGTGCCTCGGCCACGTCCCACACCGCCAACGGATTATCCACTACCGGCAGGGCAATCAGCGGCAAGGTGTAACCGGCGAGCATCAACGCATAGTTGTTGGCCGTGCGCAGATGCAGGGAAAGGAACAGCAACGTGCCGGTCCACAGCGCAATGACCAACACCAGCATGTAGGGACTCTGCACAAACATCGGCACGAACATCACCGCAGCGGCGGCCCCGAGAAAGGTACCGATTGCGCGGTATAACGCCTTGGAACTGGTAGGACCGACAAATGGGCTGGAGACGATATACACCGTGGCCATCGCCCAATATGGACGCGGCATTTGCATGAGCAAGGCGATGTACAACGCGATCATCGAGGCTGCGAACGTACGCACACCGTAGAACCAGTCCCGTGCCGGGGGCATGCCGGAAAAAAAACCGTTCAAGGATTGATCACCGGCAAATGGCTGGCCGATTCGAAGGCTTTCAATACGCGCAGCGTGGCTTCCAGATCACGCTGGTCGATGCCTTCGAGCACTTCATTGCGCAAGCGCACCAATTCGACTTCGACAGCTTGCACCAGGGTTCGACCGGCGTCGGTCAGACTCAGGCATTTGGCGCGGCGGTCCTGGGTGTCTTCGGTGCGGCAGACATACCCGGAATGGCACAACTGATCGAGCAAACGCACAAGGGACGGGCTCTCCATCCCCGCCGCCTGCGCCACCGTCACCTGCCGCACACCCTCGCCCAGACGCCCGATCATCAACAATGGGACGGCACAGGCTTCGGAAATTCCATAGTTGACCAGCGTGGTCTGGCAGATCTTCCGCCAATGCCGAGCGGCGACCACCATGGAGCTGCTGATGTTCATCTGGAGAGCGTCGAGATTATTCGGCACGAGGGGAAACACACTGTTAGTTTGCTAACTATCAATATGGCATTGGGAGGGATTTTTCGTCAAGTTTTGAAACAAATCGACCGTCAATCCGTATCAACTTCCCCAAGGGCCAGCGAAGTACTGAAAACGTATATACTTTTTCTACACAAACCCCGGGAAGGCAGGGCATGTCAAAACAAGCCGTTTTTACGATGAAACTTGAGTCTGAATTGCGCGAACAGTTCATGGCAGAGGCAGAAGCTGCTCATCGCCCTGCCTCGCAAATCGTTCGGGAAATGATGCGCCAGTTTGTTCAAACGCAACGAGAGTCCCGCGAGTACGATGCGTTCCTGCAACGCAAAGTGGACATCGCTCGCGCTTCGATGCACACCGGCGATGGTCTGACGAGCGATGAAGTTGAAGCAGAATTCGCCGCCAGGCGCAGGCGGGCGACCCTACAAGAATGAAAATAACCTGGACGAAAGAAGCAGCACAGGATCGTGCAGACATTTGGGATTATTTGCATGCCGTCAATCCAAAAGCAGCCATCGAAATGGACAGCCGTTTCAGCGATGCGATATCCCGGCTTGCCAACGACCCGGAAAGTGGTCCTGCCGGAATCATCGCAGGCACTCGCGAACTGATCCCACACCAGAGCTACCGCATTGTTTATGAGAGGTGGGCGGATTCACTATGGATACTGGCCGTTGTTCATACCTCTCGACAGTGGCCGCCTGAGAAGAGTTGATTTTCTAAACCCCCCGCCCCTTCCTCAACATCACATCCAACTGATCCACCACCTCTGCCCAATCGGCATCATCCAGAATTTCAGTGCGCAGCAGATCGGCCTGGCTCGGGCTCCAGAAGAACGCATCCGCCAGATGCAGTTCCGGTTTGAGCGGCGAGTGGGTGGCGATGAATTTATCGATGTTCTCGGCGTCGTCGGGCAGGCCGAGTTGTTTGAACAGGGAGGGGAGGCTGTGGGTTGGGTTTTCCATGTCTGACTCCTTTGGAATGGATGGGCGACCGGCTCGCGGTCAATCGCGGGCAAGCCCGCTCCCACAGTGATTTGTGTGTTGCCAAAAACTGCAAATACACCACAAAACCTGAGGTAGCGGGCTTGCCCGCGATGGCGATGTCACTGAACCGCAAAACCTAATAACTCAACTCCCGCACCTGCGCATGCGGCACCATTTTCAGAAATTCCGGCATGTTCATGTGCACCAGGTTGATGTGATTGCCGGCTTCCAGGTAGATGTCTTTCTGCCGGGTCAGCAGCGGGTCGATGACCACGTCGAGCCCATAGGCCTCACCCAGGGCAGGCACGGCGCCGCGTTCGCAATCATCAAACAGGTGCGGTAAGTGGCTTTCCCGGGAAACTTGCCATTCGCCGCTGGTGCGCACTTTGCTCAGGTCCAGATGACGGCTGGCAGGCAGCACGGCCATCAGGTAATGACCATGGTGGTCGTCGAGGATTACCGATTTGGCCATCCGTTCGGCAGGAATGCCCGCGACCCGCGCCGTTTCGAGGCTGCTGGCCGAATGTGGGTGGGTGACGATGTCATATTCGCATTGAGCCCGGTCCAGGCTTCTTTGCACGGTTCTTGCCATACGCATGATGCACCTCGGTGTCCGCAACAACCTCTGGCGGACAATGGTTGACGCTTTTTCACGTACTGAAAGTCTAGGCCCGCCGGGGCAATCCGGCGGGAAATCCGCCCATCGGACACGTCGACAACTGAGCAAAATTCATACAACCCGCCACTCAACTAGACTGTATACAGAACCACCCAGCGACTCTCCCGGAGGGTCACGTGAACACTCGCTGTTGTGCCATTGCGTTGCTGCTGGCGTTGAGCGGATCCGCCTTCGCCGCCGACACCGCTGGACTGCCGACGCCCGACCCGATCGGCATATGGCTGATCACCTTCGGCATCGCATTCCTGATCGCCGAAGCCGCCCTGCCCAATTACGGCGTCGTCGGCTTGGGTGGGATCGTGATGTTCGTGATTGGCGCCGTAATCCTGACCAATGCCGAAATGCCCGTTCCGCTGATGATCGGCCTGGGCCTGATCAGTGCGCTGCTGCTGATTTTCCTGCTGATCCGCGCCCTGAAAACCCGACCGCGCCACACGGTCAGCGGCGATGCCGGATTGCTCGGCAGTGTGACCCCTGTGTTGTCATTGCAGATCGGCGATGCCTGTCACGGCTGGGTGCATTTGCAGGGCGAACGCTGGCAAGTGTCGAGTGCCAAACCCCTGCAGATCGGTCAGCGCGTCCGGGTAGTGGCACGCAAGGGCTTGATGCTGGAAGTCGCCGCGACTGACGCGGTTCCGGTTGGAGAATGAACATGGGCTTGCAACTGGGTTTTGTCGCGCTGCTGCTACTGCTGATCGCGTTGGCGGGAGCGACGTTCCGCATTCTGCGTGAGTACGAGCGCGGGGTGGTGTTCCAGCTCGGGCGCTTCTGGCAGGTTAAAGGCCCCGGTCTGATTCTGTTGATTCCGGTGGTGCAGCAAATGGTCCGTGTCGACTTGCGCACCGTGGTCCTCGATGTTCCGCCCCAGGACGTGATCACCCGCGACAACGTTTCGGTCAAGGTCAATGCCGTGCTGTACTTCCGCGTCCTCGACCCGCAGAAGGCGATCATCCAGGTCGAAGACTTCCTCATGGCCACCAGCCAACTGGCGCAAACCACCTTGCGCGCGGTGCTGGGCAAGCACGAACTCGATGAATTGCTGGCCGAACGCGAACGGCTGAACATCGACATCCAGCAAGTGCTCGACGCCCAGACCGACGCCTGGGGCATCAAGGTGGCCAACGTCGAAATCAAGCACGTCGACCTCAATGAATCGATGATCCGCGCCATCGCCAAACAGGCCGAAGCGGAGCGCGAACGCCGGGCCAAAGTGATCCACGCCGAAGGCGAATTGCAGGCCTCGGAAAAACTCATGCAGGCCGCCGAAATGCTCGGCCGCCAACCAGGCGCCATGCAGTTGCGCTACATGCAGACGCTCAGCTCGATTGCCGGCGACAAGAGCTCGACCATTGTCTTCCCGCTGCCGATCGAGTTGCTCAAGGGCATGGCGGATCTGTCGTCAAAACCTTGAACGCGGACGGTTACTCGGTCTGCGCGGCTAATGGATACACCGACTGCCATCCGCCGCCGAGTGCCTTGTACAAGCCGACCATCGCCAGCGATACGCCGGTCGAACTTTCGACCCATTGCTCCTGAGTCGCCAGTAACGCGCCTTGCACGGTGAGCACGTTGACGAAATCCACCACGCCCTCAACGTATTGCTGCTGTGCTGTTTGCAAGGCGATCTGGTTCTGCCGCACGGCTTCGGCGAGGCTGTCGCGGCGTAGTTGGCTAGCGTTGTAGGCGCTCAGTTGATCGTCGATTTCATGCCATGCACCCAGCACGGTTTGCTGGTAGGCGATGGCCGCTTCCTGTTGCTGGGCTTCACGCAAATTCAGCACGCCGCGCAAACGACCGCCGTCGAACAATGGCAGGCTGAATTGCGGGCCGATGCCGAACGCACGCGAGCCCCATGAGCCGAAATCGCTCAACTGCATGGCTTGCGAACCGACGTTGCCCGACAGCGTAATCCGCGGATAGAAATCGCCCTTGGCCACGCCAATACTCGCGGTCGCGGCATGCAGGCGCGCTTCGGCTTCGCGGATGTCCGGGCGACGCTCGGCCAGTTGCGACGGCAAGCCAATGGCAACCTGACGCGGGGTTTGCGGCACCGGCGCGTCGGTGGATAACTCGGTCGCCAGCGCTTGAGGCGGTTCGCCCATCAACAGGCTCAAGGCGTTGATCAGTTGAGACTGACGCTGCTCCAGCGCTGGCAGGCGCGATTCGATGGCCGCGACTTGCGCGGCGGCTTCGGCGACATCCAGATCCGTCGCGACACCGTCGGCCAGGCGCAACTGCGAAAGCTTCAGACTGTGGCGGGCGACGTCGAGGTTCTGCTCGGTGACGGCGCGGGTGTTTTGCACACCGCGCAGTTGAATGTAGTCCTGGGCGGTTTCAGCGAGCACCGACAACAGCACGCCGCGACGGTCGTTTTCCGCGACTTCCAGCGTGGCATCAGCGGCTTCGGTTTCGCGCCGTACGCGGCCCCAGAAATCCAGCTCCCACGACGCGGAGAAACCGGCATCCCAAAGGTTGAACGCGGAGTTGCCATTATTCCCCGACGGGTCCATCAAGCCTTCGCCGCTGTTGCGTTTACGGGCGTAACTCCCCGTGGCAGCGGTATTCGGATAGCGGTCGGCGGTGATCACCTGGCGTACGGCGCGACTTTGCTGCAAGCGGCTGCTGGCGAGCTTCAGGTCGAGGTTATCGGTCAGGGCGCGCTGAGTGAGGGCCGAGAGTTTCGGATCGTTGAAAACCTCCCACCAGCGCTCGTTCATTGTTTCGTCGGTGGCTTGGCTGGCGGCAGCCTGGGATGGTTTCGACCATTCGGCGATTTGCTCTGCCTGTGGTTTCTGAAAATCCGGGCCGACAGTGCAGGCGCTCAGCGCAACCAAACTCAACATGACCAATGCTGACCGGGCGCGGGCCTTGTGGCGAGGGAGCTTGCTCCCGCTGGGCTGCGAAGCGGCCCCAAAATTTGCGAGCGCTGCGCACTCGAGCGGGAGCAAGCTCCCTCGCCACAGGGGTTGGTGTTTGCCGAAAAAACTCATCGCTGCGCAACCTCATGCTCAGTGCCAGCGCTTGCGGTATCAATCCTCGCCTCCACCGACATCCCCACCCGCAACCGCGCAGCCAATGGCTGACCCGGTTCCAACACAATCTTCACCGGAATCCGCTGCACAACTTTGGTGAAATTACCGGTGGCGTTATCCGGTTTTACCGAGGCAAACGTCACCCCGGTGGCCGGTGCAATGCTCTCAACCCGCCCGTTCAGCTCGGCACCGCCAAAGGTATCGACGCGCACCGTCACGTCCTGCCCCGGCTGCACATTCGTCAATTGGGTTTCCTGGAAATTGGCCACCACGTAGGCCTGCGCCAGCGGCACCACGGCGAGCAATTTACTGCCCGGCGTGACGTAAGCCCCGACCCGCACCGCACGCTCGCCGACCATGCCATCCTGCGGCGCGACGATGCGGGTGTAGGACAGCTCGTAACTGGCGATTTCCAGCTTCGCCTGCGCTCGTTTCAGGCCACCTTCGGCGCCGTCACGTTGCGCCGTGAGGATGTCCACTTGCTTGCGTTCAGCCGCCAGCACTGCCGTGACATTGGCCAGCCGAGCACCCGCCTGATCGATGCGCGTGCGCGCCTGCTGAGCGTTCTGCACGGTACCGGCGCCGACCCCGGCAAGGTGGTTGTAGCGGTTCAGTTCATGTTCGGCGAAGGCCATTTCAGCCTTCGCCGACACCACGCTTGCCTGCGCCTGAGCAATCACCGAAGCCTGCCGCTCAAGGGTTGCCCGAGCGTTTTGCAGTTGCGCCTGGGCCACCAGCGTTTCGGCGGAAGCCGCTTCGGCAGCAGCGCGCAGATCGCGGTCATCGATCAGCGCCAGCAACTGCCCGGCCTTGACCTGTTGGTTGTCTTCGACCAGCACTTCCTTGATGAACCCGGCAACGCGCGGCACCACCAGCGTGTAGTCCGCCGAAACATAGGCGTCATTGGTGTTCTGTTGCGTGCGCTGACCAAACAGGTCGGGTGCCAGCAGGTAAATAAACACGCCCAGCGCGATCACGACGGCAACGCCCACGGCCACTTTTTGCTTTGATTGAGTCGTCATAAAAACCTTCAGTTTCAGTGGAGCATTCAAGTCGGTGCGCGCGGCGGATAGATCCGCGTCGGCATCCAGAAAATCAGCAGGATCAGCGCCATAGCGACGCCAGCCATGCACAAATAGAGATCCGACGCAGTCAGCACCACGGCCTGCGCATGCAGCCGGTGGGCGAGGCCTGCACTGTCGGAATCGACCAAGGGTGAGTTACCGAGGCGGTCCACCAACATCGTTGAATGAAAGTGCAACCGCGCCGTGGTCAAGGTCTCCAGCACGCCGGTGGCGATCACCGACGCCAGGCCTTTCACGGTGTTGAACCAGGACGACGCAAACGGGCCGTCCATCGGGGAGATGCTGCCGGTGGAGAGCATCAACAGCGGCAGCACCGCCATGGGTTGACCGAAGATTTGCAGCAGTTGCAGGACGTAGAAATCGTCGCGAATCCACGCCGACGTCAATTGCGATCCACCGATGCAGGACAGCACCAACATGCTCAGGCCGATCCCCAGCACCCAGCGACAATCGAACCAGCGCAGGTTGCACAGCGCCGCCACCAACGGCAGCGCAATCAGTTGCGGCAATGCTGCCAACAGAGTGATCGGCGCGGTCTGCACCGGGCGATAACCCTGGACCTGCGCCAGGTAACTGGACGGAATAATGATCACCGCCAGCAACACCACCAGCACCCCGGCCAGGGTCAGCAGGGCGAACGAAAGGTTGCGGATGCCGAGCATCTGCATCTTGAAAAACGGGATCGGCTGCGACCATTCGTTGATCAGAAACAGCACCAGCAACAGCGACCCGGCCACCAACAAAAAGCTGATCAGGCTCGACTCGAACCAGTCCAGCCGATTGCCTTGCAGAATGCCGACCACCAGCATGCAAATCGCCGGAAAACCCAGCAGCAAACCGCGCCAGTTGAATTGCTTGAAGCGCTCCAGCCGTAGTGGGTCCTGGGGGATTCCATAAGCCACAGCGAGCATGGCAATCAGGCACGGCGCGACGACTTGCCAGAAGGTCCACTGCCAGCCGACATACTCGGTCCAGAGCCCGGCCAGCGGCGTGCCCAGCCCCGGGCCGAACGTGGCCGTCAGGGCATAACCGGCCAGGCCATACAGCTTCACGTTGGCCGGCAAAAAACGCAGGGCGACGGTCATCAGCATCGGTGGCAGCGCGCCGCCGGCGAGCCCTTGCAACGTGCGCAGGAGCAACAGGCTTTCGTAGTTCGGCGCCAGCGGGCACAACACGCCCAACAGCGTGAAAGCGCTGATGGCGCAGAGAGTGAAACGCCGCAACGAGAATGTCACCGCGCACCACGGCGCGAAGGCCATGGCCGCCACCGAAGTCGCGGTGTAACTGGCAACCAGCCAGGTGCCTTCGTCATAGCCGATGGCCAACGCACCGCGGATATCGGCCAGGGCGACTTTGGTCACCATCTCGTTCAGGCCCGAGACCAGCACCGCCAGCAACACGCCCACCAGGCCAATGATGATCCGCGGGCCGAAGACCGGTGGTGCGGCGGCCGTAGGGCTGGCCGCAGCGACAGGTGCCGTGACCGTGAGGGAAGTCATTGCTGCAAGCTCCGGAATTTGAACATCGGAGCATTCTATGGAGCGCGAGCCATTACGAAAATTTACTTATCGGCAGGTTATAAGTGCGCCAAACGCAGCATTAAGATCAAAAGATCGCAGCCTTCGGCAGCTCCTACAGGGGTTCGCATGTACCTGTAGGAGCTGCCGAAGGCTGCGATCTTTTGATTTTCAAACAGGTTGCGCCGCCATCCAAGTCTCGTCACAGCACGTTTTCAGCGTTTCGCGCAGCCAGCGGTGTGCAGGATCATTGTCGAATCGCGGATGCCAGGCCTGGGTCAGCATGATGGTCGGCAACGGAATCGGCAGGGTGAACGAACGCAACTTCAAACCCAAACGACGTACGCTCAACAGCGTTTCCTTGGGCACCGGCAGGATCAGGTCGGAATCGGGCAAGGCAAACATCGCTGCATGAAAACTCGGTGCAATCACCGCCACCCGCCGCTCCAGTCCCAAGGCGTTAAGCGCCGTATCAATCGGCCCACGGGCGATACCGCGGCGAGACATGCTGATATGGGAAAACCCGGCAAAACGTTCGGCGGTGATTTCTTCATCGAGCAACGGATGATCCTCACGCACCAGGCCGACAAACTGGGTAGAAAACAGATTCTGCACTTTCACTTCCGGCATCAGCGGCCGATTGTTGCTGACGCTCAAATCGATGCGGCCCTCGCGCAAGGCTTCGTCATCGCCATCGCCTTCCGGCACGAAACGTAATTCACAATGCGGCGCCTGGCGCTCCATGGTGTCGAACAGCTTGCCGCCGTAGATGCCGATGAAGAAATCGTTGGCGCGAATGCTGAAACGCCGCCGCAAACTGCCCAGGTCCACCACCCGGGCCGAGTGGAACAACTGCGCGGCTTGCTCCACCACTTCCCTCACCTGCTCGCGCAGTTCAAGTGCTTTGGGCGTCGGCACCAATCCTCGGCCGGCGCGCACCAGAATCGGATCACCGATGGCCTCGCGAATTCGCGTCAACGTCCGGCTCATCGCCGCCGGGCTGAGGTTCATCCGCCGCGCCGCACCCACCACACTGCCCTCGTCGAGCAAGGCGTCGAGGGCAACTAACAAATTCATGTCAGGCAATTGCATAGCGAGCACTCATATCTATTCGTCACTGACTCAAACGCAATCCTAACAGCGAACCCATCTGTAGGAGCAAGCTTGCTCGCGATGGCCATAACGCGGTCCCTCAGGAAATCCGCGTGATCGTTTATCGCGAGCAAGCTTGCTCCTACAGCCGAAAGCACTATCAGTTCTGATAGTTCTCAATCTTGGGTGAGGCGAGTAGAAATAAAGGCCAATAACCTCTCGGCCCTATTCTTTCGAAGTACTCTCAAATGACTCAAGCCAAAACCGTTTACCCAGAGAACCAGAGCCAGCGACGCACGATGCTGCTCGCAGTAGATCTCAAAAACTCGGTTCTCGCGGAAATCGACGCGAGCAACCCCAACCAACTTGCGTACTCGCCCTACGGCCAGCAATCCTCAAAGCGTGAGGTCATGACGCGGCTGGGGTTCAACGGTGAAATGCGCGAGGCGAAACCTGGATGGTATTTGCTGGGCAACGGTTATCGAACTTACAACCCACGGTTGATGCGTTTTCATAGCCCGGACAGTTTGAGTCCGTTTGGTGAGGGGGGATTGAATGCGTATATGTATTGTGAAGGGGAGCCGGTGATGAATTCGGATCCGACGGGGCGATCGGTATGGGCGCTTTCTCGTTTCGTGCAGTCAATGACGGGCAGAGTGGGCAACGTAGCCATTCAGATGGTCAGTAAGACTGCGACCACCGTCGGCAGCGGTGTCTCGCAGGTATTGGGAGCTACTCGGAGCGCGGTTCTGAGCGCGAAGAAGGTTTTTACTGACAATTTTCTATTTGATCAGAAGGTTATGCGAGAACTTGGACCCCCACCACCCACGATTTCACAATTACAACGGGCTGATCGGGTGTTCGCTCCAAACCGATACGTTAATGGATACGAAAGTCGGTATATATCTCGACATCCAACCACATCAAGAGCTACTCGGCCAACTTCACTACCTCGAGGCAACGGTACCTCCGGAATTACAGTCGACAGGCGCGTTTCAGAATACACAGGCAATACGGGCAACCCCGTAACGCGCATTCGTGATGCAAACTGAATACTGCTCCATAAGCGCGGTGAGCCACGCTCACCGCACCATCCCCCACCGCTTCACCGTCACTCTCTCCAACGAATCAAACACCAGATTCTCCACCAGCAACCCAATCAAAATCACCACCGCCAACCCGGCAAACACCTTATCCGTATACAACTCATTGCGATTCTGAAAGATGTACCAGCCCAATCCACCCTTGCCGCTAGTAGCACCAAACACCAATTCAGCAGCGATCAAGGTACGCCAGGCAAACGCCCAGCCGATTTTTAGCCCCGCGAGGATCGACGGCAGTGCCGCCGGGATCAGGATAAACAGCACAAACCGCATGCCCTTAAGGCCGTAATTTCGGCCAGCCATGCGCAGTGTTTCCGAAACACCAAGAAACCCCGCATAGGTGTTCAACGCCAAAGCCCAAAGCACCGAATGCACCAGCACAAAAATCAAGCTGTTCTGCCCCAACCCAAACCACAGCAACGCCAGCGGCAACAGTGCAATGGCCGGCAGCGGGTTGAACATTGAGGTCAGCGTACTGAGCAAATCGCGGCCGAATTGCGTCGACACTGCCAGCGTCGTCAAGCCAAACGCCAGAACGATGCCGATCAGGTAACCCTTGATCAGCACCACCAGGGAAATCCACACCTTGCCCAACAACTCGCCGCTGAGCAGTCCGTCGTACAGCGCATGTGCGGTTTGCATGAAGCTCGGCAGCAGCAGGTCGTTGTTTGTGTAACGCGAAGCGGCTTCCCACAGTACGGCGAGCAAAATCAGGATCAGGCTTTTACGAATCCAGCCCTGTTGCCACAAACGCTGGCCCAGTGGCAGTTCGCGTTCCAGCGGCACGCTAGTCAGCGGTTGCAGAACAGTTTCGAATTCTTCACGCGGGGATGATAAATGGCTCATCGGGCCCTCCTCTCAAACTGGCTCAATAAGCGATGCGGATGTCGGCGAAATCCAGTTCACGCTCGGTTTCCGGCGACTGGCCTTCATCGAACAACAACCGATGGATGCGCCGCGCCGACTCCTGGAATGCCACGCCACCGAGGCTATGCAAATCGTATTGATGACTGTGGACTTCCGCGCGTACCCGCCCCGGATGCGGCGACAACAGCAAGATGCGATTGCCCACCACCAACGCCTCTTCGATGGAGTGCGTGACAAACAGCAGCGTGAAGCGCACCTCTTCCCAGAGCAGCAGCAATTCTTCCTGCATCTTGCGCCGGGTCAGGGCATCGAGTGCGGCAAAGGGTTCGTCCATCAACAGGATTTTCGGTTGCATGGCCAACGCCCGGGCGATGGCGACTCGCGCCTTCATGCCACCCGACAAGGTATGCGGATAAGCATCGGCAAACGCCGCCAGACCGACCTTCTCCAGGTAGTGCAGCGCTCGTTCTTCTGCCTCTTTGCGCTTGAGGGTTTTCGACGCCAGCAGCGGAAACATCACGTTCTGTTTGACGGTTTTCCACGGCGGCAGTTGATCGAATTCCTGGAATACGACGATCCGGTCCGGCCCCGGCGCATCGACGCGCTGACCTTGCAGACGGATCTCGCCTTCGACGGGCTGGATGAATCCGGCAGCCGCTTTGAGCAGTGTCGACTTGCCGCAACCGGATGGCCCGAGAAGGACAAAGCGGTCCGCCGGGTCGATTTCGAAACTGACTTGGTGGGTCGCTCGAACCACACGTTGTGGCGTGCGGTATTCGAGGCTGACGTTATCGACCGACAACAGCGCCTGGGCTTTTGCGTTCGGTTTGCTGACCGTGTGGCCTTGCAAAGGGGCATTCATTTCGATCAGCTCCCTTGCAGCGGCTTGGCGTCCTGGAAGAAGTAATCCTTCCACGAATCCGGTTTGTTTTTGATCGCGCCCACGCGGTAGAGGAACTCGGCCAGCGGGTAGGTATTTTTCGGCGTGACGCTGAATTCGAACTGCGGGTTGTCGATGATTTTCAGCAACTCGGCGCGGTCGATTTTCGCCTTGGTGACGCGGATGTAAGTGTCCGCCGCCGCGCCTTTATCGTTCTGCGCGAATTGCGCGGCTTCGGTCAAGGCGTCGACAAAGGCTTTGTAGGTTTTCGGGTTTTCATTGCGGAATTTCTCGGTAGCGAACAGCACCGTCGGTGAGTTCGGGCCGAGCAGGTCGTAGGTGTTGAGCACTACGTGCACGTTCGGATTGGCCAACGCCTGATCCTGGAACGGCGGGTTGGAGAAGTGCCCGCTCAACTCGGTACCGCCAGCGATCAGCGCCGCCGTGGCATCAGGGTGCGGGACGGCGATGGTGTACTTGTCGAGGCGATTGAATTCCTTGTCACCCCATTGCTTGGCGGCCGCGTATTGCAGGAAACGCGACTGCACCGACACACCCACCGCCGGCACGGCGATGCGGTCTTTCTCGGTGAAGTCAGCAATGGTTTTGACCTTCGGATTGTTGCTCACCAGGTAGTACGGGAAGTTGCCCAGCGAAGCCACGGCTTTAACGTTTTGCTTGCCGTGGGTGCGGTCCCAGATGGTCAGCAGCGGGCCGACGCCGGCACCGGCAATGTCGATGGAACCGGAGAGCAACGCATCGTTGACCGCGGCGCCACCGGACAGCTGGGTCCAGTCGACCTTGATGTCGATGCCTTCCTGCTTGCCGTACTTCTCGATCAGGTTCTGATCGCGCACCACGTTGAGCAGCAAGTACACAATGCCGAACTGTTCGGCGATGCGGATTTCACCTTCGGCATGGGCCGCAGTCGGCGCCACGAGGCTGCCGGCGATCAGGCTGAAACCCAGGCCGATGGCCGCGGCCAGCGGTGCAAAGGGTAGACGTTTGGACATGATCAATCTCCGACAAATCAGAAAGGCGCGTCGCCCTGGATGGTGGTGCGATACAGCTTGCGGCGCAGATGGCTTGGGCATCCGGCGGCAAGGTGGATCAGCGAACGGTTGTCCCAGAACACCAGGTCATGGGGCTGCCACTGATGGCGGTAGATGTTTTGCGGCAATACGCTGTGGGCGTAGAGTTCGTCGAGCAGTTGCTTGCTCTCGTCTTCCGGCAGGCCAACGATGCGGGTAGTGAAACCCTCGCTGACGAACAACGCCTTGCGCCCGTTTTCCGGGTGGGTACGCACCACCGGGTGAATGACTTCGGCGACTTGCGCCAGTTGTTCCGGCGTCAGGGTCGGGCGCCAGTTGCCTTCGAATTTGGTCTCGCTGTAGCGCGCCGTGTAGGAGTGCGCCGCCGAGCGACCTTCGACCGCTTTGCGCAGCGCCTCGGGCAGGTTGTCCCAGGCTTTGTGCATGTCGGCGAACAAGGTGTCGCCGCCTTCGGACGGCAGTTCCTGGGCATGCAGCATCGAGCCCAGGCTTGGCAGTTCTTTGTAGGAGAGATCGGAATGCCAGAACTTGCCGGCATCGCCGAGGCCGATGGATTGGCCGTTTTCAATGATGTTGGAAACGATGAGAATTTCTGGATGCCCGGTCAGCAGGAACTGCTTGAGCACATGGATCTGCAACACGCCAAAACGGCGGCTGAAATCGATCTGCTGCTCGGGGGTAATGCGTTGGTCGCGAAACACCACCACGTGATAATCCAGGTGCGCACGATGAATGCGCGCAAAATCCTGATCATTGACCGGGCGGGACAAATCGAGACCGATGATTTCGGCACCCACCGCACCGCTGAACGGGCGGATTTCGAAAAATTGTGGTGCGATGCTTGGCGATGTTGAAGCTGCGGACATAAATCACTCCCACGCACGGCACGCTCAAGGGCGCGCGCGTCGATCAGAAACTCACGGATGTCGTGTTGGTTCGTGTCGTGCGGCGCGCCGATTGGTCGGCAGGTACGCAGGGGATTAACTTTATAGATATAAGAACGCGAATTTAAATACCGTTAGCGAATAACCATATGGCTTAATTCACCTATGCTGCTGACAGCATGACGCTGTTCACTTGTGAGGGATGTTTATGTTCTACGTGCAACGCGACACAGACGGCCAACTGATGCGCGTGGAAGCCGAAGCTTACGCCGAATCCACGGAAACGCTGCCGGCTGACCACCCTGATCTTCAGGAGTGGTTTGCCAATGAAGTCGTGGCCACCAGCCACAAGCAACTGCAGCAAATCAAACAGCTCAAGCAACTGCGCCAGAGCGACCTGGAGATGATCCGGGTACTCGACGACCTGATCGAAGTGCTGATCAGCAAAGGCGTGATTCGCGTCACCGACCTGCCAGCACCCGCGCAGGCCAAACTCATGGACCGCAGCCAGGCCCGGGAAGCGTTGGGTGGGTTGAGTCATTTGGTTGATGATGATGAGGAAGGGTTTATCTGAACCTATCGCTCGTCAGCGTCTGAACTGACGCTATCGCGAGCAGGCTCGCTCCTACAGGGTTTTGTGTTGCACACAAATCCTGTGGGCATCACCGATCAAACTGTGGGAGCGAGCCTGCTCGCGATGGCGGGATCACAAACGACTCAAATCCCAACACCTAAGCCCATGGCTTCGGCTCACCCACGAGCCGCCCCTGAACCCCATACACCCCCATCTCGCGAATCACCGCCAACTCCCCGTCAGTCTCAACTCGCTCGGCAATCAACGGCAAATCGATGCTATGGGCCGCACGCTGAATGGCCTCGATGAACAGGCGCTTGTCACTTTCCTGATCAATCGCACGGATGTAACTGCCGTCGATCTTCAGGTACGCCAACCCGAGCCGCGCCAGGTTGCCGATCATGCTGAAGCGCCCGCCAAAGCGCTGCAGGCTCAGCGAGAACCCGAGCTCACGCAGACGCCGTGTCAGGTCTTCGAGTTGCGCTTGCTCGGGCAATTGTTCTTCGCCGATTTCCAGGGTCAGCCGCGGCCCCAGATCAGAATGCGCACGTAGCGTTTCGAAAACCGCGTTCAACGCCTGCGGATCGCTCAGGGTGGCCGACGACAGGTTCAGCGCCAGCGACTCCTCGTGGCCGGCCATCTGCTCCAGCACCAGCTCCAGCATCAGCCGATCGAGCCGCGCCGCCCAGCCAAACCGCTCCAGCCACGGCAGGAAGTGTCCGGCCGGAATGGTCTGGCCCTGATCGTCGATCAGGCGCGAAAGCACCTTGTAGTGCAGCACCAGTTGCGTGTCCTGACTCGCCACCACCGGTTGGAAATACAACTGGAAGCGCCGCTGATTCAGCGTCTGATCGAGCAGGTTGTGCCAGGCATGATGATCGTCGCCGACGCGGTCCAGGGCGCTGTGATCGAGGCAGACCCAGTTCGAATCCAACTGGCCTTCAGCCTGTGCCAAGGCCTGATCAGCCAGCCCGAGCACCGCTTGTGGCGCGTCGCCATGAACAAACGGCGCCAACCCGATGGCGGCCACCGAGGGAACGTCGGTGGCGCCGGTCGCATGCAGGCTGGCCAGGCTGTTGTCCAGTTGCTGAGCCAGTTGCAGCGCTTCCTCGCGCACCAACCCTGGCGCCAGCACGGCAAATTCACCACCACGAATCCGTGTGACCAGGTTCAGGGTTTCCGGGAATTTGGAACACTCGCGAGACAACAGCTCGCCGACCGCACGCAGCAAGGCGTCAGTGCGCTGACCGCCCAGACGTTGGTTGAGACCGGCCAGATCCTTGACCCGCAACAACAGCAAATAACCTGAACTGGCCTGCTCGGGGTTGCTCACCCGCGCGTTCAACTGCATCTCGAAATAACGTCGGTTGGCCAACCCGGTAAGGTTGTCCTGATAGGACTCGACGCGCAGCTTTTCACTGCGTTCGGCCTGCTCCTGAAACAGCGCCTTGAGCTTCTCGACCATCTGGTTCATGGCCTGCACCACGCGTCGCAATTCAGGCGTGCGCGGCAGGTCTGGCAGGCTGAGAAATTCGCGACGGGCAATGGCATGGGACTGCTGGACCATGTAATCCAGAGGCTTCAATTGCCGGCGCAGCAACAGTGCGCCCAGGATCGCGCTGACCACGCCGCAGATCAGTAACCAGGCCAGGCTACCCAAGGCGCTCTGCCACAACTTGGCCAACGCGAACATCGGGTGACTCACCACCTCGACCCGCGCGGCCTGCTCCCAGCCACGGCTGACAATAGCATCGCCACCGGCGGGCTCCAGGCCGATCAACCTGACGAACCACTCCGGCACTTTGGTATCCGTGGGGATGCCGCTGCGCTCGACCAGTGTCTTATCGTTGGATAAATCCACGACCCGAATTTTCGCGTAGTAACCACTATCGAAAATCGAACTGACCAGCAGTTCGGTCATCGCCGGGTCGTCGATGTTTGGCGTCAAGGACAGCGCCAGCGCCGTCGCCGCGTCCTGGGCATGGGAGCGCAACTGATTGACGTACTGGGTTCGCGAGCTCTCCAGGCTGACCATGAAGCTGCCGGTAAAGGCGACGATCAGGAACAGACAGATAGCGATCAACAGTTGTTTGAACAAAGACATCTAAAGGCGTGCTCCTAATTTATCGACTCGACCGGGAAACCTTCGGCCTGCATTTTCTTCAGCACATCCTGCCAGCGGGACAAGCGTTTGGTGTCACCGACCCTCTGGTTGCCCTTGGCGCCCGGTAACCACATCCCTTCAGCATTGAAAGAGTAGACCGGCAGCAGATCCGTTCGTTGATTCGCCGGTTTGATGGTGTCGACCAGGCTATCGAGCACCAGCGGAATGGCGTCCGGAGTCGGGTAGTAGGTCAACACCATGTGCGCGCGATTCTGGCGCAAGGCCTTTACGTAGGTGATCCGCAGCTTGTCACTGGAAACGCCGAGATGCCGCAGGCTGAAATATTTGGCGATTGCGTAGTCTTCGCAGTCGCCGGCGCCTTTCCACAGGGCTTCGATAGGGGTTTCCCAATAATCGACCTGGCGCCAGAGATCCTGGTCTTCGACATAACGCACCTGACTGTTGAAGAACCGGTTGACCACGTTGAGTTGTTGCAGCTCGCCGATCTGCTTCTGGGTGGACAGCAGGCGTTGCCAATCATCAATGCGTTGCTGACCTTCGCCCAAAGGTCCGTACAATGCCTGCGCCCGGCGGCTGATCAGGGAAAAATCCCAATCGGCATGCAAGCCGCCCAGCAGCACGCTGGCCAGCAGCAGTGCGCCAAGCAGGCGGCGCAAAATCCGGGAGATCGGGTTACATACCGCCAATGCCAGGCATCCAGGGTAAATAGGGTAGAAGTCGGTTGATGGTGTAGGTTAGCCCAGTAAAAAACAATGGCACGATGCGATCACTGATGGCGCGCTAAACTGAGAGAAGGCTTTCCACCGGGCGTTTGACAACATGGCGGACTGTCACTAGGGTCAGTTGGATCCAAAAAATAATTCAATCATTCAGGGTGCG
Source organism: Pseudomonas sp. GL-RE-29 (assembly GCF_019947275.1). Lineage (NCBI taxonomy): Bacteria > Pseudomonadati > Pseudomonadota > Gammaproteobacteria > Pseudomonadales > Pseudomonadaceae > Pseudomonas > Pseudomonas sp. GL-RE-29. The sequence goes on from NZ_JAGYGD010000002.1 coordinate 370,614, forward strand.
TAGTTGTGACACAAAAGCCCAACCCCCTCAGCAGTATCAAGGTCAACGGGCCGATTCCCGCTCATTTGGCACGCTCGGTGATCGAGGAAACCTTGCGCTCGGCCATTCTCGACGGACGCATTCCCTGCGGTACTGCCCTGCGCCAGCAAGACTTGGCCGACCTGTTTGGCGTCAGCCGCATGCCCGTGCGCGAAGCCTTGCGCCAGCTCGAAGCCCAGGCATTGCTCAACGTGGTCGCCCATAAAGGCGCGGTGGTCGCGCCGTTGGTACAGGGCGATGCCGTGGAAACCTACGCTTTGCGGATCCTGCTTGAATCCGAAGCGCTGCGCTTGTCGGTTCCTCTGCTTGAGGCGTCGGACATCAATCAGGCCGCCCGCTTCATCGACGAACTGGAAACGGAGCACGACTACAGCGAAATTGGCCGACTCAATCGCCTCTTCCATATGTCGCTCTACAACAAAGCCCCCAATCGCCGACTGCTGAAGCTGGTCGAAGACGGCTTGAACGAAGAAGAGCGTTTTCTGCGTTTCAACCTGGAAGCCATGGGCCTGGGCAAATTGTCCCAGGAGGATCACCGTGCGCTGTTGCGAGCCGCTGAGGAGCGGGACGTCGAAGGTTCGGTGAAACTGCTCGAACATCACCTCAATCGTGGGGTCGAGGTCATCACGCGCTACCTCGCCAGCCCTGAAGCCCAGAGCAGAAAAGCCGCCAAGTGACGCCGATCTAATGTGGCGAGGGGGCTTGCTCCCGCTGGGCCGCGCAGCAGCCCCAAAAATTTTTTTACTGCCATGACGCCCTGACAGACTGAGTGACTGCACCGCATCCGGACGGGAGCACGCTCCCTCGCTACACAAACCGCTTACAAATTCCCCTCCCTTTCATCCTTCCCCGATCCGCACACTCCGGTGATAGCGGCTGCCTTGAATTACGCTCACTCTTGGGTCGAAACCTACGGAAGGAGCCTTGCCACGGGAACGGAAGAGTCGGCGTCACCCCTGTCCAACTTCCCCCCTTCAAATCACCTCAACGATTTAAATTAGAAAGTTGCTTCGAGTGAGGCATTCACTCTTTACTAAAATTCTGACTTATATAAGCCGGAAGGAGTAACTACATCCAAATAAAACTTACATAAAAGATTCTATTGGAACTTGTCGCGCTTGAAAAATATCAACTTTTAATATCTAACAAAATGACTTGCCGAATACTTTATTTGTGTATTAGTTTTTCCACGCCGCCAGCGATCGCGGGCTGCAGGGCCAAGCACATCTGAGACACGTGCAAAAACAGATCAATTTGTTTGAGGCACTCGCTCGCCAACTTAAAACTTTAACCGGCCATCAGAGATTGATCACACTCATCTATAACTCATAAAGGTTCGTCCATGAAATCAACTAAAGCGCATCTCGACCAAAAGAAAACCGAACTGAGTGCACACCCGATTTTCTCCGAAATACATTCGCTATCGGTGTTGCAACGCTTCATGGAATCCCATGTATTTGCGGTGTGGGATTTCATGTCGCTGACCAAACGCCTGCAACGGGATCTGACCTGCACCCACCTGCCCTGGCTCCCTCCGCGAGATCCGCAAGCGGCGCGGTTGATCAACGAGATCGTGCTGGGTGAAGAGTCTGATGACCGCCCGGCCCAGGGTCACTACAGCCACTTCGAACTGTATCTCGATGCTATGCGTGAGATAGGCGCGAGTACGGCCGCAGTCGAACGCTTCGTGGCACTGCAACAGTAGGCGTGAGTTACGATGTGGCGCTGCAAAGTGTGGACGTCAACCCGGCGGCGGCGCAGTTCGTACGTCACACACTTCACACCGCGCTGCACGCGCCGGGCCACAGTGTGGCGGCGGCGTTTCTACATGGCCGCGAGAGCGTCATTCCGCAAATGTTCCAGCGCATTCTCGACGACTGGGGCATCGGCATCGAACAGGCGCCGACCTTTCGCTATTACCTCGAACGGCACATTGAAGTCGATGCCGAAGACCACGGCCCGGCGGCGGAAAAACTCCTCGCGCGACTGGTCGATGGCAATCCGCAGCGTGAAGAAGAGGTGTATGCCAGCGCCATCGCCGCGGTGGAAAGTCGTATCGCGCTGTGGGACGGCTTGCGCCTGAGCATGGGCGAATCCGTCACGGAGATGACCTCATGAACGCCGCCGACTACCAATCCTTCGCCGACGCCTGGGAAAGCCGCGCCACCATCCGCACCCGGCCGCGTCGCGTACTGGAGAACGACGACAAACTGATCTACCCCCTGAGCCGGCAACCACTGGTGCTCAGCGAAACGTTCCTGCGCGAGTGCCCGCAACAGCGCGACTTTGCCCTGGTGCAGACGCTCTACAAATTCATCAACGACGTGGTGATCTTCGAAACCGAGATCGTCGACAAGACCGCTCGCAGCATCGCCAAGAATCGCTTCGCACTGGCCTTTCCGTTCGCCTGCCGTTACGACGCCATGACCGTAGTCGTAGACGAAGATTATCACGCGCTGGTGGCGATGGACTTCATGCAACAGACCGTCGCCATGACCGGTATCACGCCCATCGACCTGCCCGAAGAAATCGAGCTGAGCCGGGCGATCCCGGCGGCTGTGGCACTCGCGCCAGAACACCTGCGCAGCGCCGTGGAGCTGATTTGCGTGGCCATCGCCGAGAACACCGTGACCGGCGATGTCGCGGCGTTCGCCAAGGACGAAACGGTCAAGCAGTCGATCAAGGGTTTGATGGCCGACCACTTGCTGGATGAAGGCCGCCACTCCGGGTTCTGGTCCCGGATGGTGCGCATCTACTGGCACACCGCGTGCGAAGACGACCGCCAGTGCATCGCGAAGATCCTGCCGGTGTTCATCGGCCACTACCTGACCAACGACATCCAGAAGTCCTTCGACTTTCGCTTGATCGACGCCTTGCAAATCAACGACGCAACGCGCCACACGCTCAAGAGCGAAGTATCGGGGCTGGCCTTCCCGATCAATCGGCATCACCCACTCGTGGCCAACATCGTGCGGTTCTTCCGCAGCAGTTCGCTGCTTGATTCGCCGTGCGTGCAAAACGCCTTGAGCGACTACCTGATTTGACGAGGAGCACATCATGAGACGTCTCGACATTCTGCTCGTTGGCCGCAGCCAGGCCCTGACCGATCTGGCGCTGGAACTTGAACAACACGGTCATTCTTTGACACGGGTGGCCGCGCTCGGAGAGCTGACACCGGGTAGTGCGGATCTGCTGATCGACGATGCCAGCCTGCTGCTTGAAAGTCTCAGCGATGCGCCGCGACTGACGCTGGAACTGGGTGTCGGCCCCTCGGGTGCTTCCGACCTTCCGTCGCTAGATTTGCTGTGCTCCATCGGTTCGACGTTACTCACTCGTTTGCCAATCGCGAATGAGCCTTCGGGCAATGGCCAGGCGTTGCGTCTGCGCACAGTTGCGGAATTGGTGGGTCACGTGGCGCTACTGGTCAGCCGCTTCTCCCGGGATGCCGAGTATTTTCTCCTCGCCGAACCGGCCACCCCGGCGCATTTCGATCGAATAGAAAATCTGCAATGGCTGGAGAGCCTGGCGTACGTGCATCGTTTCAACGCCACCGCGCAGCCGCGTCTACTGCAATTGGCACAAACGCCGATCATCGAGCGACTTGAACAGCGCTTTATCCAGTGCGCCGAACGCCCGGCATTGAACATCTCAGGTTCGTCCATCGACTATCGCCAATTGCACGCGCAAAGCCGCGCCATCGCCCGGCATTTGCAACCGCTGCTCGATAAGTATCGAGGGCCATTGGTCGTGGGAATTTGCCTGCCCAAGTGCAGTGCGTTGTATGCGGGAATTCTGGCGATTCTCGGCGTCGGTGCGGTGTACCTGCCATTGGAGCTGAGCCATCCGCTACAGCGCCAGCAGTACATCCTGTCGAACGCTGGCGCTGTTTTACTGCTGCATGACGGGCAGCACCCGCTCGCTGCAGAAATGCCGGCGCTTGATATCACCGGCATCGACTTCGACGAAGAGAATCTCGATCAACCCTTGATGCGCCTTCGTCTCGATCTCGACGCACCGTGCATGGCGCTCTACACCTCGGGCACCACCGGCCACCCCAAAGGCGTACTGCTGAGCCAGGCCAATCTCGCGCACTTCACGGCGTGGTATGCGGACTATGTGCAGTTGACCGAAGAGAGTCGTGTGCTGCAGTTTTCGTCGCTGAGTTTTGACTCGTCGCTGATCGATATTTTCCCGACCTTGCTGCAAGGTGCGGAGCTGATCGTACCTGATGAAGATCAGCGTCGCGACCCGCTGCAACTGGTGGAGCTGATCCGTTATCAGCAACTGAGCCACGCCTTTTTGCCTCCGGCGTTGTTGAGCATCCTACCGCTGGAGCAACTGCGAAACCTTGATCACGTCATGACCGGCGGCGATGTTTGCGAGCCTTGGGTCATCCAGCAACTGACGCGCCAAAGCAAGTTCTACAACCTTTATGGTCCCACCGAAGCGACGGTACTGATTACCGCGCGGCAACTGCAAACCGGCGACAACAATCGGACGCTGGGCGGACCGATTGCAAACAGCCGGGTGCTGATTCTCGATGAGGAACTTCAGCCGGTAGCCGAGCAAACCGTCGGCGAGTTGTACATCGTCGGGCCAGGGGTGTGCCTGGGTTACCTGAACAATCCGCAGCAAACCGCCGAGCGCTATTTGACCCTGCGTCTGCCGAAGGGCGAGCATTTGCGCGCCTATCGCACCGGCGACATGGCGAAGTGGACCGGTGACGGCATCGAGCTGTGTGGGCGTCGCGACAACCAAGTGAAGATCCGCGGGTTCAGGGTCGAGCCGGAAGAGATCGAGCGCTGCCTGCGCGACAGCCAGTTGTTCGGTCAGGTGGCGGTCGTCATCGACAGCAATCGACGGATTCTGGCCTTCCTCGCCCAGCCTCGGGAAGATCAACCTGGCAGCGCTCGCGAAGCGTTGAAAGCTCATGCGGCGCAGCATTTGCCAGACTACATGCAGCCCAGCGCCTGGACCGCACTGACGAGCATGCCGTATTCCAGCAATGGCAAGGTCGATCGTCAGGCACTGCTGAAACTGCCGGTCAGCTGCATTGAAAACGGCTCGCGGTGTTTGCCCGTCAGTGACGATGAAGTGCTGTTGCGGGAAATCTGGGCCGAACTGCTGGAGTTATCCGCCTGCGATATTTCCACTGACGAAAGCTTCTTCAATCTGGGCGGTCATTCGATTTTGCTGTCTCGGATGTTGCTGCGCCTGCGCGAAGAGTTCGGCCGCAGCATTTCGATCAACCGCTTTATCGAACTGCCCACTATCGCAAAACTGGCGACGCTGGTGCGCGGATCCGGCAGCGAAGAGGTGCTGAGTGAAAAGGCCCTGTCCGACGCCGACCGCGAACTGGAAGTGCAGCCACTGCCCGTCAGCCGCATGGGCGACGTGCATAAGGTAATCGTCACCGGCGCCAACAGCTTTGTCGGTGTACACATCGTTGAAGCTTTGCTGGCGCGGGGGGCAAGCGAAGTAGCCTGCCTGGTCCGCGACGGTGGCGGGCAATCGGCTGTCGAGCGTTTCGCCCAGGCCTTGCGGGAGAATCGCCTGGAGCACCTGGACCTGAATCGCGTGCAAGTCTACGCGGCAGATATCACGCGCCCGGAACTGGGGCTGGCAGCCGACGTCTACGAGCGACTGGATCGAGAGTTCGGCGCTTTGGTGCACAACGCTGCCAACGTTAATCACGTACTCGATTATGAGTCGCTGGCGCGGGACAACGTTGAGCCGATTTTCCAGTGTCTGCGACTGTGCGAAGGGCGCAGCAAAAAGATCTTCAACTTCGTTTCGACACTCTCAGCTTCCAGCACGATTTCCGCCGATGGCCGGGTGCTGGAGATGCCCGCCGCCCAGACCCCGCCGATTTACATCAAGAATGGCTACAACCTGTCCAAATGGGTCGGCGAGCGGATCCTCGAACGCGCACGACAGCGCGGTGTGCGGGTCAATCTCTATCGCCCCGGCAACATCAGCTTCAACAGCCTCACGGGTGTGTGCCAGCCACACAAGAACCGTTTAATGCTGATGCTCAAGGGCTCGATACAACTCGGCCAGGTTCCGGAGTTTTCGCTCAATTTCGACCTGATGCCGGTGGACTTCCTCGCCGGCTTTATCGCCTTCCATGCCAGCCGTTATCAACCGGACAAAGCGGTATTCAACCTGCACAACCCTGAACCGCTGGACTGGGACACCTACGTTGCATCCTTTCGCGAAACCGGCCGGCAGTTTTCCATGGTCAGCGTCGCAGACTGGCAACAGCAACTGCGCCGTGTCGATAGCGACAACGCGCTGTTCGGCGTGCTGGGTTTCTACCTCAACGGCTTCGAAGAAGACATCGGCGACATCTCGATGATCGGGCACGACAACGCCCGGGCCGGCGTGCGTCAGATGGGCACGCGCTATCCGGAAAAATCCCCGGCGCTGCTGCGTCGCGGGTGCGACTACCTCAAAGAAATCAACTTCATCTGATTCAACCCAATGGAGCAAAACCATGAGCACACTGCACCCCGATACCCTGATCAAAAACCCGCAAGGCTGCCAAGTTGTGTCCTCGGTGGAAGTGCCTGCCGATGCCGGACAGGTTTGGGCCGTGGTCGGTAACTTTGCCGGTTTCGACCGATTCATTCCGGCGCTGTCGCACATCGAGATGACTGGTGAAGGCGTGTCATCCCTGCGCAAGAAATTCTTCAAGGACGGCAACCTGGTAGTCGAGCAACTCAACTCCCGTGACGATGAAGCGCTAAGCATGACCTGGACCACGATCTACAACACATTGGGCGTGGGCAATTTGTGGGCGGCGATGAGTGTGGATTCGTTAGATGCGGGCAGGTCGCGGGCTACCTGGACCATCATTGCCGAACCGGCACAGGGTGGTGCCGAGACGCTGTCGGGGTTTAAGGATTTCGTACAGGGTTTTGCCGATGATGCGATGAACAATGTACTGAAACTGTTTATGTAAGACGCGAAAAAGCCCGTTTTGGAGACGCTCCAAAACGGGCTTTTAGTACCCCTGAAACGACAAAACCCCTGTCTGCGTTAGCAGACAGGGGTTTCGGAATTCAATCTTGACGATGACCTACTCTCACATGGGGAAACCCCACACTACCATCGGCGATACATCGTTTCACTGCTGAGTTCGGGATGGGATCAGGTGGTTCCAATGCTCTATGGTCGTCAAGAAATTCTGTGTGTCAGTCCGTCTATGACGACGTGCTGACGAATTCTTGATGTTTCTACTTTAAAGACAAAACCCCAACTGCTTTCGCAATTGGGGTTTCGGAATTTAATCTTGACGATGACCTACTCTCACATGGGGAAACCCCACACTACCATCGGCGATGCATCGTTTCACTGCTGAGTTCGGGATGGGA